>JBBQXC010000033.1:0-32246 GCA_038210005.1 Gemmatimonadales bacterium
TCGCGCCGTGTTGGACGGTTTTTCCTCGGCCATATGGTCGTGATCGCGTCGTGCGCGACGCCGCGCAGCGTTCCCAGCTCCGGTTTTACGCGGCATATCCCGCATGCGTCAGCTTTTCGATGTTGTGCACCGAGCAAAAGAGCAGCCATTGGCCGTTCACCTTGGTACGGCCACGCCGCGTGAAGCGATCGAGCCGCTTGTTGTCACGCAGGTTGCCGAAGACGGGCTCCACGGTGCCAAAGCGTTGGCCGTACCGCTCGCGCCCCTCCGGCGTATCGAGGCGCTGCGGCATGCGCATCGTGTGCGTCTCGGGCTCCGCGGTGTCTTCGCGCCCCCGAAAGAACGCGACGTTGCGCACGACGGTGGTCTCCGGGGTGCGCAAGCACTGCGCGCGCAGCGCACAGGAGGCGCAGTCGCGCGGTGCGCCCTCGAAGTGTTCACCGACGTACCCGTTCGTGACGTTGCGGGCCCCTCTCCGGTTCAGCGACTTCCCGGCGGGACACACACACGTGCGCGCCTCGGCGTCATACGTGAAATCACTCGGTGCGAACAGCGGCAACGCCTTCTTCGCGGTCCCTGACTTGTCGTGCAGCGGATCTGGCGCACGCGTGTGGTGGTCGCGATCCGCAAACCGTTCGTCGCGCGTCCGCATGTCGGGATCGGCGATGAGCGCGGGCACCTCGACGGCCGCCAGTGCGGCAAGATTCGCTTCACGATGATACCCGGCGTCCGCCGTGAGCACGGTGTCGCTCGTCCGCAGCGCCGCGAGGGCGTCCACGACCGGTAGCAGCAGCTCTTGCTCGGAGCCCGTGCCATGCGCCTGCGCGGTCACGATGATCTGGTGTTTCGCATCGACGGCGGCCACACCCGTATAGCCCTGCACGACGCCCTTGTCCGTCGCCATCTTCGCGCGCTCGTTGTCGGTGCGGTTGCTCTTGCGCACTCCGCCGGTCGGCCCATGACGATCCGTGGGATGGGTGGCCAACCACGCGCGTAGCTGCTCCGCATCTCGCGTGAGGCGCGCGATCCGCGCGGTGGTCTTCGCCGCGACCTCCGGCTCGAGCTCGAGGGCATCGGTCTCGCGGTGCCGGTCGAGATCGTCTTGGCCGTCGCCTCCAGTTTCTCCGCACGTTGCGTGAATTCCGCGCGCGTCCCGCTGCGATGTGTGGAGGCGTTGCTCGGCAGCTTCACGCCGTCAATCGAAAACGTGGCTCCCGACGCGGATCGCCGAACTCGAGCTGTCGCCGACGTTGACGACGGAACTGGCGCCGCTGTTCGCGGTGTTCGCGCCGCTCACGGCACCGATTGCCGTGGCTGATGCGCGGATCGCCGCCTTCGCGCAGGCGGATCCGATCGCGGCGCGCCCCACGACGGCACCTGGCGTGGGGCCGGTCACGGCGAGTGCGTTCGTGGCGACGATCGACGACACCACGCGCTTTCGCACGGCCCACGAACTCGAAGCGTATCTCGGCGTGGTGCCAAGTGAGCGGCGTTCGAGAGAAAAACGCCAGCTCGGTCATATTGCGAAAGCCGGCAACGGGCGCATGCGCTGGCTGCTGGTCGAGGCGGCGTGGACGATCCTGCGCTCGAAGTCCGCGGAGACCGCGGCGCTGCGCGCGTGGACGACCCAGATCGCGCAGCGGCGTGGCAAGCGCATTGCCGTGGTCGCGCTCGCGCGCCGACTGGCCGGCATCCGGTATGCGATGTGGCGCGACCACGTGTCCCTCGACGCGCACCGGATCCGCCCGCGACCGACGGAGGCAACACCGCGCGCGGCGTGAACGGCAGAACACCGATGCGGAAATCGAGTCGACTGAATCGGGAGCGGCGAGCGCGGGAATTTTCTTGACGCAGCACGCAGGACATCGACGTCGTGGGATAGTTGGCAACGTCCGCTCTTTCGTACCACCCTCATGCGCCGGGACCTTCGCGTCCCACCCGAGAGCGCGAACAGAAGGCTGAGCAGCACCTCGAGGATCGCTCGGACAACCGAAGCAGCTGCAACGGCAAGCCCAGAAACAACAGCTGGGGGCTTGACGCGGGCTGTTGCTTCACAGAAGGAAATGCAATCGGGCTCGGTCGACTTTCCGGCGAGCATACGGCGTGATCGCCGACCACGCGAGGGCCGCCCGGCGCGTCGCGGCCTGCCCGCCGCCCACCGCCGCGCCTCGTTGGCCGTCCGGACGGCGTGGCCCGTGGGCGTCCGGTCGCTGCGAGAACCGATCAGACGCCCCGGTGAGACTGACGCGCACACCGAACGTCCCCGCACCGTGAGCGGGGACGTCGAGGCGAGACTCAGCGGGCCCGGTGGGCCGCGGCGGGTCGTCGCGTGGCACTCCGTCCAGACGGTCCCCGGGTCGAGGGAGGACTTTGCGCGTCGCCGTGGGCCGCCGTCGCGGCACGGGTGCGGAGGTACGCGAGGATCTGGTCGATCACCGACGGTTGCGTGATGAAGGCGACGAGGCGCATCACGCCGTGGGAGCTGGGGCACGCGAGGGCGTCGACTTCAAAGATCTGCTGGAGCAGCGTCGCCCACCGGCGCGTGGCCTCGGTCGGCGCGAGTTGCGGCGCGGACACCATCGTCGGCGGCCCGTCCGCTGCCGCAGGCTCCGCCTTCCCCCGCATGCCCCGGGGGCGGTTGGCGTACCAGCCGTAGTACCGCGTGGTGACATGGCCTTTGTCGGGGATGTGGACCAACACCCGCGCCAGAATCTCCAGCGGGTCGACGGTCTCGCTCCCCGCTGTCACCCTCGGACTTGTTCGAGCGATAGCTCACGACCTTGGGGGCCCGGTCGTACGTCAGCCGCTCCAGCGCAACGGGATTCCGCGCACAGTACCGGGCGAGCCGCGTCGCAAAGACTCGGTCGTCCTCCGGCACCCAGACGGCGGTATGCACGTGGAACCCGGAGTGTGGCCACGTCAGCTTGCCCCCAGCTTGGTCCTCGTCGAAGAGATGCAGCCGCACGAACAGCCGCAACACGGCGCGGCGGAACGCCCCCGTCAACCGCGCGACGGACATTGGTGGCGCCGTACGTGACGGCGCGGCGCTGGCGTCAGGCGCCACGATGTCGGGGTCGCTGCACCAAGAGGCGCGCAGCCGCTTGGGGATGGTGAGCACCACCTGACGATGCGGCACCGGCGCGAGCAGCGTGGTGTCCAGCCAGTGCGTCCAAATGGCCAGGCGTTTGGCGTGGCAGCTCGGGCAGAAGTAGCGACACTCGCACGAGAACGCGAGCAGATACTCGTGCGCGCAACCGTCGCGGCGGATGCGGGCGAACCCTCGTTCGAGCACGCCGCAGGCGAAGAACTTGTCGGCGACCTGCGCGACGACGGGGCGCCACGGGCCATACTCGCGGGCGAAGCGCTCGTCGTAGACCGTCTGCCGGCGGTGCAGATGGTCCGACACCAGTCGAAACAACGGCGAGGCCTGCGGGCGTCGTGGTTTGTCGATGCCGCGCGCCGCTTGTTGAAGCGCCCGCTGCAGAAGCTGGCGTTGAGGCTGGCCGAAGCCGGTTCAGGCTTGACTGCTAGTATCCAAACGGATACAATTGAGAATGCGCGTTTTCCTTCGGACTGCGGAGTTCGATGAATGGCTAAAAGCCCTTCGCGATCCGATCGGGAAGGCGCGCATTCTTGCTCGGCTTCGTACTGCCGAACTGGGTCACTTCGGTGACCATGCGGCCGTTGGCGAAGGCGTGTTCGAGCTTCGCATCCATACGGGGCAAGGCTATCGCGTGTACTACTGGCGGCAGGGGAACGTGACCTGCTGGTTGCTGTGTGGCGGCGACAAATCGACGCAGCGTCGCGACATCCGTCAGGCCAAGCTGTTACGCCGCACACTGGAGACTGAGCGATGAAGAAGCCCGTGGTATTTGACGCTGCAGATTATCTCGACAGCGAAGAGGTAATCGCGGAGTATCTCAACGTCGCCTTGGCGAGTGAGCATCCGGATCTGTTTCTGCAGGCGATCGCTGATGTCGCGAAGGCGCGCGGCATGTCACAGCTGGCGAAGGATACCGGGCTGGGTCGTGAGAGTCTGTACAAGGCGTTGGCCCCCGGCGCGAAGCCGCGGTATGACACCGTCTTGAAGCTGATTCGTGCGTTGGGTGTCGAGCTTCACATGAGTCCGATCGCACGCGAAGCCTAACGATGCTTGCTGCAGAAGCCAGCGTTCTGCTGGCCGGCGCTTCGACGCAGCTGATCGTGGCGGCTAAATTGTTATCGCAGTCTTTGGGTACCAGACACCATCTGCTTCCCAGCGAACCAGACGCCAATGAGTGAGCACGTCGAGTCACCCGCTGATAGCCCACTCGCGATCCCGAAGATGGCGCCCGTCGAAATCGCCTGAATCGAGCGTACGAGAGATTCGGTAACGGCCGTTTCGCCGATTCCGACGTCTATCCGCGGAATCGCAGTGCAGCACGCGCTATCGAGTGCGTTTATCCCCGGGGCCGCTCAAGTAGTGCAAGGTCGATGGTTTACGGGTCTGGCGCAGTTCGGCGTTGGGGGGGCGTATGTGCTCGGCATCGTTGCGACGGGTCCGATTCGGGCGTTGTGGTTAGCGGTATTCTGGAACATCTAGTCCGCGCTCGAGGCCTACTGGCACGAACGGAGTAGTTGACGAATCGGCAGGCATCTCAGCAGAACTTTGCGTTCTGTCGTTGCTACAGGTTTACGTTGTGCCGACATGTAGGACAGCTGACGGTGAACAGCGCGGGGCAGCCGCTGTGGGCCTCCATGGCGACCCGCGCGGCTATTCGGGTGTATTTCCAGACGCCTGATCGAGGAGACGCAATGGTTGACCGAAACGCCGAAGTCCTCGCTTTCCAACCGCTTGCGTGGCCCATGGCCGACCGGGCACGTCTCGCGGCCTTGCTGCTGGCGAGCATCGAACGGAGCGAGCCCGACCCGGCTGTGGCTTGGGAAGAGGAGATCGCGCGACGCGGGGCTGAACTGGACGCGGGCCACGGACAAGCCATTTCGGTTGATGAGGTCTTTGCAGCGCTCGATCGGCGTCTGCAGCGGTGACGCTGCGGTTTCATCCAGCGGCGCGAGACGAACTAATCGAATCGGCGCTGTACTATCAAGCGGCACGCGCCGGGCTTGGCATTTCGTTTCGTGACGCCGTGAGGGCGGTATGGGATCGCCTGCTCGAGTACTCGGAGATTGGGGAATCTCCGCCGCGGCACGAGGCGGCTGATGGTTGCCGGGTCTCCCTATGACATCGTTTATCGCGTCATACCGCCGGACCTCGAAGTGCTTGCCGTGGCGCATCATCGGCGGCGGCCGGGGTACTGGCGGCGTCGGGCGTGATCTCCAGCGGCCGAACGATACTTGTTGCAGGCGGGCGTGTTCGGTAGCGCGCTCCGCGTACATTTCATTCGAACGCCCGCTGCAGAAGCCAGCATCAGCAAGCCGTAGCAGGTACGTAACGCTTGACGTTAATAGCGCCGCGCGTTATTGTTTTATATGATCGTCAGCTTTGCCGACCGCGACACCGAACGGTTGTTTGATCGGCAACCGGTCCGGCGATTTTCAGCCGAATTGCGGAGCCTGATGCTCCGCAAACTGCTGTTGCTTGAGGCGGCTGTCGCGCTGGCTGAACTTCGAGTGCCTCCCGGCAATCGACTGGAGAAGCTCAAGGGCGATCGCGCTGGGCAGCACAACGTTCGCGTCAACCAGCAGTGGCGGGTGTGCTTTCGCTGGAAAGACAGCGCGGCGCACGATGTCGAGATCGTGGACTATCACTGAGCGTCAGATGGCAACGAAACTTGCTCCGATCCACCCTGGCGAGATTCTCCTTGCGGAGTTCTTGGAGCCGCTTGCTCTCTCGCAGTATCGGCTAGCGCATGACGTATCCGTTCCGCCTCGCCGCATCAACGAGATCGTCCATGGCAAGCGGGCCATCACAGCCGATACCGCGCTGCGGCTCGGGCGTTACTTCGGGACGTCCGCCCAGTTTTGGTTGAACCTGCAGACGCGGTATGATCTTGAGATCGTGCGTGATCGGCTTGGTCCGCGGCTCGGTGCAGAAGTGTCGATCTACGCGGCGGTCAGCTAACGATGATTGCCGCAGACGCGCGATCGGGAATCTCGCGACGGTCGCATTTGACCTGAACGCCCGCTGCAGAAGCCGACGCTAGAGCACGCAAATCAGGAGGTCGGCAGAGCATACGAATTCGTTGAACGGTCGCTTCGCGTTGCCTTGCTCAGCTTTGGCGTTGTCGCGACGCGCGCTTCATGGCAATACCGTTCCACCGCTAGACGGCTCGTCGCGATATGGGGAGCGCGCATAATTGCATTGTTGCTCGCCGAGGAGTTCGCCGCAGGATTCGCGCGCGAAAACCTTGGCGGACGCGTGTTCGGCACGAGCGTCGTGGCGGGCAGCCTTCCGGCTCTTGCACTCCGTATTCCGAAGCACGTCACCGCGGCGGTTGCGTAAACGCGCGCTTTGCGGCTCGGTCGGACCGTGCGCTACTGCCTGACAGCGGCTC
This sequence comes from Gemmatimonadales bacterium, assembly GCA_038210005.1. GTDB lineage: Bacteria > Gemmatimonadota > Gemmatimonadetes > Gemmatimonadales > Gemmatimonadaceae > Gemmatimonas. Next base: position 6,495 of record JBBQXC010000033.1, read on the forward strand.
TGCGTTCACGGCTTCGTCTTTGCGCCGTTTCTAAGTACGCGGTGAATCGGAGTGCGCGGCGATAGGCGCACCGCTCGGCTATCGGGCGGCGGGCGCGGCGCATACGGTCGCGGTGTTCCCCGCCACGGGGGCGCTTGGCGTCACCGTACACGAATAGATATCGGTGCGATTCTGCAGCCTGTGGCCGTTCGTCAGTGTCACGGTCGATACAAATGATTGGCCGACCGCCACCAGCCCCTGGTATTCGCCAAAGAAGAAGCCGGTGTTGTACGGGGCTGTACGCAAATCGAACGGACGTGGCGTCACGGGTTGCTTCAACTTCCAGGTCTCACCCTGATCTGTGGACCACGTAATCCAGTAGCTGGTCGGCAGTTCGCGTGTTGCGGCAGTGTCGGTCGAAAAACCGTACCAAGCCACCGCCACGTCCCCTCGATCGTTGACGGCAACGGCCGGAATGAACTGTTGATGCCCGGGCGCGGGCGATACCGCGACAGGCTCCGTCCATGTCAGACCACCGTCGGTGGACTTGGAGCGCGCAATCTGCATGGTCTGTCCGTTGGTGAACCGAGCATCGGCCCAGACGACGTGAATCGTGTTGGTGCCGGGCCTCGGGTCGACGGCCTTGTGCGCGAACGAATCGCCCACGCGGACCTTCGTTCCGGTTCGCGGGTCGACGACGTCGGTGAGCTCGGACGTTGCCACTGCGGCGGGCGGTGACCAACTCAAGCCGCCATCCTTCGAGCGAATGAACGCAATGCGGTCCCGCCTCGGCTCGCCGGATCCGCTCCCCATGCGCAGCTCGGTGAACATGTTCAGCAGGTCCCCGTTCGGCATCACCACGATCTCATTGGCGGACGTCTGCATCCCTGCAGGAGCGTCGTAGATCGCGCGCGCCTTACTCCATGTCTTGCCGCCGTCGGTGGTACGACTGAATCCGATCGACCCGTGCGATGCCGCTGCCGGGGCTGTATGCGACTGGGCCCACACATTGTACATGGTCTGTTCGTGCTTCGGATCGGCTGTCAGTGCGGGGCGCGATGCGTTGCTCACATTCGGGTCATTGGTACGGATCACGGCGACCGGACGCTCCCACGTGCGTCCACCATCAGATGAGGTCGCGACGAACTGCGCGACTTCCGGGTTCGAGACGTTCCATGAAACGGCCGCGAAATACGCCGTGCCGTCGCCTCCGAACTGCACCCACGGGTCACTGGCTTTCTCGAAGTCCCCCCCGTTGCTGACATCACCACCAGCACATCGCGAAAAGGTCGGTTGGTCCGCCAGCCCCGGAACCTGCCAGGTGCGTCCACCGTCGAACGAGGTCGAGGCCAAGACACCATTGGCACCATCGTTCGGGAACCGATCCTGATGGTAGACCGTGATCAGGTTGTCGAGGTTGCGCGGATTGCGAGCCACATACGGTTCGCTTTCTGCGTTCACGTAGGTCGCCGTGATGGGAAAGTTCGGGCCGTTGCAGTCCGCACGGAACGGAGACGCTGCCGAGACGAGCGGGAGCCCCTGGTAGGGAGCGGCTGTACTGGCGTCGTTCGCATCGGCACTCGCGTTGGTCGGCGTCGCCACTGATCCCGCGCTTGGGGAGCAGGCGAGAATCACTGCGACTGCCGTGATCCCTGCAACAACATTTCGCATCATTACCAGGCTCCGCTCGCGGGGGATGGTCCTCGACAACACCTGACCAGCGTACGATTTCGGAAAGTGGATGTCAATCTGATCCGGCGTGCCGTCGTTATCGCGGCCAATCGCCTCGTGACGAGAGTGTCACTCCACGACCCGCGGGCACAGTACGCCAACGGTGCGCTGCTGCTGGCGTCGCGTGGCGGAATACGCTCGACGTGCGCAGTCTCATGAGAGCACTGCAACGAAACGCCATTGTTATGCAGGCACCCGTAGACTCCCCCATGAACGGGACAGTGAGAAACGAGACGTCGATGGGACGTCGGACGTCAACTTGACTCGGGAGTCTACGGAGCGACGGTCACCCCCCGCACATTCCCCACACGCGCCATGGGCGCGCCAGCTCCTCGGCGCCGAGGGCGATCGCGATGACCCAGGCGCTGATGAGCGCGAGATGCGCGACCGTCTTGTGGTCCACAATGCGGTGCACGACGATGGACACCACCAGCAGGCCCATGAACGCCGGTGCACTGTAACCGAGGATCCATCGGGTGGCGCAGAGGGTCGCCGGTGCGCCGGTGCCAGCCACGAGCGGCAGGATGGTGGCGACGGCCACCAACAGAATCGGCAGCGCAAGAAGACCGAGCGCGACCCCGGCCGCGCGCCCAGTGAGCCGGACCAGCGCGGAGACCGGCAGGGCGCGCAGCAACGCCTCGGTGCGCGTGTCGCGGTCCCGCCACACGAGCTCCCCCGCATAGATCGTCGCGATCAGGATCGCGAAGAGCCGCGAATGGAACTCGAGGGCGCGCACGAGCGTCGTGGGATCGCCTGATGCCGACCAGCCATTCGCTACGGCATTCAGCAGTGCGAGGATGAGAAGCGCAGCAAAGCCTCGCTCGCGCGAGACCCAATGCCAGCCGAAGCGAATTTCGGCGACGAAGGCCTGGGCCGACGTGGCACCTCGCAAGGCGGGGAGCGCGCGCGCTACGATGTCGGTGCGGCGCGTGGTAGCAAGTCGGACATCGGGTGCGCCCCCGACCACGCGGGGCCGCCACCAGCGCAAGGTTCCAATGCCCAGCAGCGTAGCCAACGCGAGCCAGAGCGCGCGATTCGCCAGCAGGACACCGGTCATCGGCATCGCGCGTGTTGTGCGTGCGGCGGTGTCCCAGTCCGCCGTCGCCAACGTGAGTGCGGCATTGCCGAAGGGATCGAGCAGTGCGCCGAGCGCCTGCCCTGCGCCCACGAGTTGCAGGCCACTCTGCCAGCATCCGATGAACCCGAGGCCGACCAAGAGGATCACCGCGAAACCGCCGCTCAGCGCACCGGCGGCGAAGAATGCCGTGGTGACGACGAGCACGTTCGGCACGACGAGGATGACGAGCGGGCGGATGACACTCGACAGCGTGAGCGGATCGCTCACGGCAGTCGTTTCCACGGTCGCTATCCACGCCCCCAGCGAAAGTCCGAGGGGGATCGCCGCATAGATGACCAAGAGCACGGCGAGCGTTCCGAGAAAACGGCCCACGAGATACGTCCGCCAAGGTAATGGCGTCGCGAGGATGAGCCCCTGCGTGCGCGCCGAGACATCACGCAGTACCGTTGTGGCCGCCGTCATAGCGGTGATCACCTGTCCAAAGGCCGTCACCCCCGCCATCGCGTGGGCGATGGCCCACGGGGCCGTGCGCGGCACTGCACCGAGGTCCCCGACGAGCATGATGGCGCCGCTCGCGGTGTAGCCCATTGTGAGCAGGAAGAGCACGAGGAAACCGAGCCACGCCAGAAAGTCGCGCGACTGCAGGCGCAGTTCGAACGCGACGAGCGCGCGCAGTGCGGTGCCGCGGATGCGCGCGATGCCGTCGCTCATCCGCGCTCATCGGCGGGGACATGCGCGAAGTACACATCTTCGAGCGTGACCTCGGGGCTGCGCCGCTCACGCAGCACCGCGAGTGCGTGCGTTGGCGTATCCTCCGTCACGATGCGCCCCGCGTGCAGGATGCCGAACCGCGCGCAGGCGGCACGCACATCCTCCGTGAGGTGCGTCGAAAGGATGATCACTACGTCCTCCCCGACGCCGGCCAGCAGATCATAGATGCGCCGTCGCTCGCCGGGATCGAGCCCGGCGGTGGGTTCGTCGAGCAGGAGGAGGCGAGGATGCCCAGCGAGCGCGATGGCGAGCCCCACCCGCTGGCGCATCCCGCCCGAGAGTGCCCGAACGGCGACTTGCCGCTTGTCGGCGAGGTTCGTGCGGCTCAGGAGGGCATCGACCCACGCCGCACGCGTGTGACGGTCGGTGGCGCCCTTGAGTGCACAGAAGTGGTCGAGGACCGCCTCGACGCTCAGCGTTGGGTAGAGCCCGAAGTCCTGCGGCAGATACCCCAGTTGCGCACGCAGCCGTGCAGGCTCGGCGAGCACGTCGATCGGCGCGTCATCGGTGCCAATGCCCAACTGTACGCTGCCCGTATCCGGGCGCTGGAGCGTGGCCAGAATACGGAGGAGGGTGCTCTTGCCGGCCCCGTTGGGTCCGAGCAGGCCGAAGATCCCGTGTGGGATATCAAGCGAGACGGCGTCGAGGGCCCGCGGGCCATTGGGATACCGAACGGTGAGGCCGTGGATGCGCAGCATACAGAGTAAAATCTACTTCGACCGGCTCTACCGGAGTTCGCCGTCCAGCATCGCGATCGGAATCTTCATGCGGGCCGCCGCATCGAGCATCCGCACGTCATAACTCGCCAACTCCAGCTCTTGGCGCTGGCTGCGCAGGAAGTCGATGGACGCCAGGTGGAGCGCGTCGAGTGTGCGGACCGCGATCGGGAATGGCTCCAAGGCGCGTGTAAGCACCGGCGGCGCCAACTCGAGGAAGGCAATACGCTGCACGACCTCACGTGCGAATTCGCCGTGCGACCCCGCCAGTCCGCGTGCGTTCAGCCGGGTCCAGAGCTCGTACTCGAGCAGGCGGCTGCTCACGAGCGTCGCATCCCACAGCCATACCGGTGGAACGCGATCCTCGGCGAGAATATGCGCCAAGGCCACCGAGGTGTCGAGGTAAATCACGCGTCGCTAGCGGTCGGCTCGATCCCGATCGAGCCCCGCCAGTACGTCGGCCAGCGGCTCAATCGGTGATCGGCCAGGCGGACCCTCCCGCACAACCAAAGGTGCGGAGAGCAATCCGCGACGCATCGCCTCGGCAAGCACGGCGTCCGAGACCAGCGGACTGCGACCTTGTGGCGGCCGCAGCTCTGCCACCACCCGGTCGCGATCCGTAACGAGTACGGTTTCGCCACTGGCCACGAGACGGATGTATTCGCTGAGGCGGTTCTTGAGGATCTTGAGGCCGACGGTGCGCATCCTTCCAATGTAGCTTCTGGAAGCTACTTTGGCCAATCAGTACGAAGCGTGCAGCCGTGTCCGGAATGCTGCCGCCCCAATGCGCCATGGCACAGCGTCCGGTTCACAGGCGCACGGACCGCAGCACCGTCGCCACGAAGTCCGCGCGGGGACCACCGGCGTCGACGACCCCCTGCACCATCGCCACCACGTCGTCCACCCGACCGGCCGCCTGCGCCGCGTGAACGCTCGCCCGAAAGGCATCGATGACATCGGTGCTCGTGATCTCGTAGCCGGCCCCCTGCGCCAGCCAGTGGAGCGCAAGCAGGCCCGCATCCAGCGCGAAGGCCGGCTGCTGCGCCGCGAAGTCGCGAGATGCACGCGTAAGGGTTCGCGGATCACATGGCGATCGCCTGGCCAACTCGACGGCCTCAGTGAGGAATCCGGCGTCCTTGGCCGCGGCAAACCACTTCCCTTCCTGACCGGGGCTGGCCTTCACGAGATCCATCAGCACCTCGTGTGGCGGCCGCTCGGGATACCTCTTGGTCACCGCACGAAACGTGGCGAGATGACTGGTCATGCCGTTCGCGCGCATGCCGTATCGTGTGTACGCTTCGTCTCTCATGCCGGAGCGCAGCAGGATCTCCTCGCAGGTTATATCGATCGCCTGATCACTCGACCACGGATTCCGGCTCGCTTCCGCAAACCGCAGCGCCTCGGCCGACCGCCCCGACGACAGCATCGCCTTCACGGCCCACTGCGTGTACGTCCACATCCGTTCGGCGCGCACGAGGTCGATCAACTCGTCATACCGACCGGCGCTGTGGAGCGCGCTCAGGCAGGCTGTCGTGCCCTTGAAGTACGTACCGGGTTGTCGATCCGGGCTGAGTACAAGGCGTGTGATGTCGAGCAGTCGGTCGGCCCATTCGCTAGCGACAACGGGAGACGCACACAGGTCGCCCCAGTGGTCACCAAGACTTTCGATGTACGGGATCTCGTCGGCCTGCAATGCCTCGAACAGGCGATCGAGCCATGCCGCGCGCACACCGGCATCGACTTGGGCACCCCCGATGATCGGCACCAACGCCGCGATCGCGTTGTTGACAGCGGTGCCGATCGAGCCGGAAGAGCTGTCAACCTGCTCCAGTGCCGGCGAGACCTTCTCGAGGAAGAGCACCGCACCATCGGCAGCCAACCGAAGATCGCGCTTCGCGACTTTGCGGATCTCGGCCACTGCGTCCTTGACGCGAGCGATAGCCGGTTGCGACTTCCAGCCGAAGCAGTTGCGGCGAAAGCGGGCGCGGAAGGTCCAGGTGTGCGGTGCGGGCTTGGCGGTGCTGTCGGGATGATCGGCTTTCGTCTTGGGCATGCTGAAGTATGCGCTGATCGCGCTGTGGACTCCAGCGACGGACCGCGCACGCTAGCGTGAGTGGCGTCGCCCGCTACAAGTTTACGGACGTGCGACGGCGCGCTGGTTCGTGCCTCCACGTCCCACCTCCCGCCCCTGCTCCCATGCGTCGTCTCGCCGTCCTCCTCGTGCTCGCGTCGTCGAGCGCGTCCGCGCACTTATCCGCGCAATCGTCCGCCACGATGCCGGCCGTCAACGACCTGCCCAACCCGTATCGCACGGTCACCGGCTGGGCGAAGCTGCCCGAGGGGCGCACATGGGGCTCCACCAGTGCCGTGGCCATCGACAAGGACGGCAAGAGTATCTGGGTGGCCGAACGGTGCAGCGTGAACAACTGCGCGGGCTCGGCGCTGCCGCCGGTGCTCAAGTTCGACGACAAGGGCACGCTGGTCACGAGCTTCGGCGCCGGCATGATCCTGTCGCCGCATGGCATCCACGTGGACAAAGACGGCAACGTGTGGGTGGTGGACTGCGCCTGCACACTCGGCGCCGCTGCAACGGCGCCGGCGAACGCCGCCAGGGGGCACCAGATCTACAAGTTCTCCCCGCAAGGCGAGCTGCTCATGACGCTTGGTGCGCCCGGCGGCGGTCGCGATGCGGCGTTCTTCTGGCAGCCCAACGCGGTCATCACGGCACCGAACGGTGACATCTTCGTGGCCGAGGGGCATTCATCGCGCAATACCTCGAACGCGCGAGTGCTCAAGTTCGACAAGACCGGCAAGCTCCTGAAAACGTGGGGCACTTGGGGCAAAGGCGCCACGGAACTCGATCAGCCGCACACACTGGCGTTCGATTCGAAGGGACGCCTGTTCGTGGGTGATCGCGGCAACGATCGCATCATCATCGTGGATCAGAACTTCACGGTGCTCGACACGTGGTATCAGTTCAGCCGGCCGAGCGGCATCTACATCGACAAGAACGACATGATCTACGTGGCCGATTCAGAATCGGGCTCGGTGAATCCGCCGCACGTGGCATGGAAGCGCGGCATGCGCATCGGTAGTGCGCGCGACGGCAAAGTCACGGCGTTCATTCCCGATCCCGACGACAAGGCCCCCAGCACGAGTTCGGCTGAGGGCGTTGCGGTCGACGCCGCAGGAAATATCTACGGCGCCGAAGTGGGTCAGAAGGCGTTGAAGCGCTACGAAAAAAAGTAGCGCCCCTCCCCTTACTTCTTCACCGGCAGTGCCAGCGCCGTGAGTTGCGTCTCGTTCTCGGCGCCGCTCGCGAACACGATGTACTGCCGGCCCTTATGCAGGAAGGTCATCGGCACCGCCGTCGTCTTCGACGCAATCTCCAAAGCGCCCACCTGCTTGCCGGTGACCTTGTCGAGCGCGAACAGCTTCGGCGCTTCGCCCGGTGCACCGCCGCTGCGTCCGGTGCCGTAAATCAGCAACGACTTGGTGGTGATCGCCTGCGCCTGTCCGCGCCCACCCTGCGGTGGCAACGTGACGCCGGCAAACAACGGATCGCGGCTTGTGACTTTGAGCATGCCCGCGTTGGGTGCCCACCACGACTTGTCGCCGCTTTTCATGTTGTACGCCGTGATGCCGCCGTATTCCTTGGGCTTCACGATCGACACCCCACCAATGATCGACCCACCGGCGCGCCCCGCAAAGTCACCACCGCGCTCACGCACAGGTCCCTCATAGCCCGGCGGCGCCGGCAGCGCACCGATCAAGCCGCAGCTGTTGCGCGGCGAGCTGTAGTCGAACTCCGAGCACGGGTCTTTCTGCAGCTGCGCCGTGCTCATGCCCGTGATCGACGCCACGTACATCATGCCGGTTTCCACATCAACGGTGGCGCCACCGTCGATGTTCACGCCACCGCTGGCGCCGGGCGCGTACCACGAGCATTTGAATCCCGTGCTGCCCTTGCCGTCGGCCGCGGCCGGCGGAATGAAGTACGGGCCCATGCGGCACCGCTTCGCCATTTTGAGCGCCGAGTCTTTGATCGCCGTTGTGTAGTCGATCAGGTCGGCCTCGACGAGCCCCTGCTGCGAATACGGCGCCGGCTTGCTCGGAATCGGTTGCGTGGGCGAGGACACCTCACCCGGCACGTCGCTCGTCATCACCGGCGTTTCCACGATCGGCCAGATCGGTTCACCGGTGGCGCGATCGAACGTGTACACCCACCCCTGCTTGGTGGTCTGCGCGATCACTTTGCGCGGTTTGCCATCGACGGTGATGTCCATCAGGTTCGGCGCCATGGGGGTGTCATAGTCCCAGATGTCGTGGTGCACCATCTGGAAGTGCCACTTCCGCAGTCCCGTCTTCGCGTCGAGCGCAACAAGAGAGTTGCCGTACAAGTTGTTGCCGGGACGATGTCCGCCGTATTCGTCCATCAGCGGCATGCCCACGGGGATGTACACGAGACCGAGCTGTTCGTCGGCCGCGTACGGTGCCCACGCATCGTTCTTGCCCACGCCCTTCGTGCCGTTCTTCGATCCGTTCTTCCACGTGTCGGCGCCGAACTCACCCGGCTGCGGCACGAGGTTGAACTTCCACGCTTGACGACCGGTGCGAATGTCGAAACCGCGCACGGTGCCGGTCACGTTGTGGGCGCGAATCGGGTAGTAGCCGTGAATCGACGAGTTACCCACCACCAGCATGTTCCCGACGACCATCGCCGGTGAACTCGCCGCGATCTGTCCGGCGGCGGGATCGAGACCAACGGTGCCATCGGCGCCGATCTTCTTGACCGGATCCCACGTTTCACCGGGCTTCGCTTTGCGCATCGGCGCGGCATCGGAGATGATCAGCGGCCCCGAATCATCGACGGCCAGCGGCACCATCGGATAGCCCAGTCCGTCCATCAGATCCACGACACCGTTCTTACCGAACAGCGGATCGGGCTTGCCCGTCTTCGCATCCAGCGAAATCAGATGATAGCCCGGCGTGACCAGCAGCACACGTTCAATGCGGCCGTCGGTCCAATACGACAATCCGCGACCCGCGAACTGACGCGGTGCCTTCTGCCAGCGGATGCCTTCATCCAGACGATACATCCACAACGTCTCACCGGTTTCCGGATCGAGCGCCGTCGCCACGCGTCGCGTGCTGGCCACGGTAAACAGACGACCGTTCGCGAAGATCGGCGTGGTGCGGTAGTACTCGTCCTTGCCGAACGCGCTGGCCTTCCACTCCCACGCCACTTGCAGCGAGTCGAAGTTGCTGGCGTTCACCTGCTCGAGCGGCGAGTAGCGTGTGCTCCATTGGTCGGCGCCCCAATGCCGCCATTCGCCATACGCGTTGCCGCGCACGAGGGGCTTGCCCTGTTGCGCCACCGTGGGCGCGACGCGTGTGAACGTAGCGCCCACGATCGCGGCGCCCGCGACAAGCGCAAAGCCGGCGAGCCGTCTGGTCCTGCGTTGCATCATCTGATCTCCGTCAAGAATGCGGGACGAGTCTGAACCTTCGTACGTCATTGCGTACTGCCGAACGATCTTCCAACGGCGCCGGCGACGTGCCGGGCGCGGCATCGATGCGCACCGCCTTCAGCCAATCCGGCTCGGCGTTCAGTTCCACTTTGCCGGCCGGCATGCCATTCAGCTTGAGGATGTACGCGGTGACCCACACGTACTCTTCTTCTGTCAGCGTACCCGGCGCCGACTTGGGCATGAGGTTGCTGAGATATCCATACAACTCCGACAGCGGACGCCCGAACCATCGCAACTCGAACGCCGCTCCCATATGCGATGCCGTGGTGTGGCAGCCGAGGCAGGCGCCGTTGAACACGTTCCTGCCCTTGGTGGCCTGCGTCGGCGTGTACACACCCTGCGTGGTCGACTTGGGCGCCTGCGCGGCACTGCTGCGCGGCGCGAGCGTTGCGACCGCCAAGAGCAGCAACAGGGCGGTCACGGCCGATGACGCGGTACCCGATACAGCACCCGATACACCTCCCGATACACCACCCGCAACGGCACGCGCACCCGCCAGTCGACGCATGATCCCGGAAATTCCCCACGCCACACCGATCACGATCAGCACACCCATCGCGCCACGCAGCACATTCGCCAGAAAGAGGGCATCGAGCACCGGCGGCGTAAACCGGTAGGTCCGCAGCGTGGCCGTGCGCTCGAGCGACCAATGCCACGCTTCGTGCGTGATGAACGCCGAGGCGATGATCACACCCATGCGCTCCGGAACGGCGCGTGCAAACACCCAGCGCAACACGGGCACCGCCGCGGCCAACACCGCCAGCTGCGCGAGTTCCACGCCGACATTGAATGCCGCGAGCGAGGTCAGCAGATGCGAGCCGGCGAACTGCAACTGGTCGCGCAGCGCGGTGGAGAATCCGAAGCCGTGCACCAAACCGAACGCGAAGGCGATCATCCAACGACGCTGCACGCGCGCGCCCACGATGTTCTCGAGCGCCATGTACACGATGGACGCCGCGATCAATACTTCGACCAATGGCGGAAACCAGAGCGCGGTGGGCGCGAAGCCCATCGCCGACGCCACCAGCGTGATGGAATGGGCAATCGTGAAGGCGGTGACCACACCGATCAAAGGACGCATGGCGCGAATGGGGAGCACTAAACACAGCACGAACAGCAGATGATCGATGCCACTGAACATGTGCTCCATGCCAGTGAGCACGAACCGCCAGGCCGCGTGCCACCAGCGCGGATCGAGTCGCACCTCGCCCGGATCGCCATCGAAGCTGATCACCCGCGTCGCGCCGGTGCTCAGCACCAGCGTGACCACGGTGGTGGTGCGGACGCCGAGGTGCGCCCACCGAGGTTCGAGCACCAAGTCGGCGTCATCGCCCACCACCATGCCCGCCGTCGGCACGTCGAGCAATACGTCGAGCATCACCTGCCCAACCGGAATGTCGGTGTCGACCGGCAAGGGTGCACTGCGCACCGCCGCCAGCGCGGTGGCATACGAATCGAAGGCGCGATCGCTGGGCAGCGCCGCACGCACGGCCACCACCAGCGGTCCCGCCAACGCACGATCACCGACCCGCAGGCGCAGCCCGTCGGCAATCCATAGCTGCGCCGCGTCCCGTAGCGTGGGCTCGGCCCGGGCCACGTCCAGCAACCCCGCACCACGCGTGGGGAACGACACATCACGCATGCTTTCCAGCGGCACGCGCACCAGCAATCGCACGCGCGCGCCGTCCGGCTTCACGAAGGTGCGCACGACCACGCTGGTCGGGATTTCATGCGCATGCGCACGACGTCCCGGCAGGAGAATCAAGAGCAGAGCGAGCAGCGGGAGGAGAAGGGGCATCGCGAAGCGGGCGGCGATTCTCTGGACAGGCGGGAGGAGGCGCGTTACTAAGTAGGAACTCGCGGCACCGCCGCAATTGCACGAACATACCATCCCGCCCCGGAATCCACACGGGGTCCTACCCCCTGATGGAGATATCGATGACGAGGAAGCGCAATACGCTGCGCTGGACGGCCCTGATCCTGACCATCGGTGCCCTGGGTGTCGCGCAAGCGTCGCTGCGGGCCACCGACCGGCAGATGGTGCAGGCCCCGCGGTTCGAAGTCGATCCTGTGTGGCCGAAACCGATGCCGAACCATTGGATCCTGGGCTCGGTGATCGGCGTCGGCATCGACAGCCGTGACCACGTGTTCATCATCCATCGTGGCGACTCCACGCTGAATCAGCGCACCGAGGCGGGGCTGAACGCGAAGCCGCCCATCGGCGAATGCTGCGCGTCGGCGCCGCCGATTCTCGAGTTCGATCCCGACGGCAACCTGGTGAAGGGCTGGGGCGGACCGGGCGAGGGCTACGTGTGGCCCGGCTCCAATCACGGCGTCGCGGTGGACGACAAGGACAACATCTGGATCGGCGGCAACGGTCCCACCGACTCGCACATCCTGAAGTTCTCACACGACGGCAAGTTCCTGCAGCAGATCGGCACGCCCGGACAGGGCTCCGCCAGCAACGACAGCACGCACTTCGGTCGGGTGGCCAAGATCACCTTCGACACCAAGGCCGGCGAGGCCTACGTGGCCGACGGCTACGGCAACAAGCGGGTGGCCGTGCTCGACATGAACAGCGGTAAGCTCAAGCGCTTCTGGGGCGCCTACGGCAACAAGCCCGACGACGCGCGGCTCCCGCCCTACGATCCGTCGGCACCGCTGGTGCAGCAGTTCCGGAATCCGGTGCACTGCGCGGAACCGACCAACGATGGGCTGGTGTACGTGTGCGACCGTCCCAACGATCGCGTTCAGGTCTTCCAGAAGAACGGCACGTTCGTGAAGGAAGTACGCGTCGTGCCGGCCACACGCGGCGACGGCTCGGTCTGGGATATCGCCTTCTCGAAGGACGCGGCGCAGAAGTATCTGTACCTCGCCGACGGCAAGAATGAGCGCGTGTACGTGATGGACCGCCAGTCGCTGGAAATCCTCACCAGCTTCGGCGATGGCGGCCGTCAGCCCGGACAGTTCTTCGCCGTGCACAGCATCGCGACCGACTCCAAAGGCAACATCTACACGACCGAAACGTACGAAGGCAAGCGCCTCCAGAAGTTCCGCTACAAGGGTATCGGACCCGTCAAGCGCGGCAATCAAGGCGTGGTCTGGCCAGCGGCCAAGTAAGTCGGCGGGCACCATGACAACAAAGGGCCCGTCAGTACGTCTGACGGGCCCTTCCTGCGTCCAAACACGGCGGAGCTAGGGAATGACACCCGCACACTCGATTTCCACCTTCGCACCCGGAGAAACCAGCGCGGCCACCACCACTGTGGAGCGGGCCGGCGGGGCCGATGGGAAGAACTCGCGATACACCGAATTCATGCCGCTGAAATCCTTCACGTCGGTGAGGAACACAGTACACTTCGTGGCGTTCGCGAGCGTGGTGCCGGCGGCTTCGAACACCTTCTTCGTGTTCTCCAGCGCCAGACGTGTCTGCCCCTGAATAGTGGTGTCCGGGGCCGTACGGCTCATCCCCAGCTGTCCCGATGCGAACAGCATGTTCCCGACGCGGATACCGGGGGTGAGCGTGGGCGACGCACTCTGCCCTTCAGGGATCACCTGTCGGCGGGAGGCAGAAGCTTGCGCCAGCGCCGTGCCGGCGAGCAGCGTACTAGAGAGTGACGCCGCGATGGCGGCAGTGGTAGCGAAAACGAACGAACGACGCATCAGCAATCCTCCAGGAAGACGGGAGCGGGAATCATATGCCTATGTTCGACTTTGTGTGCACGGCCTGTCAACAGGGCTTCGAAGCGTTGGTGCGCGGCAGCACGCCGCCCGCCTGCCCGGCCTGCGGCAGTACGGCTCTCGAGAAACAGGTGGCCCTGCCCTCCATCAAGACGTCGTCCACCCACGGACAGGCCATGCACGCCGCCAAGCGACGTGATGCCGCGCAGGGCAAGGACCGTATGCACGAGCAGCGCAAATACGAACTGAGCCACGATGACTGAGGGCGATGGCCCGGTCGGCGTGGCTCAGCGGAACGCCGCGTGCGGATGCGAGCGACTCAGCAGGACTTGCACTTGTTGCTGTTCTTGGCGCCCATCTTGACCAGGAAATCGACGGTCTCGAGGAAGGGCGGAATGCGCTGCACCGGACCGTTCGCCATGTCGACGGTGGTCTGACCACGGCGGCTGATCGCCATGATATCCCCGCCCTTGGCTTGGAGATACGTGATCAGCGCGTTGTCGCCGCGGGCGGCGGCATGGTGGATCGCGTTGTAGCCGTTATGGTCGCGCATGTTCACGTCGACCTTGAGCTCTTCGATCAGATACTTCGCCGACGACATCCACGCATCCGGCGCATGACGGTGCGAGTTGGCCGCGAAGCCTTCGCCGTAGCCCACACCGGTGGCCGCGTGAATCGGATACACACCGGGGCCGCCGTCAGGAATCGGCGGCAGACCCGACGGATCCTTGGCCCCAGCGACCGCGTCATCACCGCCGGAATCGTCGCCGGGCAATCGACCGATCGGCTTGATCGTCGGGATCGTGATGTCGGCCCCGTATTTCACCAACAGCTTCATCGCCGGCACATCGGTGCCGTACGCCGCACGCCAGAACGGCGTCGCGCCGATCGTGTTCACGCCCAGCAAGTCGAAATTGTACGACATGAACCAGAGGTGCTTCTTGAGACGCACGTTCACATCGGCGCCGGCCTTCAGGAACGACTCCATCAGCTCGAGGTACGACGCGGTCTGCTGCAGCTGCGCCGTGGGCTGCGGATAGAGCGATTTGGCCGCCCACTGCACGTTGATCGTGGCGTACAGCGGTGTGGCACCGGCATCGCTCTGCAACTTCACATCGGCGCCCTTCTCGAGCAGTAGCTTGGCCATATCGAAGCGGCCGTTGATCGTCGCCATGAGCAGCGGGCTGGTGTGATCGCCCTCGCTCACGTGATTGATCTTGGCGCCGGCTTCGAGCAACCGCGCCACGCAGTCGTCGGCGCCATCACGCACCGCGAACAACAGCGCCGTCAGTCCACCCTTGTTGCCGATCAGGTCGCCGTAGGTGGGGCCACGATTGTTGAAGCCCGTCTGCGGTCGCGCCGTCGCCGCCGAATCGCGCTTGACCGGTGCACCGGCCGTAACGGGAGCCGCTACGGCAGCAACAGCAGGAGCGGTGACAGCGACCGCAGCGCGTGGCGTTGTCGAAGGGGGCGCCGCCGCCGCCACCGTCGGCGCCGCGTCGGCCGCTTTCATGGCCGCCACCCGACGTCCGCGCTGCACCAGCATGGTGCGCTCCGCCTTTTCCTTGGCGGAGATATCTTCGATCTTCGACGCGAGTTCGAGATTGGCGCCGCGCTTGATGAGAAGGTCGAGCGCCGCCAGACGATTGGCCGAGGCCGCCCACATGAGCGGCGTCTGCCCCCACGCGCCTTCACGTGTGTCGACCGGTGCGCCCTTGTCGAGCAACGCGGTCACCGTGAGCGCATCACCGTTCGACGCCGCGAAGTGCAACGCCGACACCGCACCCGTGGTTGTCAGTGTGTTCACGTCGGCACCGGCCGCCAACAGCGCCTTCACGGCGGCCGCACGTCCGTTCCGCGCCGCGAGATGCAACGGGGTGTAGTTGCCGTTGCGCGTGACCGCGTCCACCCGTGCACCAGCGTACATCAACATCTGCGCACCACCCGCATCTCCGCGCTGCGCCGCCCAATGCAATGCGGTCATGCCGTCGGGCTGCGCGGCGTTCACGTCGAGCCCCTGCTTGATCAGCACGCGCACGCGGGCGCTGTCCCCGCGCATGACCGCGTCGGCCACCGGCGATTCGTCGTCCGGCGTACGCGCCGCGCCCAGGGCCAATGAGGCACCGAACAACGACGCGATCACCGCCAGACGATAGCCGGAACGGCGCGCGACACTCCGCGCCGCGTTCGGCACGGCCTTCGGCGACCAAGACTCAGGCATAGGAGTTCAGGTTGAGGGCACCCGTGGCGTCACCGAACTTCGTCTGATCGTTCAGACCAAGCGTGTGCATCATGCTGAGCATCGCGTTGGCCATCGGCGTGCCGTCCGGCGCCCTGATGTGCAAGTTGCCGGCGAGCTGGCCTTCCGCCTTGCCCAGCAGGATGAGCGGGCAGCGGCGATGGTTGTGCAGGTTCGAGTCACCCATCGGCGAACCGTAGATGATCATCGTCTTGTCGAGCATGTTGCCGTCGCTTTCCTGGATGCTCTTCAGCTTGTCCAGGAAGTACGGCAGCATCGAGACGTGGTACTTGTTGATCATGTTGAAGTCCTTCACGCCACGCTCGGTGCCGCCATGGTGCGACGCCGGGTGGAACGGCTTGTCCGTGCCGCTCTCCGGGTACGTCCGGCTGGAGCCGTCGCGTCCCATCTTGAACGAGAACACGCGCGTGATGTCGGCGGCAAACGCCAGCGCCTGAATATCGAACATCAGCTTGACATGCTCGGCGAACGAATCGGGCACGCCCGCCGGCGCTTCCGGCAGCTCGCGCGGATCGCCGCTCTGGTTGCGCGCTTCCACGCGCTGAATGCGACGCTCGACTTCGCGGATGTCCTCGAGGTACTTGTCGAGCCGCTGACGGTCGTCGGGACCGAGGTTCACCTTGAGCGACGACATCTCACCCGACACGAAGTCGAGGATGCTACGGCGCGTGCGACGACGCTCCGCGCGCTCGGCGCTCGTGCCGCCCACGCCGAACAACTTTTCGAACGCCACGCGCGGGTCACGAATCACCGGCAGCGGTTCCGTGGGCGACGACCAGCTGATCGAGTCGGTGTAAACGCACGCGTAGCCGTACGCGCAGCCGCCCGCCTGGTCCACGTTCTCGATGCACAGCTGCATGGAAGGAATCGGCGTGTCCTGACCGAAGCGCTTCGCGTAGAGCTGATCGAGCGACGTGCCGACGCGGACATCCGATCCTTCGGTCTGCCTGGCATGCGCCTGCGTCAGGAAGGTCGCGCTGGAACGGAAGTGGTCCCCTCCGATCTCATTGGGCGACGAGGGCTCCGCCTCACGTACATCGGTGTTGCTGATGATCGTGAGATAGTCACGATAGTTCTCGAGCGACGACATGGCCGTCGGTGAGAGATCGAACTGCTTCCCGGCCGCCGCCGGCGACCAGAGGTTGAGCGTCGAGCCGAGTTCGTTGCAGCCGGCCGCGCCGTGCACCATTTCGATGGCCACGAGGCGAGGCGCCTTGTTGGCCAGGATGCGCGACCCACGTCCGGTCGGGATCATCGCATCGAGATACGGCAGCGCGATCGTCGCACTGAGGTTCTGCAGGAACTGCCGGCGGGGCATCGCCTTGCCGCTGAGAAAGTACATGGTGTGGCGTCTCCGGTATCGTGAACGGGTGTGCTGATCGTTTGCGAATGAGTTCTACGAATGAGTTCAGCGAACGCCGGGCGCCGAAACGCCCCGCGTTCCCGAGTCAGCCTGCTCCATCACCTTCTTCAGCCGGAAGGCGTCGCTCTTCACGACGCCGACGATGAAGTCCTGCATGCGGTAGTTGTTGGCCTTCACCTGCGCTTCGATCTTCCGCACGGCGGGATGATCGTAGTACTCCACGCGACGGCCCAAGGCATACGCCATCAGGTTCTGCGTGAAGTTGCGCACCAGCGGCGTGGGGCGCTTGAGCAGCGCTTTCTGCAGGTCGAGCGTGCTCGAAATCTTCGTGCCGTCGTAGAAGTCACCGCGCGTGTCGAGCGCCGTGCCATTCTCACGAATACGCCACTGACCGTTCACGTCGAAGTTGTCCATCGACAATCCGATGGGATCGATGAACTGGTGGCACGAGCGGCAGCTCGGATTGGCGCGATGCTCTTCCATCCGCTCGCGCGTGGTGAGCAGTCGGCCTTCCTTGCTCTCGCCGGTCTTCTCGAGATCGGGGACGTTCGGCGGCGGCGGCGGCGGTGGCGTGCCCATGAGCACTTCCATCACCCACTTCCCGCGCAACACCGGCGACGTGCGATTCGCATGCGACGTCAGCGTGAGCACACTGCCGTGTCCGAAGATGCCGACGCGGCCGGAGTTGGCCGGATAGTTCACGCGACGGAAGTTCGTGCCCACCACGCCGGGAATGCCGTAGTGCTTCGCCAGATCCTCGTTCACGTACGTCCAGTCGGCCGTGTACAGCTCGAGGAAGCTGCGGTTCTCACGCACGAGATGATCGAAGAACATCTGGGTTTCCTGGACCATGTCCGAGGACAGCTGTTCGCGGAAATCGGGATACTGCAGCGCATCAGGATGCACCTTCTCGATATCCGACAACCGCAGCCACTGCGCCGCGAATCGCGTCGACAGCGCGCTGCTTCGCTTATCCGCCAGCATGCGCTTGGTCTGCGCGACGAGCACGGTGGTGTCAGTCAGAAGACCACGACGGCCAAGCGACACGAGCTGCGAGTCAGGAGGCGCGCCCCACACGAAAAACGAGAGACGCGATGCGAGGTCGATCCCACTGACCGCGACACTCGAGCCCGGCTTCGCCAGCGCCGGCATCTCTTCCACGCGAAAGATGAAGTGCGGGCTGGCGAGCAGCGCTTCGAGCGCCGTACGAATACCGAGTTCGAAGCCACCGTCCTTGGCACCGGCATCGTAGAACGTGAGCAGCCCCTTCACGTCATTCGGGGCCAGCGGACGACGGTACGCCTGCGCGCCCAACCGCGTCATGATCTTCTCGGCGCACGGACGCGCTTCCGCCGGCGCGAGCGGACGGCAGCTGAAGATACGCCGACGACTCGGCGTGTCCGACACACCCGTAGGATTGAACGGGCCGGTGACCGCGAACATCTGCACATGCGACTGCGTGGTGATACCAGCCTGCGAACCGATCTGCGTGTCGGCAATGCTGTGACCGATCGGCGCAATATTGTCGTTGACCGGACCTTCGAAGGTGCGGACGAATGCCGCCGTTATCCGCTGCGGTCCGGCACGCACCGAGATCGGCTTGGTCTTGATTTCCATGCCGTTCGGGTCGGCCTGCGACATCCCGCGATCGACATCGAGTACCGACATCCGCTCACCGTTCACCGAGATTTCGATCTTCTCGTCGAATGGCGCGGCGGAACCGAACAGTTGGCCCGTGGGAATCGCATGCAGCGTGATCGTGAACACGTACTGGCCGTCGGCGGGGAACGTGTGCATGACCGACGTACCGCCTCGCGTACCGGCCGGCGCGCCTTCCACCGGATCCACCTGCGACGCCAAACGCGCAATGCGATAGCTGGACGTGGACACGCTCGCCTTCGGGTCGCCTACCGCGAGACGGCTGATCTCGCTGGCCGCGTCGAGATAGGAGTCGAGAAGCGTGGCCGACGGCGTTTGCACGTCGGCGATGTTGTCGAAGTTGGCGCTCTTGGTATCGAGCGGCAGCCACGATTCGGCCTTGATGTCCACGCCGAGGAGGTCCTTCACGGACCGCTCGTACTCGGCGCGATTCAGACGCTGGAAGGTACGCGTGCCCGGATTCGGATTGAGCGCGTAGCGGGCGTCCATCATCCGTTCGAGCGTTCCGGCGAGCACGTTCAGCGTGTCCCCACCCGGCTTCGGACGACCCGGCGGCGGCATCATGCCCGCGCGTAGCTTGCCGATCATCTTCTCGGCGAGTTCGGGGCTACCGTTGATGTTCGTCATGTCGAAGCCCTGCAAGGACAGGTTGCCCTGCTTGCGCTGATCGCTATGACAGCCGGCGCAGGTCTTCTTCACCACGTCGGTCAACGCCGCGTTCGCGATCGCAGTGGGGGCGGGGGCCAACACCGGATGCCCGAGACCGCGCCGCATCGGCGCAGACGGACGCATGGGCGGATCCGACAGCGGGGCGTCGAATGACGCGGACGTGGCGAGCGGCGATGTCAGCGCTGGGGTCGCGATCGGATCAGGTCGATCGATGATCGCGACGGCGAGAAGCGACAAGCCACCAACCGAAGCAGCAACCAAGGACTTCATCCTCGGAACTCCGGACTGAGGCGGGAACAGGCGGGAAACGGCAACCTACGTACGTGTGTGCTTACGCACGCGGATGCTTAACCGCTGAAATATAGCGGAGTACCGACTTTCAACACTCTTGCCCTCGATCTCGTTGGGGGTCATATACGCGGTACCGGGGGCATCCCTGCCCCTTTCCCACCTGGAGGATCCTCCGTGCGCCCCTGCTGGATGCTGTCGGCCGCTGCTGTGGCCGTCTCTTTGAGCGCAGTCTTCCCCCTGCACGCGCAGACGCGCTTGAATCCCGTGATCGACCTGATTGCCAAAAAGCAGCCAGTGTTCGGTCTCTATGGCCCCGCCAACCGCCGCGTCCGCCCCGGCCAGCCCGCCCCGCCTGCCGACTCGGTGAAGTCGCCGGCACAGCTGGCCGCCGAGGCCCTCGGCTACAAGAAGGCCGATTACATCTTCGACGGCAGCATGGAAGGCGACTTCGACGCCGCTCTCCCGCAATTTGCCGCATTCGCGAAGGGCATGAACGATCAGGGGGCCCTGCAGAAAGGCAAGGCACCGCGCTTCACGCACCCGATCTTTGTGAAAACGCACGAGATCGCGCCGGACCCGGCGCTGGCCACCAAGCGGATCGGCGAGCAGCTCAACCTCGGTGTCACGGGTATCGTGTTCGTGGGCGTGGAAAGTGCCGACGAGCTCAAGCAGGGCTTGGCCGCGATGCGTTTCAAGAGTCAGGGCGGTACGCGCTCCGACGACGTGGGTGACGCGCCGGCGATGTGGGGCATGACGCCGGCTGAGTACAAAGCGAAGGCGGACGTTTGGCCGCTCAACCCAAAGGGCGAGCTCTACCCCTTCACGATCGTGGAGAGCAAGGCTGGTCTGGCGAAGGTGCGTGAGATCGCCGCCGTGAAGGGCGTCGGCGTGCTCTTCCCGGGCGCAGGTACGCTGCGCGGCGTGTTCAGCACGACGGACGCAGCGGGAAAGCGCGCGTTCGACGAGAAGGGTTGGGAAGGTGCGATCCAGCAGGTGCTCTCGGCCTGCAAGGAATTCAACGTGCCGTGTGGCTATCCGGCCGGTGCCGCTGATATCGAGATGCGTATGAAACAGGGATTCAGCGTATTCGTGATCGGCTGGGGCGAGCCGGGCTTCAAGGCGGTCGAGATCGGCCGCGGGGTGTCGGGCCGGTAAGGCGTTCCGTTCGTGATGGTACGATGTGAAAAGGCCGCCGGTGCACAGTGCACCGGCGGCTTTTTCACATTCCATCAGTCCGAGCTTACGGCAGGCGATTGAGGCAGCCGTTGAACTTCGGGTTGTTCAGCTCGGCGGCAGGAATCACGAAGTTCACGTCGGTGCCGTAGTTGCCGGCGAACGGTGCCCGAAGAGCACCCGTCGGAAACACGGTCTCTGCGGAGCGGCCGTACTGGCGGATGAGGCGACGCAGGTCACCGAGCCGGTGACCGGTAAGCCAGAGCCACATGGCGCGCTCTTCGAAGAAGAGATCGACGGCATCAGCCTGCGTGGCAGGAACGGCCACGGACAGTGCCGCTATCGTCGTGGGCACGCCGGTGATCGGCGGCACCCCCAACGTGCCAAACGCCGCACGCAGGGCGTTCAGGCCATCGTACACCGCCTGACGATCGGTTTGGGTGTCACCACGCAGTCGCGCTTCGAGCTCGATCAGTCGCGCCTCTACGCCATCGGCCAAGTTGACGGCTCCCGCTCGCCCGTACTTGAGCTGGTCGGGGAGGTCTCTGTGCACGGACGCAAAGCCGACGCGATTGGTTGCTCGCCACGGGGCCCTTGGATCTACCGGCGTGCGCAGGAACTGCACCCGCGCCTCAGCGGGGATGTACATGGAGTACCGCGGCGCCGTCACCGACAGCGCGTTCCAGACGCCATTTTCCTGCCGACCGGTGGCTTGTGAGTGGAACGTCTGGTACCGATAGGTGGTCGCGACGCCCTGCACCGCTGCGGCGGCATCGGCGAATCGACCGAGATTGAGCAGCGCGCGCGCCCGCCCGATCTGCGCCAGAGGACGCACGCGGGCGTCGGTGCCGGCCAGCGTAAGGGCCGAGTCGAAGCTGGCGACGGAAGCCGCCAGCATCTGCGCTGTGGTCAGCGGTTCACCCGGCGTGTTCTCACTCGAGAACGGCACGCCCGAGCAATAGATCTCGGCGAAGAGATTCTCGGTGTAGCCGCGCATGGCGTAGATCTCGCCGATGTTCGCCGGTGCCGTGGGAGCGAACTCCCGCAAAATCGGGATCACGCGCGAAGCACCCGCGCGGGCCCGGTGGAGGTTTCTATACGCGCCCTCCACCGCGGCAAGCTGCTCATTGGTTCGGCCATGGATCGGGAAGAGGCGATCGTCGAACGTGTCCGTCGAGTAGATCTCGTCGGCCATGTTGCCCGTCATCACGATCACGCCATCCTGCGTGCCGGAAAAGGCGATCGTGAAGTCCTGCAACGCGCCGAGCCGGACCGGGTTTGCACCCGCAGGGCTGTTGTAGTCGGCGACGTTAAGCACGTCAGGATCGGTGATGTCGAGCGCAGAACTTGGATTGCAGGCACTGAGGGTGACGGCTGCCGCAGCCACCGGCAGCCAGCCCCATTGCGTCTTCTTGCGGAACGAGAGGATTGGCATCGGGTGGGTATCAGTAGTTGAAGTTCATGCGCACCGTCCACGTGCGCATCAGCGGCGTGGAGAAAAACTCTTCGTTGCCGCGGTTGTCCGAATTGCTCTGGGTGGACTCGGGATCGACGCCGGAGAACGGCGTCCAGACGGCCAGATTGCGGCCAGTCATGATCAGGTTCCAGCGCTGCGCCTTGACGGCCCGTGCCCACGACTGCGGCAGCTGGTACGACACTGCGAGCTCACGAAGGCGCGTAAAGGAGCCGTCCTCGTACATCCCGGTGAAGACACCGGCGTTGGCGGCAATGGCTGCGGCCTGCATTTCGAGCGGCGCCGTCGGATCCATGCGACCACGGCACGAGTTGCCGCCCTGGCACTGGTGACGGAGCGTGTTGTTCAGCTTCAGCATGCCCCACTTGCGATCGATCTGCGCGGAAATCCGGAGCTTGCGATCGAGGAGTTCGATCGTGGGCGCAACCGCAAACTCGCGAGTCGGGAACGAGGGACCGACGAATTGCGCGCTGTCCAGCAGCGTCACCTCACCAACGGCCAGAACGCCGTCGTTGTTGGCATCGTTGAAGGTGTAGCCACGGCCCCACATGCCGTACAGCGGGAACCCCGGCGACTGGCGCATCGTGATGCGCGAGCCTGCACCGGTGAGGAGCGGCTTGACACCCTCGCCGAGCGTGAGCAGCTCGTTGCGATTGGTGGAGCCGTTCACCAGCACTTCCGCATACAGGCTCTTGCGGTCGACCAGCTTCTGCGTGTACTCGAGCTCGAAACCGGAGTTGAGCACATTGCCGATGTTCTCGAATCGCGACTGAATACCGGCGAGCGACGGCGCCAAGTCACGCGACACGAGGGCGTCCCGTGTTTCCTTGCGATAGTACGTGAACACGAGGTTCGTCTTGCCATTGAACATCGTCGCATCGAACCCGCTCTCGACCTCAGCGCCGTACTCGGGCTTGAGATCGCTGTTGCCGAGCGCGCTCAGCGTGACGGACGGAGCATCGACGCCGCCCGTGAGTGTGGCCGGGAATGGCGTGAAGAAGCGCAGCGCGTCCGTTGCACCAGGAAGCTGCCCCGAGGCGCCATACGTGGCCCGCAAGCGCAGCGACTGCAGCCAGTCGAACTTGGGCAAGAAGCTTTCGTCAGACACGAGCCATGATGCGCCAAGCTTCGGATAGTAGATCGAGCGCGCTTCCGATCCGAAGGCGCTGGCGGCATCGCGCCGAACCGCCGCCGTGACAAACAACCGATCACGGAAGGATAGCTGCTCTTCGATGTAGTACCCGAGGGTTCGGTTGTAGTCGAACGACTGGGTGGCGTTGCGAATGGCCGCCGCAGAGACGGTGGTCGCGCCCGGCGGGAGATTCTCACCGGTGCCTGCCCCCTGCTCAAAATCGTTGCGGATAAACTGCATACCCACGGACGTCTTGGTTCCGAGCCAGCTGGTCAGCTGCTTCGTGACGGTTCCGCCGAGGTCCACTGTGCCTTGGCCAATCGTCGTGCGAGCACTGGTGATCTGTCCATTGCGACCAGGGAACTGGAAGATGCCTTCGTTGAAGCGATTGATACCGATGTCATCGCGCAGCGAGTAGTCGTAGCCGACCGTGGCGCGGAGGTTGAGCCACTCGGTCGGATCATAGCGGCCTGTCGCCGAATTGATGAAGCGATTCAGCTCCTGCGTGGTGACGCGAGAAAAGACGTCGCCAAAGGGAAAGCTGAACATGCCCGGCAGCGGCACGCCGCGCCCGTCACGATTGGAGGGATTCCATGCGCCACCCATGGCCTGAACCATGAGACCGGTGGAATTGTCGTTGTTCAGCACGCGTCGGGTGTTGCTGTTCACATACCCGCTGGACAACTGGAGCGTGGCTTTCGGTGCCACCTGCGCCGTGAGATTGAGTCGCAGGTTATTGCGGTCGAGACCCTGCGGCCGGATCTGACCACGAGGCAGTCCAGAAACACCACGCTCAAGCTCGAGGCGAGCAATTTCCTGAGCGGGCATCTTGTAAATACCGTCTTCCCGCTCGATCTCACCAGACACGAAGTATTGCACCTTATCGGAACCGCCCGACACTTGCGCGCCGTACTGCCCGCGCTGCCCGAGATCGATCGGACTCAGCGAGTCAATGTTGAGGACGTTACCGCTGGTCACGCTATCCACGCTGCAACGGCCGTCCAAGCGAAACACAATGTCGCAGCGCTGCGCCGCACCGGTGACGGTGTTACGCCCCCACGCGTTGTACAACAGGGGATAGCTCCCCTCGCGCGGATCCTGCGAGAGGCCACGCTCACTATAGAAGTTCCAGGCGGTACGTCCCGACTTACCGCGCTTGGTCGTGATGTTGATCACGCCGGCTGCGGCCTCGGTGCCGTACAGGGTGGCGGCCGACGGTCCCTTCACGATCTCGATGCTTTCGATCTCTTCGGGATTGATATCGTCGAGGCGCGATGGCGTTTGGCCACCGACGCCGATCGCCGAGCTGCCAGTGCTGGAAGCCACGCGAACACCGTCGATGATGACCACCGGTTCGTTCGACAGCGAGATCGACGACTGGCCACGGATACGAATGCGCGAGCCGACGCCTGGTTCACCGCTGGCCACCACGCTCACACCGGCGGCGCGACCGGTGAGCACCTGGCTCAGATTCGACACGGGAAGTTCCGCGATCCTTTCGGCCACGTTGACCGTGGCGGTGGCATTCGCCAACTCCACCTTACGCTGCTGACCGGTCACCGTGGTGACAACGGCAGCGAGCGAAAAGGCCGACTGCTTGATCTGGATGTCCGCGACCACCGGCGTGGCGCCGCTGACGGTGACCGTGAGCTTCGTCGCTTCGAAGCCGATGCGATTCACGTCGAGCGTGACGGCACCCGTCGTCGTGACGCGAAGCGTATAGCGGCCGTTGTCGCTGGTGAGGGTACCGTTCTGCGTGCCAGACACCAGCACGCGAACCTGTGCGACGGGGTTACCGGTGGCGGCGTCAGTGACTCGGCCGGTAATGGTCCCGCCGGCAACTTGCGCCTCTGCACGAGGAGCCGCCAACAAGGAGGCACCCACAAGCCCGGCGAGCAGGGCAAGGCGTGCGCGTAGAGCGGCCAATGGGCGGCGATAAACGGAATGATGTGACGAGCTAATTCGCTCGCCACGATCAGTCGCGACGGGTCCGAACAATCGCATCTCGTGACTCCCTCAGAGAGCTGGATCACTCAACGGCCACCCAGTGTGGCCGAACATGGCCACGGCCAACACCAGTTGCGCGCCGAAGGGCCCGCGATCCGGTTAACCATGCCACTACTGTGCACGGGCGTGTAAACACCCGATTGGCGCGAGGGGAACGGAAGGACGCTGCGGAAAATCGCGCATCGCTCCCGGGTGCGTGAAAGGCACGCGGCGGGAAACTGCTGTACGGAAGAAAGA
>JBBQXC010000034.1:0-31776 GCA_038210005.1 Gemmatimonadales bacterium
TCGCTCGATCACGGCATCGGCGAAGGCGTCGGTCCCCACCTTCAGCTCCGACACCTTCTCGTGAAAGATGTCGCCGGTGTGTACACCCGCTTCCAGCGTGGTCAGCCACGCGTTGTGAATCTTCTCGGCCACATCCCCCTGCCCGATGTGCACCAGCATCATCACGGCGGCCAACAGCAGGCCACTGGGATTGGCGATGCCCTTCCCCGCGATGTCGGGCGCCGAGCCGTGCACGGCTTCGAACATGGCGCACTGATCGCCGATGTTGGCTGACCCGCCAAGTCCCACGGAGCCTGTCACTTCGGCGGCAATGTCGGAGATGATATCGCCGTACAGGTTGAGCGTGACGATCACGTCGAAGGTCTGCGGTCGCGTGGCCAGGCGCGCAGCACCGATGTCGATGATCATGTGATCATTGGCGATGCCCGGATACTCTTTCGCGATCTCGTCGAACACTTTGTGAAAGAGCCCGTCGGTGAGCTTCATGATGTTGTCCTTCGTCATGCACGTCACGCGCTTGCGGCCATTCACGCGCGCGTACTCGAAGGCGTAGCGCACGATCTTTTCGCAGCCGGGACGCGACACGAGTTTGAGGCACTGGTACACCTCGTCGCTCTGTCGGTGTTCGATGCCGGCGTAGAGATCTTCTTCGTTCTCGCGCACGATCACCGTATCGACACCGGGAAAGTGCGTGGCGACGTACGGATCGTACGACACACACGGGCGCACGTTGGCGTACAGGCCGAGTGTCTTGCGCACCGTCACGTTGAGTGACTTGAAGCCGCCGCCGGAGGGCGTGGTGATGGGCGATTTCAGGAATACCTTGGTGCGGCGCAGACTCTCCCACGCCGACAGCTCGATGCCCGCCGTCTGCCCGCGATGGTATACCGCTTCGCCGATCTCGATGGTTTCCGGCGCGAGACGCGCGCCGGCGGCTTCGAGCACGCGCAACGTGGCGCGCATGATTTCGGGACCGATGCCATCGCCGTGCGCGATGGTGATGGGGACGTTGCTCATGTCAGCGCTCCTTGTTCCCGGCGCCGTTCGCGCGACGAAGCTCCTCGAGCACGAGCGTCGTGATGTCCAGCTCGTCGGCCCAATCCACGACGCCGTCCATGTTCGCCAGATCGAGCACCAATGCCAAGCGTTCGCGCGCGCGAACGGCCTTGACGGCGATGCGCATCTTTTCGATGAGGGGTGCCTGCAATTCGTCGAGCCGCTGGTTGGTGAGCAGATTGAGTTGCGAGATCATGTCCTCGAGCGCGAGCTCACGTGCCCGCATGACCATCATCGCGGCTTCGCGCTGCTGCGGTCGCAAATCGGCTTCGGTGCGGCTCAGCTCGTCGACTGCAGCCCGCATCGAATCGGTCGCGGCGTGCACGAGCATTCGGGCATTCGCCATTTCGAGAGCGAACTGCGACTCCGCTTGGGCGCGGCCGGGCATGTCCTGCAGCAGCTTACGTGAATCGACGAGGCCGATACGCACCGGTGCCGTGGTGCGCTGCGCCGCGAGAGGGGCGTGCACGAGCAGCATGAGCGGCAACAGAGCGGCAACACGATGGATGAGATTTAGACTTCGCATGTTCGAGATCCGAAAAGTGATCAATGGCCGGCGTAGTTCAGCTTCGCCGCAGGCGAAATGTAACGGTTGATGCTGTCGAGGATTTCCGTCGGGGCGGATGGAACCTGAAGCCGGTGCCGGCCATGACCGTTTTCTCTGCGGGCTCGTCCTTCTTCGATGGTATTGACCACTCCCTGCTGTTGCATGATGATACAGAAGGGCTGGCGCATCGTCGACGACACCAACGCCCACTGACATGAGACTCCGTAATTGCCAGAGGGTGGAATTCAACTATGCCGCAACCGCGCGTTAGGGTCCTACGCCGTCGTGCGCTCGCGGCCACGGCATGGATTGCGGGCGCGCTCGTCGCGTTGCTCGTCGGCGGCCTGACATGGCTGCGCTTCGACGACCCCGTGCCGCGCTTCGGGGCACGTCGGGGGCACGTCGCCCGTGTGGAGCGTGACAGCCAAACAGTGGAAGACGGGCACCGCCTCGAACGGGTCACGCTGCGTTCGTCGAGCGGCATGACCGTGCAGATGCTCATCAAGCGACCGCTCTCCGAGACGCCGGCGCCGCTGGTCGTCATACTTGGCGGGCACGTCACCGGGCGCGATGCCGCCCGGCTCATCCCGGACACGCAAGGGCGCGTGGTGGTCGCGCTCTCGTATCCGTATCTCGGCCCGCATCGTATGAAAGGGCTCGAGGTGCTCCGCTGGGCACCGGACATCCGACAGGCGCTCGTCGATACACCGCCGGCGATCCAGTTGTCACTCGACTGGCTGTTACAGCAGCCTTGGGTGAACGCGCGTGAGGTGCATGGCATCGGAGCGAGCCTCGGGACGCCGTTCATGGTGGTGGCCGCGGCCCGCGACCTGCGCATCACACACCTCTGGAGCGTGCACGGTGCGGGTCGCTCACGCGGTTTGCTCACGCACAACGCCAAGGCCAACGTGCCGACGGTGCTCGCGCCGCTGGCGGGGTTCCTGGCGGACATCATCGTGGCCGGCCCTTGGCTCACACCGGAGCGGTGGGTGGCGCAGGTCGCGCCGCGCCCCTTCATCATGCTCAACGCCCTCGATGATGAGAAGCTGCCGCGCGCCGACATCGAGGCGCTTTATACGGCGGCCAGACAGCCCAAGTCGATCACATGGTTCCCGGGCGGCCACGTGCTGCGCAGCCGCCCCGAGGTCGTGCGGGCTCTGGTGACGACGGTTCTGGATCGCATGCGCGCCGGGGCGACGTAGCCGCGCCAGCCCACGGTCTCGCGAATCAGGCGGTTGTCCGACGGGCGTCCGCGAACGCCCTGCGGAACAGACACGTGACGGTTGGAGAGACGCTTGCCGCAATCTCCATCACCTGGGCGGCCAGCTCGTTCGACGTCAGCATCTCGTCAGAGCATGCGCCGCCTCGAGCGGAGCTTAGCTTTCGTCGATCTCGACCTCCAGTCGTCCTCCAGTGATACACATGCACCTCTGTCGATCGAATACTGCATTCGCTGCGTGCACCGCACTCGCCGTCCTGTCGCTCATCGTGCCGCCGCGCCGCGCCGATGCGCAGCGGCGTCCCGGACAGAACTTCGGGTTCTATACGACGACCGGACTCCTGACCGGCGAGATCGAAGCCGGGTCCGTGAACGCGACGACGGAGTTCGCCGAAGCGCCGTCGTTCGCGGTGTCGGGACTATTGACCACCCGGTTGGTCCAGCGACGCAAGAGCGCGTGGATCATCGGGGTGCGCGGCACCGTGCTGTCGCTGGGCAACTCCGATCAATGCATCGTAGAGCGCGGCACGCCGGGCTGTCAGGATCGGCGATTCACCGAGCGCGCCGCACTCCTGACGGGCGGCGCCTTCGACATCCGGTCGACCATCCTTCGCGCGATGGTCGGGCCCGCGCTGTACGACGTGGAGGGTAGCGGACTGCGCGTGGGTACGCAGCTTCGTCTCGACTACGCCGCCCCGCGCCGCAGCGGGCCCACGCCGACGCTGTTCTTCACGCGGTCCCTGCTTGGCAGCCAGCGCGGACGCGCGGTCGGCCTCTCGACGTTCGGGGCCGGGATCCGGTGGGTACGGCGGCGGTAGCATGTGAGTGGCACCGGGCGTTGCCCCTGAAGCTGAGCGCGACGCAGCGGGGGACTTCCTCGAGACACAAGGCTCGCCCGCGAGGCGGGACGGCTACTGCCGCGGTTCCACGAGACGTGAGAATCGAGGATTGTCGCGCAATGCCGCGAACGCGGGATCGCTGTGCAGCAAGCCGATGTCGTACGGGTGTGCGCCGTGTGGCAACGCCTCCAGGAGATCGAGTGCATTGGCGGCATCGCCGCTCAGTGCCGCGATACTCGCTCGGTAGAAAGTCGGCATGCCGATCGGAAACTGCGGCGGGCGAGATGCGAGCCACGTCGTCGTGCGTTGCGCAGTGACGCGGTCCCCCACTGCGGCGCTGATTGCCGCCAGCGCGCCGCGCAGTGCGACGATCGCTGGCGTGGTGCGAACCAACGTGTCGAGCACTGATCGACCTTCATCCGCGCGACCGAGCAGCGCCAGCGCATGCGCCAGTACAAACCGCTGCTCCGGCGGAATCGACCCTGTCTCGGAGCTTCGGGTAAACCACGCGACGGCGCGTTTGGCGGCGGCTTGGGACGCAGAAGGCGGTGCTCCATGCGCCTCGAGTTCCGTCGCGATCTGATACATCACCCATCCTGGAGACGCGAGTTCAGGTGCGCGCATCCATCCGCCCGTGAGTCCCGCTACCAGCGCGGGTTCGGGCAGCATTGCGTCGACATTGTCCAGTGCGGCGAGCGCGTCGATCTCGCGCCCCGCTCCCGCCAACGCGCGCGCACGTATGTACGCCGCCGCGAGTGGGGCACGCGCTTCGCGTGTCAGACGATCGGCTATCGCGAGTTCGTTGCCGAAGTCACCGAGTGCGTGATGGTCGGCCGTCAGTTCGCGCCAGTACAGCAGCTTTGCGTCGTCCGACATCCACGCCAGGTCGCGTTCCGGATTGAGCGCCGTCAGCAGGCCTTTTGCCACACCCGGCGCGCCGAGTTGCCTGTATCCAATGGCCAATGTCCATTTCACGTGCGACGAGTGCGGTTGCAGTTCAAGTCGTGCGCGCTGCAGTCGGTTGTGCTCTGCCCAGTCGCTCGCACAACGCGCCTTCGAGACGGAGATCGTGAACCGTTCCCATGGCCCGAGCGTTGTCGTGCGCGCGTTCATTGCACTGGAGACTGAATCAACGATATCGCAACGCGCGATGCCCGCCGCATTCACCGTGAGCCACGCCGCCGCAGCGTCGAACGCGGGGTCGAGCTCCGTTGCGCGACGAAAATGCGCGAACGCCGGACCGAACGCGCCGCGCCAGTACAGGTCCTGCGCGACGACGTACTCCTCATACGCGTGCAAGCGCGGCGGCTGCATCGACGGCGTCGTGAAGAAACTCGCGCGTGGGTCGACGATCGTGCCCAGCGCCGCGGTGACACGCTGCCGGAGTTCGTCGACAGCCGCCAGTGGGTTGGCCGCGGGGACGCCGATCGGATCGACCACGCGGAGCACGCGACCGGTGCCGACGTCGACAATGCGCGCGGTGAAACGCACGGTGTCTGCAGTACGATAGTAACGACCTTCGACGACCAAACCGGCGCCTGAACGGCGCGCCACTTCGCGCGGGTCGTTGCGTTCGCCAGAAGGCGCGTGGTGCTCCGTGTAAAGCGTGCCGTCGTCGAGTACCTCCACCAGCGCCGAGCGAGTGAGGCCGCGGCTCACCCAATCAGAGGCCATGAGCCCGAGCGATGCGAGCGAGCTATCGCCCGTTTCGTTCTCGAAGACCGTTATGGCGACACGCTGCGGCTCGAGCGCGATCACCGGTGCCTTCGCGACCAATGCGTTTGCGTCTGATTTGTCGCGGGAGCTCCGCCACACTACTCCGACCAGCATCACCGCAGCCGCGAGCCCGAGCCCGAGACTCCTCGCTATGCGCCAGCGTCGGCTTTGGGAAACGTCGCGCTGCGCAACGATTCCATCGGACTTCACCTTCACATCGCTCGACATGGTCGTCACGCCAATTTCTTCCTCCGCTGCTACGGCCTGTGCGTGTACGTGCTCGATAGCGACTTTGTGAAGGTTCGAATTGGCTCGGCCTAAAGCTGAGGCGCGTGCACCCTCGCCCGCCGTGATGGCTGCAGCAGCCTCGGCGACGCAAGCGTCGGCTGACGATCCGAACTCCTGGTTCACGAGGGCCTCGTGCACTTGAGCGTGCCGGAGTGCCGCCGGGCCGTCGCCGCTGGCGTGGAGCGCTTTCATGAGCGCGACGGCGACGCGACTGCTCAGCGGCTCGGCCGCTTGTCGGCGGCGCCACCATTCGACCGCTGCTGACCAGTCACAGACGGCTTCGGCGGCGCGCGCAAGCTCTTCCAGTGCGACGGCGAAATCGTCGGCGAGCTCCTGACGTCGCGCGGCCACCCATCGTTCGAGTTCGTCGGCGCCGTCGACGTACACACCGTCGAGGAAGGGGCCAGTGTACAGGCCGACAGCCTCGGCCGTTCGTCCGTTACGTCGCGCCGTTGTATAACCGGCGAGGTCGGAGTCCATGCGCATCGGGTCGAGCGACAGGGACGCGGTACCCGTCAAGACGTCGTCTGGACCCAGCTGACGTCGCAATGAATGAAGCATCTGCTTGAGGGCGCCGCGTGCCCGATCGGAGTCGCTTTCAGGCCAAAGCAGCGAAAGCAGACGGTCGCGCGGAACTCCCGTCCGATAGCCGGCGGCGACGACCGCCAGCAACGCCATTGCTTTCCGCTGAGCAGCCATGGCTGGCAACGAAACGCCATCCCGCTCGACGTTGAGCCCACCAAACGTGATCAACCGATACATGGCTCCCTCTGCACGGTTCGCCTGACCACGACCTGACCGGGCGCTGACCTCATGCTCGTAATTAGCGACTGTCCACGGGCTGCTGCAAGAGCGCAGCTCGCCAATAGCGCGCGACAGATCAGCGCGTATCACACAGGCGAGGAGAGTACAATGTCAAAACATGCACAACGGTCGTCGATCGCGCGCGAGTATCTGCGAGTCGCCGAGCGTCGCGTTACAGGTGCGGTGG
Organism: Gemmatimonadales bacterium; assembly: GCA_038210005.1. Taxonomy (GTDB): domain Bacteria; phylum Gemmatimonadota; class Gemmatimonadetes; order Gemmatimonadales; family Gemmatimonadaceae; genus Gemmatimonas. The sequence goes on from JBBQXC010000034.1 coordinate 6,657, forward strand.
CGCTGGTCCTATCCGGGGTGACGTTGGCAGTGACGATCTCGTGCAGCGACAACTCGCCGACGGTCGTCGATGTGGAGACCCTGAGAGGCGCAGACGTCGCGTTCGGCAACGGCTCGGCACGAACGGAAGTTCAGGTGCAGGGCGCGAACGTGGTCTCGGTCGCAGTGGTACTTTCGGAGAACGCCTTGGACGGGTTGCCGACACAGCTGCCGCCGATGACCAGTCAGGAGTACATCCTGCCGCTTCCCGCAGGGGCACCGGCCATGGTGGTCGAACAGGTGGCAGTCAACTGGCAGCCGGTCGGCCACCCACCGATGAACGTTTACACCACACCGCACTTCGACGTGCACTTTTACATGATCACGCCTGCGCAGCGTGATGCCATGACGCCTGCGGATCCTGCGTTCGTAGCAAAGGCGCTGCGACAGCCTGCTCCCGACGTGCTGCCGCCCGGGTATACGCTCGATCCGATGCCGATCCCGCGGATGGGTGCGCATGCAGGGGCCTCCACCGGACCTGAATTTCAGGGCACACCATTCGCATCCACTTTCATTTACGGCTTCTACGATGGTGGCATGATCTTTCTTGAACCGATGATGACGCGCGCGTTCCTATTGTCACGGCCGGACACGACCATCCAGATCGTGACGCCCGCCCGATATCCGAAGCCCGGTGCGTATCCGACGGCATATGCTTACAAGTACGACTCGGCGTCACGTGAGCGTCGAGTTGAGCTTCGTGGGTTCGTGGGGCGCTAACGAGAATGCGGTACCGTCAACAGAACGTGTACGACGGCCGTCTCCGACCTCATCTCGGAGACGGCGGCAGCACGGTGCTCAGCAGTACTGCTGTTTAGTTGGCTGGACCGTTGAACCATGTCGCCAGCCTTCCCTGGCGTCGTGTGCTGCGCAATGATCGCGTCCACTGTTGCAGAGTTGGGGAACGTACCGAAGGCCTTGCGCGTAACCGAAGGAGGGGCGCGCGCTTCGTCATCACGCACGCCATCGCGAATCTTGCGTTCGCCATTTGCCGGGACGCGCGTTGTTCGACGGTCGTACTCTGACAGAGGAGCTCCGTATGCATATTCCACGGCTGCGTTCGATTGGCCGCGCTTTGTTCCTGGTCGCGACGCTACAGAGCAGCAATGCGCTGGCCCAGCCCGGCGGCTCGATGCCGGACAGCGTGAAGGCCAGACGTTGGACCATCGAGAACGAGTTGCAGTCGCTCGCCGTCGTCGACCGCAAGGTCATGATTCCGATGCGCGACGGCGTGCGCATTCCGGCGGACATCTACTATCCCAAGGGCGCGACCGACAAGGTCCCGGCGATCTGGGTGCGCACGCCGTACAACTTCAACTACTGGGACGTGCAGAACGGCGTCCCGCGCGACATGTCCGCGACGCTGACGGCGATCAAGCGAGGCTACGCCTGGGTCGACATGCAGGAGCGCGGGCACTTCTTCGCCGAGGGCAACTACGACATCCTTGGCGCGCCGCTTTCTGATGGCGACGACGAGCTGAAGTATCTGAGTGCGCAGCCGTGGTCGAATGGCAAGATCGGCGCGACGGGATGTTCGTCGACCGCCGAGTGGCAGCCGGCCGTTGCCGCACTCGGCAATCCGGCGTTCGCGGCGATGAACGTGCAGGGCTTCGGCGCTGGCGTCGGCAAGGTTGGCCCGTACTACGAGATGGGCAACTGGTATCGCGGTGGGGCGGTGCAGATGCTCTTCATCGACTGGTTGATGGGAGAGCAGAATCAGGTGCGGCCGATGTTTCCGGCCAACACGTCGCAAGCGGATCTCATCCGCGTCTCCAAGTCGTACGATCTGGCACAGCGGCTGCCACCCGTGGATTGGGCGAAGGCGTTCTGGCATCTGCCGGCAATGGACCTCATCAAGGCGCTCGACGGTCCGAACGGCATCTTCGCCGATTCGATGCCGGTGGCCTCCGGTGGCGCGATGATCAAGCGCACGCCCAACGATCCGGCGTGGTATCGCGGCGGACTGTGGCATGAGAGCATGCCCATCGACATTCCCGGTCTCTGGTACATGTCGTGGTACGACGTCTCCGTCGGACCCAACCTCGCGATGTACAACCACGTGCGGAAGACGGCCAAGGGTGCGGCCGCGAACCAGCAATGGGCGATCATCGCACCGGTCGCGCACTGCTCGTACACGCGCGCCAGTGAACACACCGTGGTTGGTGAGCGCGACATGGGTGATGCTCGGCTCGGGTATCAGGAGATCATGTACGCGTTCTTCGACAAGTTCCTGAAGGGGGACGCACGTTCAGCCATCGACACGCTGCCGAAGGTGCACTACTTCCTGATGGGCGCGAACGAATGGCGCACGTCGGAGACGTGGCCGCCCAAGGATGCCGCGCCGATGACGTTTCATCTTGGCAGCAATGGGAGCGCCAACACGCTCACCGGTAACGGGGTGCTTTCCATGACACCGCGGAAAACCGACAAGCCCGACCTGTTCGCGTATGATCCGATGAAGCCGGTGATGTCGTACGGCGGCAATGTCTGCTGTCAGGGGAACGCGGTGGTCGCCGGTTCGATGGACCAAAGCAAGATGGAGACGCGCCCCGATATTCTCGTCTATACGTCGGAGCCGTTCGAGGACGGCACCGAGTTGAGCGGACCCATCATCCCGACGCTGTATGTGTCATCCGATGCGAAGGACACCGACTTCACGGTGAAGATCATCGACGTGTATCCGGACGGTCGCGCGTATAATCTCGACGAGTCGATCCAGCGCATGCGCTATCGCGAAGGATACGACAAGCCGCCGGTATTCATGAAGAAGGGCGAGGTGTACAAGGTCACGCTGCAGCCGCTCAATACCAGCAACTATTTCAAGCCCGGACACCGGCTGCGCATCGAAGTGTCGAGCAGCAACTTTCCTCGATTCGATCGCAATTTGAACACCGGCGGCAACAACTATGACGAGACCGCGGGCGTCGTCGCCAACAACGTGGTGCATCATTCGACGAAGTATCCGTCCACGCTCACGGTGACCGTGGTGAAGAAGCCTGTCGTCATCGTGCCATGACCGTGCGCCCGCATCGGGCATCGCGCGACTGAGGTATAGCCGGGTGGCTTGAACGGCATGATTTCTCCAATGCGAGGCCCCGTCGAACGTTTCACCGTGGACGCCGTGTCCGCGTCTTCTTCGCCGCAGTCTTCTTCACTGCAGTTTTCTTCGCCGCGGTCTTCTTCGCCGTAGATCGCGTCGTCGGCGACTTCTTCGCTGGAGCCGTGGTGTCGGCCGTCTGCTTCACCGTCGCGTCGTTGTCGTCCACCGCATTCCCCGGCGCGAGCCGAGCCGACACCTGCCGGAGCGCGTCGGCCGTGGCGATGAACGAGGAGCGTGTGGCATCCTCGTTCGGGAATGTCCCGGCGCGTGCTTCGAGAAAGAGCGCGATAAAGCCAAACTGGCGCACGGTGGAGTCGAACTGCATGCCCGCGACGCGCACACCGGCGCGCGCGTTTTCGAACCGGTCGGTGATGCGCTGCACCCACACGGCTGTCCCGTGGGAGAGCGAGCCGTCGAGCAGGGCCTCGGCCATCGTGGCATCGGCACCGATCATCGACCGCCAGTACGTGGCGTTGAGGGTGCCCGACGCGAGGCTCGCGCCACCGCAGGCGCGGGCGAAGGCGATCGCCGCCGTGGTCTCGAGCTCCGGCCGCAGCACCGCGAGGTGGAGCCGGTTGATCGCGTTGCGGAAGTCGGGCTCGGTCCATGTGTCGGGCACGCCACCGCTGGGGAGGAGTGCGGCGCCACCGTACCAGTGCAGGCTGGCGTCGAGCGCGTCGTGCATGGATGCGAGCGCGGCATCCCGCGCAGCCGTCGATGCGGCAGCGACGGCGTCGCGGGCGTGCACCGCCGCGAGCCGCTTCCATGCACTGCCCAGCAATCCACGCCGCTCGGCGTTGAGATCGTCGGGCAGGAGTGGCGTCTCCACCGATGGCTCGCGTATAGCCGTGAGGGTGCCGAGCTGCATGAGCCGCGCGATGGCACGCTTGATCTGTGCGATATCGCCAGTCACCTCGCCATGACGTGCCTCGAGGTTGGCGAGCTGCTCGATCGCGAACACCGGCGCGCGCCACGGGGCATCGCTGCGATTGACGACGCGCTCGTAGTTGGCGATAGCGGTGGGGTAGAAGGCCGGTCCGAGATCCGCGTGCATCGCCGCCAGTTCCGAGAGCACGTCCAACCGGTCGCGCCATGCCTGTGGCCTCCCGCGCAGCTTGTCGTCGGCGGCATCGGCGTATGCGCGCGCCTCGGCGGCGGTGAGCGGACGGCCCGCCTTGCGGATGCGACCGCGCTGCTGCTCGATCCACGCCAGCAGCTCCTCCACCGCAACCATCGTCTTCGCATCAGAGGGGCCCTGATCGCTGCCGTCGCGGCGCGGTTCCATGCGCCAGGTCGGATCACCGTAGGCCTGGTAGGCGCCCCACGTCACGCTTGAAGGATGCTGGTCGTGCACCTTCTTGCGCGCGGCGAAAACGGCGTCACCGAAGGCGGTGTTCGAGGCGAGGATCTCGTCGTAAAAGACCTCCGCGAAGGTGGCCGCCGCATCGTCATCGACCGCCCAGCCCGCGGCGACGACCGCGCGCACGCCCATTTCGATCAGCTCTCGCGAGATGCTGTAGGCCAGCCGGTTGAAGGCGGTGTGTGTCGTGCCCATCTGCGCGAGATGGCAGCAGTTGAGGAACACGAGATCGGGCACGACCTCCATCGCGCCGATCTCCGAGGCGGTGAGCAGCACGCCGTCGGAGAGCACGACGCCACTGCGCAACCGGCCATCGCGATGTGCCTGCTCGAACACGCCGTGCGCGGCGATGTGCAGCACGCGGTAGTGGTGCTTGAAGAGCCGCTTGATCACATCCACGCCACGCATCGAGGGGCCGATGGCACGAATGACCTCGAACCCGCGACCACCGAGTACGTCCGCCACCACTTCCGCCTCGCGCTCCGCCGCAGGCAGCGATGGCGGATCCACCGGTGGCACCGCAGGCCCCGCGCCCGGCTGTGGCTGGCTCGGGAACGCCGTCGCGAAGCCTGCTGCCGACGGGTTCCCGATCACATAGGCCCGCCGATCCGTGGTCTGGCGCACGCCGGTGCGGAAGCGTGTGGAGCTGAGCTGGCGCACGACGGCGGTGCAGACGGCGAGCGGCTTCTCGTCGGCCACCATCAACTCCCACGGCAGGTTGGCCGTGTAGCTGTCGAGCACGAGCACGACTTGATCGAGTTGTCTCGCGACATCCTTGAACTCGTTCGGCACGAGCAGCTGAAAGAGTGTGCGGCTGAAGTCGATGTCATAGACCGGCTGAGCGATCTGCTGGCGTACCATTTCATCCACCAGCCCAGGCTGGCTCTGACGGATGACCGTCTCGGCACGCGCCCGCTGACCGACGTAGAGGAACTTGAGCCTCTGAGCCAACGGCAACGCCGGCCGGAGGAACTTGAGATTCTGCGCCAACGGCAACGCCGGCCGTTCGAGCGTGAACGGCACCTCGGCGGCCTGTGGGTCGGACAGGACCGCTGCGTCATCCCGCAGCTCGGCGTCGGTGATGTGGAGGCGTGGCCAGTAGCTGCCGCTGCGCGCGTCGGCGAGGCGCTGGCGCATGGAGTCGGTCGCGACCAGCTCCGAGGAGGCGTTGATGCGGAATCGCGCCGCGGGATCGGCGTTGAGCGCCGCCGCCTCTCGCGTGAGTGCGTAGGCGGTGGAGATCGCGGTGTCGATGTACAGCTCGACCAGCTCCACCGTATCGATGGCGAGACGCGACTGGAACGAGATGCGGAACTTTTGATTGGCCTCGATCACGCCGCGCAAGATGGAGCGCACGGAGTCGGCGATGGAGAGCGTGGCCGAGGAGTTGTAGCCGAGCAGCAGGAAGGCCAGCGGAACGCCCGCTTGGCTGCCGGCGTCAGCGCTGTTCATTCCGTCGTTGATGTGCAGCAGGTAGCGCAGCGCCGCCGTGCGCACGGCTTCGGTCAGCGACTCGACGCTGAGTGTACCGTCATAGGTGCCAAGCCCAGTCACGACCGCGCCGCGGTAGATACCGCGCGCCTTCTCGACGTCGTTGCGCGGGGTGAGCACCACAAGCGCGGTCCCGATCGCGCCGGCATACATGCCGAGATTGTGACGGGCGGTGAGGCCCCCCTCGACGATGTCGCGGTCGATCAGCGCTTCGGCGCCTGCGATCGCATCGCGCTCGTAGTGCCCCACCACGATCGGCTTGTCGATGTCGCGCAGGTCGCCGGCACGAACGCACACACTGATGGTCGGTACATCTCGTGGCCGCGCCGATTCGCGGCGTCGCTTGCCGATCACCTCGAGTTCCAGCTCCTGGCCGGAGGGGAAGACGGGTGGGCCGGCGTCGTAGATGAGCGGTGCGGTGACCGCGCTGCGGGAGACGGGCTCCTTCGTCGCGAGGCGTCCAGGGTCATCGTTGACGAGGAGCGACTCGATTGACCCGAAGTAGTCGGGCGTGTCGGCAAGTGCGCCATGCTCGGCCGGCATCCAGAGATAGCGACCGATACCGTCGATGCGCCCCGACTCCCACGTCACGGTGCCATCACCCTGACGCGAGCCGATCATCTTCCAGCGGTCCTGCAGCTTCACCACGCCATGGGTGGTGTTCCCCGCCATGCCATGGATGTACGTGATGCGCGACGCGAAGGCGCCGATGCCGGTGCCATGTGCCGCATCCTGCTGCCAGAGCCACTGTCCGTCGCGCAGCGCTGCGGCCGCAGGCACGCCGACCTTGCCGTTCCCGAACCAGACATCCCGGATCTCGCGGCGGAAGGTCGTCCACGGTTTCGGGTCGAAATAGTCGATCTTCTGCTGGTTGATGTCGGCAAAGGTGGGGCTCGGCAGAAGCTGCAGCGCGCCACGGAAGCCGGCGACGATGTCGAGCACCTCCTGCATGTCGTTGCGCCGGTCGGCGAGCGCCAGCTTGCGAATGTTGTCGCTCTTGCCGATGAGCGTCTCGACCATCGAGTGCGCGCCACGATTCGGAGTGCCGAGCATGATGAACCGTGCGCCCTCGCGTTCCATGAGGGCGTTCCACACGTCGGGATGCCGGTGTGCGAGGGCCCGTACGACGAGCCCGCCCATGCTGTGCGCGAGCAGACGCACGGGAGACTGCGTGCGGGCGAGCAGCGGACGCAGGCGGTCGGCGAGGGTATCGGCGAGCTGATCGAGGGGCAGTCGCCAGTCGTACGGATGCGGCTCGACTTCGTGGGTCCGTGCGAGGAATCGACAGAGGTCCGCATACGCCGCATCGAAAAGTCGTTCGGCTTCCACGCCGCGCTCGCCGTACGCGATTTTGCGAAGGCCGCCGAGCATGAGGTCGGGGAAATCGAACCAGACGCGGTCGCTGCGCCGGACCCAGAGATGGGAGCCCATGATACCGGGCAGTACGACCACCACGGGGCGCGTGGATGGTTCTCCGGAGCGCGTGCCGCGGGACGCTACGCGGATCGCCTCGGTGTCGTCGCCGACGGTGGTGACGATAGGCTGAAACTCGGTGACGTAGTCGAGGTTCTGCTCGGTCAGCCAGCGGGCGAGGGCGCGGCGGGTGTCGAAATTCGCGAAGTAGCGGAAGTGACTGACGTCGGCGCCTTGGTCGAAGAGCGCCTTTGCCTGTCCGGGGCGGGCGATGCCGGCGTACATCGAGTCGGTGTCGACGACGAGGTCGTTGTCACCGCCGTTGAAGAAGATGTGGTCGGTGAAGAGTACGCCGAGCCGCTTGAGCAGCCCGCCACCCTGAATGTCACCGGCGATGATGGCGACTTGCGTGCGGGCGGTGGGCGTGGCGCGCGCGAGCAGGCGCGCCATCGGCGACTCCGGGAGCATCGCCTCGATGCCGGGAACGAGGCCGGGGCGGGTGCGGTTCTTCGCAATCTCCAGCACCACGCGCCGGAACATCGAGAAGATCGGCTGTCCCGCCAGCACCGGCACGAGGCCGACGAGCGTGAGCAGCCCCGAGAGGAACACATCGAGGTTGCCACTCGCGAGACGCGTGCCGCGCGCGGGCGATGCGACACGCACGTAGCGTTCGACGGTGAACTGCTTGCTACGCAGCATCGCGGCCAATTCGCGCAGCTTGCTGCGATGCTCGGCGTACGCGAGCTCGAGTTCCGAGCGGACCCGCGTCCGATCGTCGTCGGGCACGTCACCGATCGCCACCTCGTCCACCGCGTATGACTCGAGCAGCGCGTCAAAACCGTCGGATGCCGGATCGAGGCAGAGCAGGTCGCCGACGAGGCCACCGCGCGAGTGCGTGACGATGTGCAGGCGGGCATTGCGCGGCAGCGTCGTGGCGAGCTGCAGGGCGTTCTCGATCGGGCTCTCCGACATCGTCCGATGTTCGAAGGCGTAGATCCGCTCGCCGTAGCGTGTGGCGAAGGTGCGCCAGTAGTCGGCGGAGGTGGTCTGGAGGTCGGCGTAGCTGCCGACGGTGCTGGAGGCGGTGCCGTGAATGAAGACGAGCATCGGCCCCGCTGCGGCATCGGCGGCGAGGTGGTCGCTGCCGGCGTCAAGCAGGTCGGTCGGTTCACCCTGCGCGGCCACCCATCGGTAGAGTCCCGGGGTGCGCGTGAGGCGGCTCTCGATGGCCCACATCAATGCCTTGGTGCCGAGCCAGCTCACGCCGAGCGATTGCGTGTTGCTCGCCGCCTTCTCGCCGATCCACGATGCGAGCTTCTTCCGCGCTTCGCCGATGATCGGATCGTCGCCCCCGCCGATGGCGAGTCGCGTGACCTTGGAGAAGATCCGACGCGCGATGCCAAGGACGTCGCGAGTCGCCTCGGCGCCGCGCGTGCCAACCCGGTCGAGGTCGATGCTGCCGTCGGCATTGACCGCCTCGGGCATCATGCTGCGAATCGTCTCCTCCAACCGTTCGGGGCTGGTGTAGATCGTAGTGCCATCAGCGAGCTCGAGCGCGAGAACCTCACCCGGCGGCGACGCGACTGCCTGCTCGACGGTGCCGTCCACGGCGCGTGCCGCGTCGGAGACATCCACCGACGCGATGGCGCGCACGTACCCCGGCGGGAGGAAGGGGTCGGGCGCCCCATCAGCGCCGGAGCGGTTGCGACCCTGCAGGGCGCGGGGGAGCGCGGGGTCGGCAGCGGGTCGGCCGGTGATGCGGAAGACCACGGGTGACGGCGTAGTGTCGCTCATGCGTCGAGCCTTCGGGAGGTGGGGTGGGGAAGCAGCGAATGCGGGCGCATGGTCATCGCGAGTGCATCATCTTCGTTCGTACTTCGGTGAGCTGCTCACTGAGCACGCTGGTCATCATGCCGGCGAATGGGTTGCCCCGCTCTTCGTGCCAATGGCGCACGTCCTCGATGCAGTCGGCGATGGCATCGTAGCTTGTGGCGTCGCCATGGTACAGCAGGCATTGCGCCTGCGCTACGGCAGTGTGCACCGCGTACCCAGGGAATCGCAGTGCGGTCAGGTCGTCGAGTTCGCGGAGCGTCGCCCGCATTACGTCGGCATTCTTGGCGAAACTCGCCGCGCGGTTCAGGTCGAGCAGTGCGCGACAGAGCTGTGGCGGTGTACCCATGACGACCGTGGGAGCCGCCGTTGGATCGCCGAGATCGACGTGCGTGAAGAGCGGGGTGGCGGCGCGTGCGTGCAGTTCGTCCACAACATCCTGCAGCACGGCCAACGCCTCGTCGTCGGACTGCTCACTATCGAGCAGCAGTCGGCCACGGGTGGAGCGGCAGAGGAGCTGCACCGGCGCGAGTGCAAGCCGGTTCGCGATGCGTTCCGCCTCCTCCACCGCCTCGAGCGACGTATCGAAGATACCGGTCATGCAGAGAAACCGCCCGAAGTACGCGAGCGCCAGCGCGCGGCGCGGCTCGTCACCTAGCTGGCGCGCGAGGCGTACGCACGCGCCAAGCTGGCGGAGCGTGGGCTCGAATGCATGCATCATGTCGTACAGCGGTATGCAGGCGAGTGCGACGTCAACGTACGCCAGCGAGTCGCCGGACGCGATGACGCGGTCGGTGACGTCTTTGGCACTGACCGCGGCTTCCCCGACGTGTCCGAGGTATGCCTTGCAGGTGGCAAGCTGGGCGCCGGCAACGTGCAGCGTCTCCGCGCGGTACGCACGCGCGAAGAATTGCCCCGCAGCGCTGTCGGCGCCGGACATCCACTCGAGCAGGTTGCTCTTGTCATCAGTGAGCGCGACCGAATTGCCGATGAAGCCGTACGTCATCAGCGAGAGGCCGTAGTTGAACGCGTAGCGGTCGTACGAGGCGCCGGCACGGGTGTCCTCGGGAGAGCGGTAGCGGCTCCACGTGCGGCGGAGCAGCCAGTGGGCGTGCTCCTCCATCTGCATCGAGCGCAGCATGGCGCACAGGATATTGACCACGGAGATCGGCCCGAGCCCCGCGGCCCAGTCGGCGATGCGTGACCGCAGCTCAGCGCGGGCCTGCGCGGCACTGCGGGCCTCGACGGCGGGGAGCGAGAGCGGGGCGAGGGCGAACGTGTCGGCAAGCCAGGTGCGGAGGTCGCCGGTGACGAGCGACGCCTTCGCACCGTAGCGTGCAACGAGTGCCGTCACGCCCGATTGCACCGGTTCCCCGTCGCGCGCGAGGAACGAGAACCCGCGGGCCTCCTTGGCCGCATCGAAAATGCCGAGGTAGTGTTGGTCGTAGCTGAAGTCAGCGCCTGAGAAGCCAAGGAAGAGCCAGTGATGACGCACGAGCAGCGTGTGCAGCGCCGCCGCTAGCGATGCGGGGCGGCCGGTGAGCCGCTGGCGCAGCGTGTCCACCAGCGAGTCGGCATCTTCGATCGAGCCGTGAATCTTCAGGATCGGTAGCGCGGCGGCAGAAAGGTCAGCGCCAAGCGCGTCGAATGCCGCCTGATCATGGTGCACCGTGTACGGCACGCCGCGGGCATGCAGCGCGACCTCGAGCAGCCGGTCGAAATTGGTGGTGACGATCGCCGCGACGCGTCCTGCAGCCGCGAGCTCGGCAATGCCCGCGTGCACGGGCCCGTACACGTCGGTATCGAGGCTCTGCCAGACGCGGAAGTAGTCCGCGCCGACCTCCTCCTCCATCAGCTGTGCCTGAAAGTCGGGGGAAAGAAACGAGGTCGTGTCACGTCGTTGCTTGATGGCGGCGAGGAGCTCGTCCACCGGCTGCCGCTGCCGGCTGTAGGTGGCCACCTGTTCGCCGAGACACTCAAGTAGCGCCGAGTTGAACTCGATCCATCCCGGGAGCGACGACGGGGGGAGCGCCGAGGCGCCCGCCCCTACGAAGATCACGAGCGGATCGGTTGTCAACGCAGCAACGGACATGGGCGTGCGGGGCGGACGGTGCAGGCGGCCAACCGACGAGCTTGCGGCTCGCACGAAGGCGGGGATTGCCGTTCCTAACACGGTACGGCTTTATCGGCAGATCGCAACGATAAAAACGGCGATGGCGTGGACAGCGCAACAACAGCGATGGCGCGGGGGGCGCGCGGACCGCCAGCACCGACGACTGGGAGACCCCTTGTACGGCCGCGGCTACGGACTGCGCTACCGCCAGCAGGATGCGCGGCGTCGCCGTATTTTTGCTGATCGACGTCTACGAAGCGACGAGGCAAACCTGGCCATGACGACTGCACGCTGCGGCTCGCCATCATGCGAAGCGCGACGACCATCATGCACGTGCCCGACCACGCCGCATCCATACCGTCAGCGCTCATGAATGCGGCGCGCACCGAACTCGACGCACGCGTATGCGCACGGTAATCGCGCTTGCCGGCCGACGCATCGACGCGACCGATGCCGAACCGGTCAGATTTCCGCTGGAGAATGTGGAGACTGTGCGCACGCGTTTACGAGACCTGTTCCTGCGCTACGACGCAATTGCGCTGGTATGCGCGGCAGCGTGTGGTGCAGACTTGCTCGCGCTCGAAGTCGCGGGTGACCTGCAGTTGCGTCGCGTCGTCGTGCTGCCCTTCGACGCAGCGAGTTTTCGAAACGTCTCCGTCATCGATCGCCCGGGCGGAGAAACGACGTGGGGGTCGTCGTTCGACCGGGTCGTGGCGTCACTGCCCGACGACGATCTGATCGTCCTGCGCGGCACGACGGAGCACGGCGCCGCCTTCCATGCTGCAAACGGCTGCATCTTGTCGGTCGCGCAATCGCTCGGCGATTCGCTTCGCGCGCACCTCGTGGCGGTGATTGTCTGGGATGGTGTTCGTCGCGGCCCGGATGACGTCACCGCGCAGTTCGCAGACGACGCGCGCGAACGTCGCATCATGCTCGAAGAGCTGTCGACCAGCGCTTCCGGATTCGACGCGTGAGGGCCGCGACCCGCTAGTCGGGCGAAACCTTCCCGGACCCGTATTGCGTAAGCGCAACATCCACGGCGTCGCGCAAGTTACTGCTGTCCTCACCCAACTCCTTCCTGATCACGCGCAGTGAATCCGTGGCAGCGGCCACTTCACCCGCTTGGGCGCGCAGTCGCGCGAGGTAGAATCGAAATATCCGATGCGTCCCCTCGTCGCGCTGCGCATACTCCTCGAAGGCCCAACGAAGCGTCTGTAAATGCTCACTGGCTGGCAGCAGTGTCATCAGGTCTGACACCGTGATCGAGACCTGACCGTTCAGCGCGTAATAGTAGGTCCTCCACGCACTGCGAGCAGAGGGAGCACGCGGTTCGGAACGCAAGCGCATTTCATTGAGCACGCGTATGGTTTCCAATTCACCTTCGACACCGGGCTCGTTCCCCAGTGCCGCGAGCTGGAATCGGCGGACGTCATTCATCTCCCGGCCGGCATCGACCGCCACGCGGAAGTACGATCGGGCGCGATCGAGTGCCTTCGGTCGATTCTCGTGCGAAAGAATCCAGTGACCGAGCATGACGTTGGCGAACGGATTCGTGGAATCCACCGCCAGCGCACGTCGATACGCTTCCGTTGGCTCCGGTCCACTGCGGTTGTCGCGCCACCGCAGAAACATCGCCCAGCCGAGGTGCGCGAGCATGTCTCCCTGACGAGAACCGCGTGCAGACGGGGTTGCGAGATCGAGCACAGCCAGCGGTCGTGTCATCGCGTCGGTGAACGTTCTCCCATCGCTCACTTTGAGATTCCGTATCCACCGCATCGACAGGTCTTCCCGAGCCTCCGTCGCCCGCTGCACATTCGCATCAATCTCCACAGCGCGGTCGAACGTGCTCATTGCCTCGGCGTATTGTTCTCGCTTGCTCTGCTCTGTCGCGACGGTGAGGAGTTCGTCCACCGTGTGTTGACGCACTTGCCGCGCGCTGTCGGCGCTCGCCGACGCAACGGTGGCGGCCCTCGCCTCGGACGACGACCGCTGCCAGCGCACGCCGAGGAAGCCGAGCGCCAGTGCCGCCACCACAGCGATCGCGACGATAGGACCGCGCCTGGAAGGCGCGCTCGCGCCCACGGACACACTGCCATTCGTGTCCGGAGAAGCGATGGCAGGTCTGTCGCCAAGTATCCGCGCGAGGGCGTCGGCGATCCGCTCCGCATCGTCGCCGAACTCCTCATGCTGAATCGACATCGCCTGGCGCGTCGCGAGCGATACGAGTGGCGGCGGAAGTGCGTCCGCAGTCGGCATCAGTACGTTGTGCACAAGCACCGGAATGACGCGCGTGTCGCGCTCGAGCGCGCTCACGATCTCTCGATGCACGAAGTCTTTCGGATCATCGAGTCGGCGTGAGCCGTCCGCGTTTACCGCAGTCAGCCAGCGGCGACCGATCATGACGATCATCACCGATGATTCGTCGAGCGCCCGTCCGAGCTCGTCGACGAAGTCCGTACCCGGCGCGATAGCCTCGATATCGAAAAAAACGCGATCGGCGCCGAATCGCCGCTCGAGATGCTCGGCGAGGCGGCCAGCTTCGCCCGCGCTGTCTTCGCGCCGGTAGCTGATGAAGACCGAGTTGCCCGTCATGTAGGTAATCCTAGCGCGTTTGTGTCCATCGGACGAGCGATGGCCACCAACCACGTTGAGCATCAACGGCCGAGGCTTCACAGGCTTGGTGATGACCATCGAACGGCGCGTCTCGTGGTAGTCCACACCCGCACGTGCGCCGTCGCTGTACTCGCCCGTCCGGGCAGTCCGTGCGATGGCGGCGTACACACGGTCCAGCGCGAGGGGTGCCAACGAACGCCCACGGACGCTCGTGGTCCGGGGGCGTTCGGTCCGCTCATTGACCGCGCACTCACGTGTGGCGTCAACGGGCTACCAGGCCAAGTGAAAGAAGCCCTGCGCCAGTAGCGCCAGCGAGCTCGGCTCTGGTACGGTGGTACCCGGGCCGCCCGGCGGCAGGCAGCTGGTCGGGGACGTGCAGTTCGGGTCCGTGCAGGAAAACGCCGTCGCGTAGCTGGCGTTCGTAGCCCCGTGCTAGCGCAGGAACACACTCATCGCGTGTCGAGTATCGCGGAATCCGTTCGTGCGAGAGAAGTCGTGCGCCGTCTGATGAAAATCCCAGACTCGATCACGAGCGTGGGAATCTGCTCGACTTCGGCTATTCGGCGGAGGTGCTGCAACGGTCGCTAGCCGATACCGCGGCGTTGCCACGCGACGTCCACGACCAATTGATGCACGAGCATTCGACTCGTGCCGTACTTCATGGCAGACTCTGCCAGGTGTTGCAGGTCCGCGTACTGGTGACTGACGACATGGTCGACGCCTGCCGCGACCAGGAACACGGATTCCGACTTCGCGAGCGACTGACACACGAGGTGCTCCGAAAACGACTGCGCGGGAGCCGGTTTGACGACGTCGGGCATCGCCTGGGCGTGCAGCGATGGGATGGCTTGCGTCAGCCCAGCAATGCGCGCCGCATCCGAGAGAACCGCGAGGTCACGACTCGCTTCCAAAGGTGCCGGGCGCGTCGGCTAGCGCCGTCGCAAAGCTGCTAGCGCTACCGCGTCGCGCCAGCGACCGTGCGTAAACACCCCGACCGGATCGACATAGGCACTCGTGGTTTCGAGCGGATTGGCCCGCAGGAGGACCAGGTCGGCTGTGCGGCCGATAGTCAGCGTGCCGAAACGATCGCTCTCACCGAAGAGGCGCGCCGGGGTGCTGGTCGCCGATTGCAGCACGGACAACAGCGGCAATCCCGCATCAGCGAACATCTGGAGTTCGATGGCCAGTGATTCCCCGGGCAGCGTGCAGAAGGCGGGGGCATCCGTGCCCGCCAGTACCGGCATGCCAGCGTCGATGACCATCCGCATCAGGCGTTGTCCAGCCTCAGGTAGCGCCGCCTGCGCCGCATCGCTCAGTCCGTCGAACTGACGCAGATAGAGCGCACACCCCTCCCGCTGGCTCTCGGGCATCCGCGCCAGAAGCGCACGTCCAGCGACCGCGGACAGATACGAGGCGACCAGCGTCGGGGTCAGCACCAGACCAGCATCCGCCGCGCGTCGCAGCCGCGCGCGACAGTCGGCCGTGTCTACCCGATCGGCAAAGTCCGCGTAGATCGCTGGAACGGACTCTCCGGAGTTCCGAAAGCGCGCGGCGATAACCCGCTCGAAGTAGCTATCTGCATCGGTCGTGCATTCGGCGAGCGTCCCGAAGTCGAGGTGTTCGACGGTACTCACGCCGAACTTCGCATGCTCGGCCAGCGTCATATCCGGCTGCGAGTGGCCGGCGACCGTCAGGCCGCGCCGCCGCGCCGCCGCTACGAGTTGTGGCAATCGGGTCCGATCAAACCCGGCGTAGACTTTGATGAAGTCGACTCCGCGATCCGCCACGCGATCCACCGCGGCGTCGGTGTCTGCCGGATCGGTGACGATCACTTGTTGCTGCTTGTCGCCATAGGGCAGGGCAAAGGCCCAGAAAGTCGGCCCGGCACCGATCAACATGGGTGCGTCCATACCCGGCTGACCGAGTCGCGTCAGAAACGTCGTTCGCGCATCGAGGCTCGACCCCATGTCTCGCACGTGCGTGATACCGAGCGCCAGCGCATGCGCGGCGTGGCGTTCGGCCGTAGCTTCGTTATCCTGCAGCAGATGGACGTGGGAATCCCAGAGGCCCGGAATCGCATAGGTGCCGCCGGCGTCGATGACCTGCGCGCTGGTGCCCAAGGGTACGTGGTTGGCGGCAACGATCGCGCGGATCGTGCCACCGGCGATCCCGAGCGCCCGATCACGCTGGATCACACCGCGGTCCGTGTCGACGAGGTGAACGTTGCGGAACCAAATCTCGACCTCGGCGGGCGCTGCCCGAACTGACGGCGCCGCCCCCGGCCGTCTGCATCCGACCAACAACAGGATGCACAGCGCGAAGGAGGTCGACGACAGTCGTGACTGCGCCGCGTATACCGCCTGCGCACGCCGCATCATCGCACGCCGATTCATCATGGAGAATGGTTCCTTGAAGATGTTCGCGTCGGTACGCGAAGGTCAGTGGACCTGGAACATCATGTTGGCGCTCTGACACGTATGCTCCTCGGCGATACGAACGCGGGCCGAAGGCGCATGCAGAGTCTGCGCGTACCCAACTATCAGTTCGTTGGAGCCATCATTTCGGATGCAGCAGTGCGGCCGCTCGTACAAAGTACCGCACTGGCACGATCAGCCCTCGGGACCGATGGCTTCGCAAGCCGTCCAACGAAGCGGGAGGATAAGTCGCGGGCCATCGTGATATCGCGAAATAAGCCAAGAGAAAACGCCTACCGAGACGTCGATCGTCGATTCGACGCGATTGGTGGCGGTCGATTTCTCCACATCGCTGTCCCCCGTTTTCCCCAGTGACTTATCCTACAGCCTCAACGCGTGCGCTCAGCTGCGAGCGGATGAAAGAAAGCGAGGGCACGCTAACCCGCTCGGCTGCTGCAACGCGTTGTAAGCGAGCCGTCATCCGGCATGGGGCAGCGGCTTCGAACTCGCTATCTTGGCGGCCTCTTTCGAACGTATTGCGTCCCACAAAGGCCGATCCTGCTGGAGCCCCAACCAAAAGTCTGCACTCATGCCCGTCACCTGCGCGAGGCGCAGTGCGGTATCGGGCGTGACACTGCGTTTCGCGTTGATCACTTCGTGCAACCGCGGGAACGACACGCCAAGCTGAATGGCAAATGCTGACTGCGAGATGCCGAGCGGCGTGAGGAACTCCTCAGGCAACATCTCCCCTGGATGCGTGGGCGGACGGTGGGTGGGGAAGCGACGCTGCACCAATCGCGTCACGCTGGCAGACTGGAGTACAGCACGGGCCCGGCGCAGCTGAGCGGGTTTGCGTTCGCGGGGGCCCCGGTGTCGGTGTTGGCGGCGGAGCCGGTACACGTGTCGATTCATCCGCTCGTGGGACAAGAGACGCCGTCGGCGTCATGTCGCGTTCGCGCTCGTCCCGTTGAGGTCTGGTTGAGGTCCAGTTGAGGAGGCGTGTGCACTGTGCCGCCTCGGCGCTAGGTGATCCCGCCTGGTCCTCCATCACCTCGCCAGCGACGGCACGAACACTCAATGACCGACGACCTGCACCACACCGCCCGCTGGCTTCGTGAGCCAGCCTCATCATTGCCCCCGGCCTCGGCCCTCGCCCAGCCGGTTGGCATGCTCCAGGGCGTGTCGATGCCGGCAGAGCAGGCACTGGGCGCGATCGGCATCCACCGCGTGCTCGACCTGGCCGCCTCAGTGGTCTTCGGTACCGCTCATCAGCTGCTGGAGGCCAGCGAAGGGCGCGGTCCGCTGGGCGCCAGCGGCGCGGTGCCCGCAGACCTCGTGGACACCACTGCCGGTGTGAGCTCGCTGCGCGACGTGCTGATGCAGCCGCCGGTGGTGTTGCGCGGACTGGACGACGCCGCCGGGCGCGATCTCGCGTTGGCCCTGTCCGTGACCTCCGTACGCGACCTGGCCGTGTGGCCACCATACGTGGCTGCCCGGCGGCTCCTCAACATCGCCTATGGCGGCGATGACGTGAGCGTGGACCCCGAGGCGCCTGACGAACTGCTCCCGCGCATGGGTCGACTGCCGGTCGACCGTGTCGAGTACGATGTGCTCACGCTCGACGGTCCGCTCACGCCCCCCAAGACCGGCGCGTTCCCCGACGACGACTTCAGCAAGCCGCTTGGCCTCGACGACGCCCTGCTCGCCCCCGGCTTCAGCGAGGCGGCCGTCGGCATGAAGGTCACTCTCGCGCAAAGCTGGTACGGCGTCGGCCTGTCTCTGGGCCAACTGCTCCACTCGGTCGCGTTGGCGCCAGGGGAGGCGACGCGCATCGCCGTCGTGGATTGGAGCCGGCGCGCGGTCGGCAGCGTGCGCGACGACGTCCGCGAGAACGAGGAGCTGCAGAACACCCTCGACCGCAACCGCTCCGTCAGCGAAGTCACGGGCGCCATGGCCAAGGAGTCACAGTCGGGCCTGTCCAACTTCAACATGACGAGCGCCGGCTGGGGCCTGGGCGGCGGAGCCGCCGGGTCCTACAAGGGCGTCACGGCTTCACTTGGGTTCGGCTACAACCGCACCGATGCCAACGGCTCGTCGTTTGCCTCCTCGCAGGGCGAGCGGGCGCTCGGCGCCTCCCTCACGCAGGGCGTACACGATCGCACGAGCCAACTGGCCTCATTGGTGCGCGGGCGACGCGCCAGTGTGGTGAGTGAAGTGTCGACCGAGGAATCGGAACGGCTCAGCACGCGCATCGTGGCCAAC
This sequence comes from Gemmatimonadales bacterium, assembly GCA_038210005.1. Taxonomy (GTDB): domain Bacteria; phylum Gemmatimonadota; class Gemmatimonadetes; order Gemmatimonadales; family Gemmatimonadaceae; genus Gemmatimonas. The sequence continues at coordinate 25,291 of JBBQXC010000034.1, forward strand.
TACAACCACATGCACGCGCTGTCGGTGCTGTATTTCGAGATCGTGCAGGTCTATCGCGTCGTCACCGAATGCGTGCGCGCCGAACCGGTGCTCTATCTGCCGGTCGCGCCGCTGATGTTCACCGAGGCGCTGGTCGATCGATACCGCGCCCGGCTGGCAGAACTCGCGCTCACCACCGAGGTGCGCGACGCACTGCTCGGCGTGATTCCCCGGTCGCCCAATCGTCCGCGCCCGGCGGGCAGCGCGCGGCCGGTGATACGCAAGCGCGGGCCCCGCACCATCATCTTCGAGCGCGCTCTTGGTCGTCTCACAGGGCGCATCGAACGCATCGCGGGAGGCACGCGTACCACGGTAACCGACGTGCGCACCGTGTTCGGGGCCCAGGCGGAGATCGAGGACGGACTGTCCGACGGCATTCGCCTGCAGGTGGAAACGGCGCGCCTCGTGGAGGTGCGCGTCATGCCCACGAGCACCACGCGCGGCTGGCAGAATCCTTTCCGACAGCTTGTGGTGCGCTCCACGGCCGCGTCGACACCGGCGATCGTGCCCTTTGTCCAGATGGCGGCGCTGGCCGCCGATCCGTACAGCCCCAAGCCCGACGAGGAGGCCACGCCCTTCGTGGCCATCCTGCCCCCGCAACTGGGGGATCTCGCCGAGCTGACGTCACTCGCTGCCGAGAAGGACCTTGATAACGATGCCGCCATGGCGCACCTCCAGTACGTCTTCGCGCTGGTCGATCCGGCCACGGGCAAGGATACCGGGACGTTCGTGCGGGTGAATACCGGGCTCGCCGCGGCACCGCCGTACCGGCCCGACCAGGGGCACACCGCCATCACCCTCGCGTGGACATCGGGCGAGGCCGACGATGTCGCGGTGACAGCAGAACCCGACGATCCCGGCGCGAGCACACCCGTGGCTCCACCATTCGACGTGCTGGGGCATCTGCGCGCCAATGCCATGTACTACACCATGGGACTGCTGCGCGGACTCGATGCGTCGGTGATCGGCCTCGCACTCGGCTCGCGATGGCTCAATGGCCGACCGCTGCTCGGGCAGATCGACGGTCGGCCGCTGACAACGGCGGGCAACTATCTGGTCTTTCGCTGGCCGGCGGCGCAGCACAGCGGCGCGTGGATCGAGCAAGTCGCCGAGCGTGGCCTGCCCACGGGACATCCCGACGACGCGAAGAAAGTCGACGCCCGCTGGCGCCGGGAATCACTGCTCCCCATGCCGTCAGGCGGCGTCTTCGCCGAGGCCGTGCGCGGGCGCTTCAACTCGGCGGAGAAACTCGATCTGACACGCTTCTGGAACTGGCAGGACAGCCCGACCCCGCTGGTGCCGCCAGAGATCGCGCCGCTGCAGGCAGGCCTGCGCCAGGGGGACGCCGCGCCCACCCCGGTGGCCCTTGGCGCTGCGACGCTGCGGCAGCAGGATGCTGCCGCCGCGCCGAATCCGGGCGAGGCACTGGCCAAGACGCTCGAGGCGGCGGCAAACGGTGCCGCCTTCCGCGACATGTCTGGCATGAACACGCTGCTGAGCAAAGGCGGCGATGCCATGATCGCCACGGCCAAAGGCGCGCACGATTTCATGAAGACCGCCATGGACACGGTCAGTGCCTATGGTGCCCGCGTCAATCATGGCAAGGACATGGACGAGCGGACGGCAAGCGAAGACGCCGCGGCCGACACCGGCAATCCCCCGTCCGGCGCATCACCGGGTGGTAGCAGCGGAGCGCCGGGAACGACAGCCGGTGGCACGCCGGGCACCACACCGGCATCGGGCTCGCCCGGTGGGAGTGCCCCATCGGCATCGGCGCGCCGTACACCGGGCACGAACGAGGGCGAAGCATTCCGTGGTCCCGAAACGCCACCCTCCTCGACCGAGACATCGACCGGTCCCGTATCGATGGACCTGTCAGTGCGCTGCAGCGAAACAAGCGACAGTGGTACTCTGACCATGTTGCTCGACGGGATGCTCACCCTGCGCGGGCTGGTCAGCGTCGAGGCACCCGACGGCATCATGATCCTTCGGCTGCGACAGGGCTTTGGCGCGGCACGGGTAAAGGTGGCGCGCGACGTGCCACTGCAACTCGAGGGGGCACTGCGCGTGGAAGCCACGGGCGGTGTGCGTGTCACCGTGCCAACATCAGCCACGCTTCCCGGTACGGCAGCCGGCTGGTACCCGGATACGCTGCAGCGCCTCGTGAGCGAACTCAACCAGCTCGAACTACGCGGCGTCGTACTGCCGGCACAGAGTGCGCCGAGCCAACGCACCGTGCGGGTAATGATGCGGCGTACGGAACATGCCCAAATGCGCGTGGCGGCCACCGCAGCTGGCCTGGTCACGCAACTGGACGCGCTGGATGAGCCCATGACCATCAATCTCACATCGGTGCTGGCAGCTCCCACGCTCACTGAGGCGCAGCGTCAGGACCTCAGTCGTACCCTGCAGTCGGTACTCGAGGCCTTCCGCGATTCGCTCATGGGGACGCTCGGCGCGATCGAACGCGGCTCCCGCACACGCATCAAGATGTGGCCCATCATCGGCATGCAACACGTGAGCTTCGATGCGGCAACATCATCGCTCGTGCTGCAGCCGATGTGGCTCCCCGTATCCTATCCGCGGCTGGTGCTTATGGCGTAGGCATGCGATACCGAGCAGCCGCCGCGCGCCAGCACCGGAGCGCGCCGCACCTTTCAGCGCATCGCGAGCCGCGCGCGGTTCGTCGGCGCGCGCTCCGCCACCGGATGGACGTCAATCGGGCGCACTCCGCGCTGCACGTCGGCGCGCGGAGTCCCCCCTCGACCCGGGGTCCGTCGGCGCCGAGCACCACGCCAGCCCTCACGGGGTCGGCGATCACGCCATACCTTCGGCGGATACCTGAGCGACCCCGATTGAAATTCCTTCTGTGCACGTTCTTTCGGTTGTGCGAGCGATCCTCGAGGTGCCGCTCAGCCTTCTGTTCGCGCTCGTGAGTGGGGTGCACTGACCCCGGCGCATCTGGGTGGTACGAAGGAGCGGACGGCGCCAACTATCCCACGACGTCGATGGTCCGTGGTGCGTCAAGGAAATGCACGCGCTCGCCGCTCCCGATTCAGTCAACTCGATTCACGCCTGGTCGTGCGGTGGTGATGCCGCGCGTTGGGAGGCGGCCGGCGGCAGCGGCCGAATGCGGTGCGCGTTGTACGCCACATCGTCGCGCCACATCGCATACAGGATGCCGACCTGTCGGCGCGCGAGCGCGACTACCGCGATGCGTTTGCCGCGCCGCTGCGCGATCTGGATCGTCCATGCGCGCAGCGCGGCGGTCTCCGCGGACTTCGAACGGAGGATCTGCCACGCCGCTTCGACCAGCAGCCAGCGCAGGCGCCCGTTGCCCGATTTCGTGATGTGCCCCAGTTGGCGTTGCTCCCCCGAGCTCCGCTCGCTTGGAATCACGCCGAGGTACGCGTCGAGCTCGTGCGCGGTGCGAAACCGCGTGATGTCATCAATGGTGGCCACGAACGCGCTCGCCGTGACGGGCCCGACGCCCGGGGCGGTGGTCAGACGCGTCGCGATCGGATCCGCCTTCGCAAACGCCGCGATGCGCGCATCCGCCACCGCGATCTGCGCGTTGAGCGGGGCAAACACCGGGAAGCGCGGCGCCAACTCCGTCGTCAACGTCGGCGGCAGATCCAGTGCGGCGATGCGCGTCGGCACCCACGCGCTCGCACTCGTCGGCACGCGGAGTCCATCGCGCCGCACCAGCGCCTTCGCCAACGCGATGTACCGCGTCCGCGTCCGAACGAGCGCATCCCGCACCGCCAGCTCCGCCACACCCCCGTCTCACACGCGTCCATCAGCGTCCGCGCATCGCGCTTGTCGGTCTTGGTGCGGCGCGAGCGATTGGCGTACAGCAGAGTGACGTAGGACGACGGCGCCCTAACGACGCAGGCCCCATACGACCACGCGTTCGACATTATCGGCATCCGATGTGACACCAGCCACGTAATCTCGCCCGAACTCGAACGGTGCAAACCGCCGCGGGAGCGACACCTCGGCCCGCCACGTACCGTCCGGTGCAAAGACGCTCCACGTTTGCGGCGTCGTTGGAACAACGGGCGCTGCGGGACCCGGCAGACCGTAGCCGGGATCAAAGGGACCGATCCATAACTCGCCATCGGGCCCGAGCATGAGACGGGTGAACGCGGGTGCGGTGCTCGCGAAGGGGAAAGCCTGCACCGCGGTCGCCATTTGCTGACGTACCGCCGGCGGGGCGTCTCGATTGGCGTCGAGATACGCCTGACGTACGATGGCGCGTTCGTCCTCGCGAATCGCGCGGGACGCGATGTCGCGGCTGATGCGGAGGCGCGCTCGCCCCGTTGGCCCGTAGCACGTGATCATCAGCCGGTCGGAGTATCCGGCGCACGCGGTGGAATCAGACGCGGCAAATACGCCTTCTGCCGCGAGCTGCTGACGGGCGGGGGTGCCGTTGATCGGGCTCGTGCGGTACCCCGGCATCGTGACGAGTGGGAGCAGCGAGTCGCCCGTCGCGTCGGCGACCGTGAGCGTATAGAAGATGACGTGCCGCTCACGCTAGGCCATCGGCGCGCCATCCGTCACGAGCACGTACGATGTTGGGCCTACGCCCAGACCGACGCGTTTCGGGTTTCGACTCCCCGCACGGCGCGCGGGTCGCAGGCTACGGGCCAATCGGCCGGACGCCTCGAAGACGTGGGCGCGCGAGTCCCCGTCGACCCCGGCCAGCGTGTCTCCCCGCCGCAGTAGTCGGGCGATCCGTCGAAACTCACCCGGGCCGTTTCCGGCCCGCCCCAAGGCGCGCACGAACTGCCCATCGCGCGAAAATACGCGGATCTCATTGCTGGCGCCGTTTGCCACTGCGACTCCGCCATCCGATAGCCGCACGCCGGCGCTGTCCCGGAGGACTTGTGCGTGGCCGACGGCCGACCGGGTAGCCAGCGCGCAGAGAGTAACGGCGAACAGGCGACGCAAAGGCATGAGCAATACGGTAGAAGGGCTACCGAACGCTGCGCTCTGCTGCAGCGACTCTCAACAAATAGCCGTGAACGGAGGCGCGCCAGCGCCGTAGTTACACGGCGCACCGCACCGTCGCTGTCGGCAGCAGCGGCTCGTTCGACGTCCAGCGGAGACACTCGTGAGCGCCGTGACGAGTCTGCGCTGACGGTTAGCCGTTCGGCTGCAGTTCGCTCGACAGCGTGACACGCTGGAGATACTTGCAGCTGCCACTGCGAACAACACTGACATTCTCTCGGGTCCACCGCGCGTAGCCGGGCGCTTCGACGACTATTGAATATCACCCGGGGCGTTCGGCGGCCCCTACATACACTCCTCCACTCAGCGTCAGCGTCTCCCGGTAGTCACCATCCGTCACCGTTACGACCGTCCCACTCGGTATCTGGTTGGTCCGCTTATCCAGTACCGATATCTGGATACCCGGCACGCCGATGCTGACGCAGTCACTCGAGGTTATGAGTGAGCAGCCCGAAGCTACAACAGCGACTAGTGCGACACTCACGACGGAGTAAACCGAACTTCGTATTCCCATTCTTACCCCAAAGTGAACGTCTGCTCGCTGTCGAACGCTTGCTTCTGCAGCGGGCGCTCAAATCAAATGCGCGCGCAGCGCGCTTCTGAAACCGTGCCCGACTGCAGCAAGCATCGTTATGGTCCGGCGCGCCGCAGCCAGGTATTGGGATGTCGACGGCCATGAATCACACCGACGACGCTGATGCCGGTTGCGTAGGATTTGAAGTAGACCGCGTACGGAAAACGATGGAGCAACACGCGACGGAGTCGACCACGAATCACGGGGAACTGCTCGGGGGCATCGGCGATCTGCTGCATGGCGGCGTCGAGCTCCGCCAGAAACGCGGTCGACGCCTCGCTCGAGCGCGCCAAATACCAGTCAAACGCGTCCGCAATCTCGGCCTGGGCCTGCACCTGGATGCGAACCGTCGCCACTTAGCGGATCCGGGCGCGGAGCTCGTCGCGGAGCGCAGCCCAAGGAACCCCCGCCTCGGGATCGGCGTCGGCTGCCGCCTCGCGGCGATCGAGCTCAGCCGCAAGATCGGCGGTGACCGGCGCGGCGGCCGCCGGATCAAGACTATCCCAGAGCCGGCCCATGAGCGCGATGCGCTCCTCGGCGGAGAGGGATTCGAGAGCAGGTGATCGTTCTACCATACGATGAACATTGGGCGTAAGTCGGGTCGGCCGCAACGCCCGCCTCCGTGGCCATAACGCGCGCGTTCTATATGCAGGGCCCTTCCATAAATCGCGACCAGTGAGCGCAGCGAACAGGGAGCATTCCTTAGCGGCGCTGTCAAGAGCAACGCGAGACTGTGTGAAAACTGTAGCTGCGCAGCGGTGCGTGACGCCGGATCGTGCTTGCTCGACGCTTCACACGAGCGACGCGCCAAAATCGATGTCGGACGCGTCATGAGGCGATCTGGTGCCCGATGTGCGTCC
>JBBQXC010000035.1:0-31501 GCA_038210005.1 Gemmatimonadales bacterium
CCCGGTCGGCGAGGGTCGCATCATCCGGCAGGGCATGCAGAAGCTCGCGGTGTTCCGCGCGGCGGGTGGCGGCGTCACCGTGAAGTCGGCGGTCTGCCCGCACCTTGGCTGCATCGTGGACTGGAACGACGCCGAGAAGACTTGGGACTGTCCGTGTCATGGCTCGCGCTTCGCCACTGATGGTGCCGTGCTGAACGGACCGTCGCCGATGCCGCTGGGCGATGCGGAGTTGAAGACTTGAGACGCAACAGGTCGGCGGACACGGTCGACGGTCGACGGTCGAGCCGATTCACTCGTACCTGGGATCAGTAGTGTCCCAACGTTTTTCAGAGGAGCACGAGCTGAATCGGCTCGAAATCAGCGGTTGAAGAGCCGAGTGGCGGCGTAAGAAGTTGATGGATCGGGACTTGGTCGAACAGGGTCACACGCAGGATCTGTAGAATTTCGTACCTGCTCGGCTGGTCGAGCTGTCGACCTTGCTTCGCGATCCAGCGGCGCGTCTTCACCTGCACACGTTGGGACACCATTCATGGTGTTGCTGTTCTTCGCGTGCCTTCGCGATCTTCGCGGACGTCGTGCGAACTGCGGTGCTGGCGGCGGCTGCTGACTGATCGGAGAGCCAGCTGGTTCGCGCGACGCTCGCGGAGCACGCGAAGCGACGCGACGGGGGCGCGGCGAACCAACATTGCTGTTGTGGAGGTGCTTCGGTGCATGACGGTCCCGCGCGCCTCCGCGCAAAAGACCGACATGCAGCGCCTCGTCGTTCACGTCGGGACCAGACAAGCCGACGCCGTTCCCCAAGCCAATCAACCCCTTACACCGTTCCAATCCCAAAACGTTGGGACGCTACTGACCTGGGATATGATGTCGTATCAGCAGCCTCAACGTGTCGAACGCGGCTATCCGCGGCCACAGCTTGAGCGCACTCGCTGGACATCATTGAGCGGCACGTGGGAGTTCGCGCTCGATCCGGAGGCGCACTGGCTCCGGCCCGAGGATGTGACCTGGTACCGCGCCATCAATGTGCCGTTCTCTGCGGAGACTGCCGCGTCGAGCTACGCCGACGAGCCGACGGTCAGGTCGTCGTTTGGAGCTCGGCGGATCCATCGGGCGGGCCTCCGCAGGCCTTTGCGCTCGGAGAGGAGCAGCGAGGGCGCGGCTGGGTCGACTACATCCAAGGTGTCACCGTGGCCGCGGTGACTGCGGGTCACCGTCTGGGCGATCACGGCGCGTTCCGCGGCTTCGATGTCCGGAACAGCGATCGTGCACTCGAGTCCGTTCAGTCGCTAGTGCTGCTCGCCGCTGGTGCGAATGCCATGCAGGCGGCGTTCGCCGAGGGCTTCTCGACCAGCGGTGCGTTCGTTGCGGCATTCAAAACAGCGATTGGCGCCACACCCGGTCGATACAGCAGTGCTGGCCGCGAGGCGCAGGACTACGCCCGATCCTCGAACCGCCACGAGTGACCGTCCTCGCAATGGTGAACGAACCCCTCGGGTGAATGAAGACGTGAGGTCAATCCCAACGACAGTCCGCGTACGCCGACGTGATGCGTCGATCGCGCGTGATCAGCGGAACGTTCAGGAGACGCGCATGCGCGACGATGAGCCGATCGAACGGATCGCGCGTCCACGACTCTTCGAGTGCTGAGCGGACCACGTTGTCAAAACCGTCGTCGGCCAACTCGAGTCCGACGCTGGCGCGCAACGCCTCGAACACGGCCGTGCCAGTGGGCGCGATCCGTTCGAACTCATGGAGCATCTGAAGCTCCAGCAGCACGGCCGGAGAGATGATCAGCGACGCACGCTCGATCAGCGCGAGCGCTTCTTTCCCGAATCGCGCGACATCACCGGTATAGGCCCAGACAACGGCGTGAGTATCGAGGCAGACGGCTTGAGCTCGGACCATTCAGAACTCCAATCCAGTTCAACGAGGTCGTCCGGATTGCCCAAAATGGCTTCCGGTCTCCTCACCAGCCGATCCAGTCGCGAGCGGACGTCGACGGCTTCGATGCGAAGCTTGCGGCCTCGACGCTCGATCTCGATGGGTTCCCCGGACTCGAGAATCTGATCGAGAATCGCGTAAATGTTTTCTCGCAGCTTGGATACGGTGAGGGACATTCCTGAACCTAATGCGTACGTACGGGATAGTCTACTCGTACGTACGTAGTGCTCGCGCCGGCTCGTCCATGAGGTGGTCGCCGCGTACGTTGCCAACCAGGCGCCGCCCGTGCGCGCGACTGCCATCGACATCGACCGGAGCGCGCGCGGGGATGTGAGCGAGCGGGCGGAGGAGTAGCTCGAGGGGATGGGGGTCCACCACGTGATCGTGGTCGACACGGGCGCTATCGTGGCGTTGGTTGACGCCGACGACCGGCATCACCGCGCGCTACGCACGCTCTGCAAGCCCTGTGGCGACGAATGGGTCCTGCCATGGGCGATCCTCCCCGAAGTGGACCACCGCCTCACTCGGCGTGTGAGCGCGCACGCGGCCGACGCATTCCGTGCCGACCTCGCCGCGGGAGCCGTACCCGTCGAGTGGGGCTGCGACGGCGACCTCGTTCGCGCGCACGTGTGCTGCGCGCAGGAGGCCGCGCTCCAGCGGGGGCTCCTGGACGCCGCGGTACTGGCCGTTGCCGAGCGCTGCGCGGCGCGCGCGTGAGCACGCGTTGAGCGGGTCCGTGCATACGACTTTGTCAGACCATGCGATTATCCTGAACTCAGGTGCCGTTCCGCATGACTTCAAAACGTCGGCGGGCTCTTCACTCGTTAGAATCCCAATCATGAATGTGTACATCGCTCCACGACTCGGCGTGCTGCGCGATCATCTGATCGCGCGCCTGCAAGCCGCGCCGCTTGCGCCACGCGACACCGAGATCATCGTGGTGCAGAGTCAGGGCATGCGCCAATGGCTCACCCTCGCGCTGGCTGATGCGCTGGGCTGTGCGGGCTCGGTGGAGATGCCGTTTCCCGCGCGCTTCGTGCACGCGATTGCCGCCTCCATGGGGATGTCTGGTAACGCCGTCGACACGTTCTCCCGCGAGGTGATGACGTGGCGCCTGGATGCGTTGTTGCGTGAAGTGGATCTGCACGATCCGCGCTACACCGCAGTGTCTCGGTATCTGATAGACGGTGACGACCGGATGCGCTTCGGGCTGGCGGCTCGCGTGGCGTCGCGCTTCGACGACTACCAGCTGTTCCGGCACGATCTGCTCGAGGCGTGGGAGCGGGGCGAGCACCGGCTCGACTCGCCACACGAGATCTGGCAGGCCGCGCTGTGGCGCGAACTCTGTCGCGATGGCGCCGAACATGGCGCGCACCGGCTCACGCAGCTGCTGGCGCACATCAACGCTGCGGAGCCCGGATCGCTGTCGCTGCCCTCGCGGGTGTCGGTGTTCGGCATCAGTTCGCTGCCGCCGCGCGTGATTGCACTGCTGGCCGCGGTCGCCAAGCACACCGAGGTCACGGTGTATGCCGCCCTGTTGCCCGATCAGGTTTTGTCGGCGACCACGCATCCGCTGGCTGCCGCATTCGGGGCGCAGGGACAGGCGCTCCAGCGACTGCTGGCGGCGCACGGTGCGTCGATTGCGTCGCTTGCCGGTTCGGGTGCGGCCGGCCCGGACTCGTTGCTCGCGCAACTCCAGGCCGAAATGACGGACGCGAACGATGGATCGGCTCCGTTGGAGATCTCCCGAACCGATGCGTCGCTTCGCGTGCACGCCGCGCACGGGAAGCTGCGCGAACTCGAGATCATTCGCGATCAGATCGGTCAGGCGTTCGTAAGCGACCGCACGCTCGAGCCGCATGACGTCTTGCTGTTGGTGCCGGACATCGGCGCCTGGGCGCCACTCGTGCAAACGGTGTTCGGCGCGAACGACGGGTCGGTCAACATACCCTTTGCCGTAGCCGATCGCCGCCGTCGCGATGAGTCGGTGGCGGCCGCGGTGTTGCGCGTGCTCTCGCTCGAGGGCGGACGCCTCACGCACTCTGAAGTCTTCGGCGTGCTCGAGCAGCCCGCGGTGTTTGCCGCGGCTGGTCTCGACGACGGGCAGGTGGAGTATCTCGCGCGGATCACACGCGAGGCCAACGTGCGCTGGGGCTATGACGATGAAGCCCTCGAGCGTCTCGCGCTGCCCGCCACCGACATGCCCACGTGGCGCACCGGACTTGATCGGCTGCTGCTGGGGCAGATGGCGGGCTCGTTGCCCGAGCAGGTGATGGGTCTGTTGCCGCAAGCTGGAGACACCGTGGGCGATGCGGCGGCACTCGCGGCGTTGTCGCAGTTTATCGATACGCTCGCCGTCACGTTGCAGTCGTGGCGGCAATCGCGGTCCATCGCGGAGTGGACGGCGGCACTCTCCGAGTTTCTCGATCGAATGGTGCAGCCCACGTCGGCGAACGAGCGCGAAGGACTGAACGCGGTGCGCGGCGTGATCCAGGCGTTGTCCGCAACGGCGCTCACTGCGGCGTACGAGGCGGTCGTGCCATTCAGCGTGGTGCGCGACTGGCTGGAGCAGGAACTCGGCGACGACAGCTTCGGCTCCGGGTTTCTGAGTGGCCGCCTCACCGTGGCCGCGCTCAAACCCATGCGGAGTGTGCCGTTCAAGGTGATTGCCGTGGCGGGTCTCGATGATGCCGCATTCCCGCGACGCGACCGCCGGCCGGCGTTCGACTTGTTGGGGTGCGAGGCGCGCGAGGGCGATCGGAATCTGCGTGACGACGACCGGCAGCTGTTTCTCGATCTGCTCCTGGCCGCCGAGTCGCGTGTGGTGCTCACGTACAGTGGTAACGATCCTCGGGACAATGCCGCGCGGGCCCCGTCCATCGTGATTGATGAGTTACTCGACCATCTCGATCGTCGCACCGATGGCAGCGCGCGCTCCACGCTGGTGGTGCGGCATCCGTTGCAAGCGTTCAGCGAGCGCTATGTCAGCAATGATGACCCGCGACTGATCACCTTTTCGCCATTGGCGGGAAGGGCAGCGGCCGGTGCACCGGCTCACGGCCTCCCGTTCTTCGTGGACACGGTGCCCGATCTCGCGAACGACGATGTGGCCGAGATCTCGTTGCGAAATCTGACCGGCTTCTGGAGCAATCCGTCGCAGTGGTTCTGTGAGCAGGATCTGCGCTTGCGGCTGCCCGATGCCAGCGCGACTGATAGCGTGGACAGCGAGCTGCACTGGCTGAACAAAATGAAACAGGGCGGGGTGCGCGCTGATCTTCTGCGCGCGGTGATGACTGGGCGTCGGGATACCGAGGGGGTGCGGCGTGAGCTCGTCGCGGTCGGCAAGCTTCCACCGGGGCATCTTGGCGCGTCGTGGTTCGCGCGGCTGGAAGGCGAGGCGCAACCGGTTCTCGATGCCTTGCCCACTGGTGCGCGCACCAGTGCCGCGCTGACCGTAGTCGGTACCGACTGGCGCATCACCGGTGCCGTCGAGGGCGTCATTGACAACACCCGGTACGTCGTGCGCACCGGAAGCGTGTCGGCCAAGCATCGCATCGTGGCCTGGGTCGAGCATGTCGTGATGTGTGCGGCGAGGCAGCAGGGCGCCGACGTACCCGCAACGACCGTGCTGATCTATCCGGACGGAAAGAAAGAGAACGCGATCATCGAGACACTGGTTGCGGTGCCGAACGCCCGTGATATCCTGGACGACTGGATCAGTGTCATGCACGCGGCGCGTCGCGCACCGTTGCCGTTTTTCCCGAATGCCGCAGAAGCCTATCGCGCAGCGATGGTGCACAACGCGAAGATCGCGGCGAATCCGAAGTCGCGCGCGAAGGAGCAGGTGCCGATGCAAAAGGCCGCCGCCGCCTTCACTGGCAGCAACTTCGGCGCCGCCGGCGACGAGACCGACCCGTATCTCCAACTCTGTTTCCGCGACACGCTGACGTTCAAAGACTTCGAGGGCGAATTCGAAGCCGTCACGAAGCGGCTGTTCAAGGCCTCGTGGGGCCCGTCATGAAGGCCTTCAACGCGCTCAGCGTCGCACTCGACCCTGGCATCACCCTCGTCGAAGCGAGCGCCGGCACCGGAAAGACGTTTGCGATCACCCGACTGGTGTTGCGCCTGCTCCTCGAGCGGAAGGTCGAGCACCTCAGCCAGATTCTCGTCGTCACGTTCACCGAGAAGGCGACACAGGAGCTGATCGGGCGTATCCGCGCCGTGCTTCGTGAGGCCGATCGTGTGTGGTCCAGCGCGCCGCCACCGCGTGACGAAAAGAACGACGATGTGTTCGTGCTGCGCGACCTGCACGGAAACGCTGGCGGACCGATCGTGCGCGCCGCACTGGCCGCGCTCGACGACCTCGGCGTGTCCACGATTCACGGCTTCTGTCACCGTGTGCTGTCCGAAAGCGCGCTCGAAAGCCGCGTGTATTTCGGCGGCACCTTCCTCGAAGACGATACCGAGATCCTGCAGCGGCTCACGCAGGACTGGATTCGCCGACGCGTGCTGCACGACGAAGAGGCGGCAGCCATCATCACGGCCAGCGGCGAAAATCCACTCACCTGGGTCAAAAGTCTCGTGCGGCCGTACATGCGGCACCCGCGCACCAGCATTGAAGCGGCACCCGACCCGGCGCCCCAGCTGTTGAAAGAGTTCGTGCTCACGGTGTCGAAGACGTTCGAGCAGGAAAAGCACGCGCGACATCTGATGAGCTTCGACGACCTGCTGCGTCGCCTGCACGATATTCTGGTGACCGAAGGGCCCGACGGACTGCTGGCGTCGCGTATTCGCGAGCGCTATCGCGTGGCGTTGATCGACGAATTCCAGGACACCGACCCTACCCAGTTTCCGATCTTCTCGACCGCCTTCCGTGGATGTCCGCTGTTCCTGATCGGCGACCCGAAACAATCTATCTTCGCGTTTCGTAACGCCGACATCCACGCCTATCTCAAGGCCGCCGAACGCGTCGAACAGCGCTACACACTGCTCACGAACTTTCGCAGCACGGATGCGATGGTGCGCAGCGTGACGCAGCTGTTCCGGAACAACCCCGAACCGTTTGCCGTGAGTCCAGAGCGCATCGGCGTACCCGATGTCACGGCGGCGAATCAGGTCAGCGTGCCGTGCGCCCTCATGGGCGATGCGAACCGTGCGTTGCAGTGGATGTGGGTGGGCGAAGAGCACAACACGTCCAAGGGCATGGTCAGCAAAGAGCGCGGCACCGCAATAGCCATCGAGGCGGGAACGGTGGAGATTCGCCGGCTCGCGGACGCGGGTCTGGGTGCCGGCGCCATGGCGGTGCTGGTGCGCACCAACGCCGAAGCCCAGGCCGTCAAAGCATCACTCGATGCGGCTGGGATTCCCTGTGTCGTGGGCGCCAATCAGGATGTGTTGGCCAGCGAAGAGGCAGATGAGCTGGTACGGCTGGCCGAAGCCGTCGCGGCGCCGCGAAACGGCGTCGCGGTACGGTCCGCTATGGCTACGCGCCTGTGGGGATGCGACGCGGTGGCCGTGGCCGACACGCTGCGCAACGACGGGAACGGTGCGTGGAACGGTATCCTTGACCAGCTGGTTCGGGCACGAACGATATGGCTGCGGCATGGTGGTGCAACCGCACTGGCGTGGCTGCTGAACGAATGCGGCGCCACCGCGCGGCTGTTGTCGCTGCAGGGGGGCGAGCGACGGGTCACCAACGTGCGGCATGTGCTCGAGATCCTGCAGGAAGCGGATGCCGAATCATCACTCACGCCCGAAGCAGTGCTGGGTTGGGTGTCGACCGAACGCGCGTCGGCCATCACGCCTGAACGGCGCGAGATGCGGTTGGAAAGTGATGCTGATGCCGTGCAGATCCTCACCATTCACAAGGCGAAGGGACTGCAGTGGCCGGTGGTGTTCTGTCCGACCCTGTGGAATAGTCGGTCATTCACGACGAAGGCGCTCGATGTACCCTATTCGCTCACGCCGCTCGACGACGGGATGGTGCTCGATCTCAATTCGCCGCTACACGAGCAGCGCGGCGACAAGAAGGACATTGAACAGCTGAGCGAAGATCTGCGACTCGCGTATGTCGCGCTGACTCGCGCCGAGTCCCGTTGCTATGTCACATGGGGCAACTGCTCCGATGCGGCTGCCTCTGCGCTTGGTTGGCTCATTCAGGGCGGTGTTGGTGGCGTAAGAAAGGAAGCCATCAACGCACTCGTGGCTGATAACGCGGACACGATGGCGATCGCCGACGTGGTCTTACAGTCGCCGGCCACGCCAACGGCGGTGGCCTCCCCGACCGAAGCCGCGCGAGCACCGTTGCAGTTCCACGTGGCGCCGGGTCAGCTCGCCATCTGGCGCAGCAGTAGCTTCACCATGCTCACGCGCAACGTGTCGCACGTAGACAGTCGTGATGTCGACGACATACTGCTACCCAACGACGCGCGGCGTACGGCCGCTCATGTAGCCGGCTTCCGCGGCGTGCCGGCCGGTGCGGACATCGGCAACGTGCTGCACGGTCTGTTCGAACACACCGACTTCACCAACCCCGGTGCGGTCACTGACGCTGAGGTCGCGAACGCCCTGCGTGACTACAGCGTGCCGGTGCCGTCCAACGCGCAGTGGACGCCGGCGCACATCCGGGAGATGATCGACACGGTGTGCAACGCCGAGATCCCGGGCGCGGGCTTCGCGCTCGCCGTGGTGCCGCGCGAGGCCACGCTCCGCGAATGGCGATTTTCGATGCCGGTGCGCGACTTCTCCATCGCCGCCGTGGCCGATGCGCTCGCCGCGCACGGGTCGCCCCATGCGCAGACGTACGCACCGCTGCTTCGTCGACTGCGCGACGACCAGTTCCGTGGGTATCTCACCGGCTCCATCGACCTCGCCTTCGAGCACGACGGTCGTTGGCACATTCTCGACTGGAAGTCGAACTGGTTGGGCGCTGAGAACGGCGATTACGCGCCCAGCGCGCTCGAGCCGGCGATGCACGCCGCGCACTACACGCTGCAGTACCATGTGTATCTGCTGGCGCTGCACCGGCACTTGCGCGCGCGACAGCTTGGTTACGACGCCGACAAGCACTGGGGACAGGTCACCTATGCGTTCCTGCGCGGAATTGCCCCCACGGGGCGCGATGGCTGGTTCACCGATTCACCGACGCCTGAGCTGCTGCACGCACTCGATCGCGCCTTCGGAGGCACGCCATGAGCCTCAGCATGAGCCTCAGCATGAGCCTCAGCATGAGCCTCACCGCATTCTTCGACGCAGCCGTCGAGCACCATCTGCTCTCCATCAGCGATCGGGTCCTCGGTGAGTTCACGCTCCGTCGCGCCGGGGTGATTGAAAACGCGGCGACACCTGTTGCCGTAGCTGTCGCGCTGCTGGCGCGCGCCCGCGACGATGGCCATAGCGCCCTGTCGCTGAACGATCTCGCCGCCGAAGCGTCGGAACTCTCGCGGGATCTCGCTGCTACTGTCGGTGCCGAAGACATCGGCACGCTGCTGCAGGGTCGCGACGCTGCGTGGTGGCGCAACTCGCTGGAAGCAGTGCCTTCGGTGGTGCCGTCGGTGCTCGTCTTGCACGGTTCGCTGCTGCAGTTCCGTCGATACTTCGACGCCGAACAACGCATTGTGGCGCGCATTCACGCGTCGCTGGACCACGAGGGGCCCTCCTTTCGCGTGATCACCGGCGGTCCCGGCACCGGTAAAACCACGCGCATCGCGGAACTGCTGGTGGAAACGCTCGATCGCGATCCGGAGCTGCGCGTCGCGCTGGCTGCGCCCACCGGAAAGGCGGCGGCGCGGCTCTCGGAGTCGGTCCGACTCCGACTTGATGCACTCAAGGCATCGTCGGAGGTCCGCGCGCGTGTGCCGCACAGCGCGCGCACGGTGCATCGCTTGCTCGGGTATCAGCCAGCCCGAAATCGCTTCTGGTCGCGAGCCGGCACGCCGCTGCCGTATGACCTCGTGATTCTCGACGAAGCCAGTATGGTGGACGTGTTGCTCATGGATGCGCTCATCGCAGCGCTCCCCGAGCACGCCACCCTGCTGTTGGTCGGCGATCAGGATCAGCTGTCCAGCGTGGAGGCGGGTGACGTGCTGGGAGCGATCTGTCGCGTGGCGCAGGAGCTCGGCGCTGGTCACGCGTTGTACGACCGCGTGCAACGGCTCAGCCGCAGCTACCGGTTCGAAGCTCACCCCGCGATCGGCGATGCAGCGTCCGCCATTCTGGTCGGCGACGCCGCTGCACTCACGGCGGTCGTGCACGATGTACAACGCGCCGATGTGCGCTGGGCGCCGGCGCCGCACGATCGCGCGGAACTGCTGGCGCTGCTCGTGCCCCATCTCGACGCGTACCTCGCGGCGGAGTCGCCGGCGGCGGCCCTCACGGCCCTCGATGGGTTCCGCGTGCTCTGCGCTGAGCGCGAGGGCACATGGGGTGTGTCGGGGATCAACGCCGAAGTGGAGCGGTGGCTGCGCAATCAGGGCACGGTCATCACCGAGCGTTGGTATCATCGACGTCCGGTGATGATCATGGCGAACGACTACGGCACGCAGCTGTTCAATGGCGACGTGGGTGTGGCCTGGGAAGCAAACGGGGAGATGCTCGTGTACTTCCCCGCACCCGAGGGTGCCACCCGTGCGATTCAGCCGGCGCGGATGCCCGAAACGCAAACGGCGTGGGCCATGACCGTACACAAGGCGCAAGGCTCGGAGTTCACCAACGTGATCGTCGTGCTGCCGGCCAAAGGCAGTCGAGTGCTTGGTCGCGAGCTGCTGTACACCGCCGTGACCCGCGCGCGGCAGCAGGTGCTGATCGTTGGTGACGAATCGGTCATGCGGTCGGCGGTGTCACGGACCGTACGACGGGGTAGCGGACTCGAGGCCCTGCTGCGTGGTGCGATGCAGCACACGGGAGTTACGGGAGAATCGCATGGGTGACCCGATTGCGATCGCTACGCTGGTGTGTGCAGCGCTGGCCGTGGTCCTGCTGCTCGTCAATCTGTTCCGCGGCAACGCCGATCCCGAGCGCGCCCGCCGTGAGCTCCGCGAAGAACTGCGCAGCGCGCGCGAGGAGGCGCGCGCGTCGGCGCGCGAGCTGCGCGAGGAAGTCACCAAGTCCATCGATACCACGCAGGCGTCACTCGACCGCGTGCGTGGGACACTCGACCAGCGCGTGCGCGAGCTACAGGAAGGGAACGAGCGGAAACTCGACGAAATGCGTCGTACGGTCGACGAAAAGCTGCACGACACCCTCGAGAAGCGCTTGGGCGAGTCATTCAAGCTGGTCAGCGATCGCCTCGATACCGTACACAAGGGACTCGGCGAGATGCAGCAGCTCGCCACCGGAGTGGGTGATCTCAAGCGCGTGCTCACCAACGTGAAGGCGCGCGGTACGTGGGCCGAAGTGCAGCTTGGGGCTATTCTGGAGCAGGTGCTCACGCCCGAGCAGTTCGACAAGAACGTGTGCATCCGACCCGATACGGCAGAGCGCGTGGAGTTTGCCGTGCGACTGCCTGGTCCGCTCGATGATCCCGCAAGCGCTCTGTGGCTGCCGATCGACTCGAAGTTTCCGCAGGAAGATTGGCTGCGGCTGCAGGACGCGTCGGATCAGGGCGACGTGGCGGCCGTGCAGGCGGCTAGCGATGCACTCATGCGCACCGTGCGTGCGTCGGCCCGAGAGATTCATGACAAGTACGTGCATCCGCCGGCGAGCACCGATTTCGCGATCATGTTTCTCGCCACCGAAGGGCTGTTCGCCGAGGTGCTTCGTCACCCGTCGATGGTGAGTGATCTGCAGCTGCAGTATCGCGTGGTGGTGGCGGGTCCGACCACGTTGGCCGCCATACTGACCAGCTTACGCATGGGCTTTCAAACGTTGGTGGTCGAACAACGCGCGGCCGAGGTGTGGCGAGTGCTCGGCGCGGTGAAAACCGAGTTCGGAAAGTTCGGAGATGTGCTCGACAAGGTGCAGCGACAGCTCAATACGGCCAGTCGCACCATCGAAGAAACGGGCCAGCGCAGTCGCGCCATGGAGAAGAAGCTGCGGTCTGCCGAGCGACTGCCCGACGCCGAAGCGGCGATCGTGTTGGCACTCCCGTCGATCGCGCCGGATGAGGACGACGAGTCTACCGACGCTTCTCCCCCACAATGAGTTCATGCGCCGCGCCTTTCTTGCCGTGGGCGCGGCTCTTCTCGGTCGTGACCGTGAGTCCATTGCGTCGCAACGCTTTCGCGAACGCCGGATCGGCATCGGCCGACCAGTAGATCACGCGACCGCCGGGGCGCAGGGCCGCCATCGCGGCCTGTATCCCTGCATCGGCGTAGAGTTTGGCGTTACCCGAGGTCGTCAGCGACTCGGCGCCGTTGTCCACGTCGAGCATGATGGCGTCGAACACGCCCGCGTGCTCCCGCAACAGCGCCAGCACGTCGCCTTGGCGGATGTCCACGCGCGGGTCGTCCATCGCCGAGCCGGCGAGTGCATAGTCGGGATTCCGGTTCCACGCGATCACCTCCGGGACGATCTCGGCCACCGTCACGTGCGCGTCCGGGGCCAGTCGCTCTAGGGCGGCGCGCATGGTGAAGCCGAAGCCAAGCCCGCCCACGAGTACGCGCACGCTCCGTTGTTCGGACAGGCCGCGGCAGGCCAGTTCGGCCAGCTGCATTTCCGACTGCGAACGACGGGTCGACATGAGCTCGATCCCGTCGATGCGCAGCAGGTACGCGCCGTCGTGACGATACAGCGTGAGCACTGTACCATCGGGCGCGGCGGCTTCAGCGAGGCGTTCGTAGGGCTTCACGGTGGACGTGCTGGAGAAGGGGGATCGAGCTTGTCGATCTCTGACTGCTCTGAGCTCAGAACTCAGTCGCCGGGATCAGCGATCAGACTGGGTATTGTGTTCGGAATTCAGCAACGACAGTGCACCGTTTCGAGGGGTTCGATGGTGTGCGACCTCGCGTCTCGCGGTGAGTGCCAAACCGCTCGGCACTGTGCACTATGGTTGCTCATGTCTGAACACTATACCCAGTCTGACGTCTGTGCCTGAACATGCTGAGTTCAGAGTTCAGAGTTCAGAGTTCTCAGTTTTGATTCCGCATGAACTCCACCACGCTCTCATCACACCGCACATCCCCCGCCCCGATCGGCGACTCGAGGGTCATCCCTTCCATCGTGCGGCAGCGACTGAGCGCGACGTACGTCTGTCCGGGTGAGAACGCGCCGCGCCCCAGGTGCACGTGCACACGATCGAAGGTCAGCCCCTGACTCTTGTGAATCGTGACGGCCCACGCGAGCTGCAGCGGCATCTGCTTGTAGCGACCCACGACTTTCTGACGGATTTCGTCGGCGTCGTCGTCGTACCAGTACTCGAGTTGCTGCCACTCTTGCGCGTCGACGGTGACGATGGCGCCGTTGTCGAGCTTTATGATGGCTCCTGTGGCGCTGATGACCTGCACTTCGCCCAGTGAGCCGTTCACCCAATTCTCTTCGGAATCGTTCTTCACGAACATCACGCGGGCGCCGCGCTTGAGCACGAGCGGGTCAGGGGCCGGATCCTGTCTGAATGTGCCGGTGCCAACCTGCGAGCCAAACGTGCCGCTGCGTTCGGCTGCGAACGTGGCCGGTGCATCATCGAGCGTATCGAGGCGACGCTGATTCACGCGCTCGGCGTCGAGACGTCGCGCGGTAAGAATGATCGTCTCGTCGAGTTCGTCGTTCGTGGCGCGGGCGATGCGCGTGTGCAGCAATCGGTAGTCGTCCCCGGTGGGTGTCGCGGTACGCACGCGATCCAGCAGCGCAATCCACACCGGATCGCGCTGACGATACACGGTGCGGAATTCGATCGTGGACAACGGGGCGTACTTGAAGACGGCGGCGTCGAAGAAGTGCGGCGTGTCGTACCACAGGTCACCGAACGCACTCGACTGCTCCTTCGACACGATCGGCGGCAGCTGGAACGGGTCGCCGAACATCACGAGGCGAACGCCACCGAACGGCAGGTCATTGCCCTTCGCCAAGCGCATGGCGACATCGATGCCGTCCACGACGTCGGCGCGAACCATCGAGATCTCGTCGATGATGAGCATGTCGAGCTTCCGCGCCACCTGCAGCCACTTTCCGCCTTGAATGTCGCGTGCGGTGAGCGGCTTGAGCGGAAAGCGGAAGAACGAGTGAATGGTCTGTCCGCCCGCGTTGAGCGCGGCGAGACCGGTGGGCGCGAGCACCACGCATTTGCTGCCCTGCGCGGCGGCCAGCTGCCGTAGCACGGTGCTCTTGCCGGTGCCGGCTCGTCCGGTCACGAACAGCGGACATGGATCACGCACGTCGAGATGATCGTACAACTCCGCGAGCTCGACGCTCGCTCCCTGATCTACGTTGGCCGACCGACGCGCCGCCTGCACCATTCTGCGCGGCGTGGGCGTCCTTTCCGGCGGCAAGGTGGCGAGATACGCACGATACCGGTCGAACGCCGACTGGCAGAGATCCCGCTCGCGCACGCGCTCGAGCTTGGTGCGCACCGCCTCGCGGACGAACTTGCGCAGTTCGTTGCGCTCGAGACTGTAGAACTGCGCGAAGCCGTCGCCCGGCCGCTTCTCGTCGAACACCAGCAGGTCACCGTCGCGCGTGAAGCGCAGCAGGTGCAGCCCCGCGTCGGTGTGTAGCGCTTCCGTAGGTGCCGAGCTGGCGGGTGGCAATGACGACATGCCGGAAAATAGTCGGTTGCGTGGCCGCGTCTTGCGTGTCACTCTTGCGATTGCCCCCTGTCGTGATGCCGCCTTGTTCCTGCCAATTCCACCATGACCGCGTCGCTCTCCCCGCGCAGGCCAGATATCGAGCTGATAGAGAGCGGAGCACCGTCGGCGCGTCTGCGACTGATCACCGGCTACTACGGCTCGTTGGCGGGGCTCCTCGCCGCCTTGCTCGCGGTGTCCGTACTGGTGGGCGACCCCGTTGTGCCGGCGGCCCTCGACCACCCGGAGCGGGCCGCGATCGCCGTGGTGCTTTTGGTCAGCGTGGGGCAGACCTGGCGACTGCTGCGTACTCGGCGACGCAGTGCGGCGATCGCGGCGGCCATTCCATTGGTCGTCGGCGTGGCCAGCTATTTCCTCCACGCGCCGATCCTCTGGTCGCCTGTGCTCGCTTCGCTCGTTAGCCTCGGCCTGCTGGCAACCGTCTGGAAGGAGCTCGAATAAGTCGGTTGTGGCGCGCCGCACATTCGTCCCGCTGGCACGGCGAATGCACCGGCAGAGGTTGGGCGCAGTCAGCGCCCCCTTGCTGGCGCGTGCCCAGGCGAACTGGGCCGCAGTCAGCCGTCATTCAGCGGAGGATGTCATGACCGATAAGAACCATGCCGATGATCTCGACCTGAACGAGAAAGGCCTCTTGAACCGCGCCAAGGGGACGGCGGAAGAGATGAAGGGCCGGGCCCGGAACGCGATGGGTGGGCTGACCGACGACACGTCTGAGCAGCTCAAGGGCAAAGCCGAGGTGCTCAAGGGCGAGGCCCAGCAAGCTTTGGGCAAGGGGCAGCAGAAGCTCGACGACGCGCTCGACCGGCACGATCGCAAGGCGCCGTAAGTCAGTTCTCGCGTCATCCGGCAAATGACGCACCCCATCCGACGTGTGTCGCCGTGGAGCACAACGGCACACACGTCGGATATGGCGATGACTCCGATGGGTCGATGTTGAGGGCAGGACGGTGATTCGACGCCGCCCGCTGCCCCCGACCGGAGTACACCATGACGATCCATTCCTGTGGTCTCCTCGACCGCCGCCTATTTCTCCGCCGTGCGGCTGTGGCCGTCGGTTCCGCCCTGATGCTCGACGGCCTCGTGGCCGGTGATGCCCTCGCCGACAGCGTGCGGGCCATAACTCCAGTCGCTACCGGTCCCCGCACGCGCACCTACACCATCCCGGCAACCGATGGCGTGTCGGTCGACGCGGCGGATGGCGTGGCGCTGGCCCGATGGAAGGGGACCCTCTACGCGTTCTCACTCGAGTGCCCGCACAAAGGTGCCGATCTGCAGTGGCGTGAAGGCGCGCAGCAGCTCTACTGCCCTAAACACAAGGCACGCTTCAGTCCGGATGGGGCGCACGTGAGCGGCCGAATGACGCGCGATCTCGATCGCTTCAGTCTCGTTCGGCAGGGCCCGAACGTCGTCTTGGCGCTCGATCAGCGCTTGACCAGCACATCCGTCGGCTGGCAAAGCGCGGCGCTGACAGTGCGCTGACAGTGCGCTGACGCACTATCGTTCTATTGGGAGTTCCCCAACACCGGAGGAACTCCCATGCCGATCGAAGAGTCCGAGTCAAAGCCTGTCCGTCACCCCGAGTACGTCTATATGGACTACGCTCGGCACCTGTCCGGACGATTGCGTCGCACCATTACCGGACCGATGTGGCACGGTCCCTCCCTGCGTGAAGCGCTTCAGGGGATGAACGCGGCCGACGCCGTCGAGCGCCCTATTCGGAGTATGAAAACCGTCTGGGAGATCGTGCTACACGTGACCGCGCGCGCCGAACGCGCCAGACTGCGCATGGATGGACTGGCGCTCGAGGAGCCGACGCCGGAAGAGGACTGGCCGCGCATTCCCATTCCGTGCACGGCCGCCGCCTGGGAGGACTCACAGGTCCGCATGGCCAACGCGTACCGCTCGATGGCCGTGCGTGTGTGTGAAGTGATGTCGCAGGGTTTTCTCAAGGTCGTCGAGAAGCAGGACTACAACGTCGCGACCATGGCTGACGGCGTGGCCGAACACGGGGCCTACCACGCCGGTCAGATCGTGATCCTGCGCAAAGAGATCGGGTCACGACGCACCAATGGCGCCAAACTCACCGACTTGATCTGGTGACGTTCGCGGACGTGTCCTTGACGACTATTTGTTCGCTGCGGGGACGCTGCCTTTGCGGTAATCCAACGGCGGCTTCTGCGTGCCGAGGACAGTGCTGTATGTGAAGTCGGCACCGCGACGCGTGTCGAGTTCGGCCTTCGCCGTTGCGATCGTGGTCGGCGACTGGAACAGCTCAGCGCCGGTCAGCGCCATCGTCTTGGCCGCCACCATCATCCCCTTCGAGCCAAGACTCATGCCGCCGGCCGCGACGGCCTGCCAGGAGTGCGCCGCCGTGCCCGGTACCCACGTCGCCGCCGACAACTGTACCGTGGGCACGACCCAGCTGATGTCACCCACATCGGTCGATGCCGATCCTGCCGCGCCGATCGTGAGCGGCTTGATCCGCGCGGTGTTCGAGAGCGGCTGCGGCATGAACTGCGCCGACTGTTGCAGCTGCTCGGCGAACGCGCGCTCCGCCGGCGTCATGGTGTAGCCGCCAACCCGCTCGAGCATCCGCTGCTGTACCTTGGCCAGCGTTTCGTTCGGCAGCAACGAGTACACCGAGCCCGTGAGCTGCAGTTCGTAGCTGGTGCCAGTCCCCATCGCGGCGCCCTTCGCGGCATTCACCACGCGCGACCACACGTCGTTCACGACCTTCATATCGACGTGGCGCACGTAGTAGTACACCTCGGCGTCGTCGGGCACGACATTCGGCGCGCGACCGCCGTCGGTGATCACGTAGTGAATGCGCGTGCCGTCGGGGATGTGCTCGCGCAGATAGTTCGTCATGACGTTCATCACCTCCACGCCGTCGAGCGCCGAACGGCCGCGTTCGGGCGACATCGCGGCGTGCGCGCTGATCCCCTTGAAGCGGAACTTGCCGCTGATATTCGCCATCGTGCGCTCGCCGATGATCGAGTTCTCATCTCCGGGATGCCACGCGATCACCGCATCGACGTCGTTGAATAGGCCGTCGCGCACCATGTACACCTTGCCCGAGCCGCCTTCTTCCGCCGGCGTCCCGATCATGCGCAGCGTACCCTTCACGTTGTTCGCCTGCATCCAGCTCTTCAGCCCGATCGCCGCCGCCGTGCTGGCGGTGCCGAAGAGATGGTGGCCGCAGCCGTGACCAGCGCCACCCGCGATGAGCGGATTGCGCGACGGCGTAGCATCCTGTGAAAGACCCGGCAGCGCATCGAACTCACCGAGCAGCGCGATCACCGGCTTGCCGCTGCCGTATTCGGCCACGAATGCCGTTGGCTCACCGGCCACGCCCGCCGTGATCGTGAAGCCTGCATTCTTGAGTTCGGATTGCAGCAGCGCCGTGCTTTTCACTTCCATGAAGCCCACTTCGGCGAAACCCCAGATCTGTTTCGCGACGTCGGCGTAGTGCTCGGCCTTCGCATCGAGCGCGGTGAGCATCGCCGCCGTGTTCGGTGCGCCCGAGAGTGCTTTCGCTTTCTGGGCCTGCAGCGGCTGCGCAGCGAGGGCGCAGGCCAGTGCCGAGGCCGTCAGACGCGTCATGATGCACTCCTCGATTCAGCGAACACGGGCTCCATGAGTCCGCGCAGCGAGCGGCCGTGCGGATCCTGCTTGGCGCGAATCTCATTCACGAGTTCGAGCGCGGTCTGTTCGCAGGGGGGCATCACGATCGACGATTCGCCAAGCGGTGTCGTGCGCTGCCCCCACCGAACGAGGAGCGCGCCGAAGGTGAGTCCGCCACCGAATCCGGGCATCAGCAACAGGCTGCCGGGCTTGACGCGTCCTTCCTTGAGCGCGTCGACCAGACTCACCGGCACGGTGGCCGCGCTCATGTTGCCGTACTTGTGTACGGTTACCATGACGCGATCCATACCGATCCCGGTGTACTTGGCCACCGCCTCGATGATCCGCAAGTTGGCCTGATGCGGCACCACGAGATCGATGTCGTCGGCCGACACATTGGCCTCGCGCAGCACGCGCGCTGCGGCTTCGCTCATGCCGTGCACGGCGCGCTTGAAGATCACCTGCCCGTCGAAATCCCACAGCGTGTCGCCCAGGGAAACCTCGCGATTTGCATAGCCGCAGCCGATGCCGCGCACGCGCAGACTCTGCCGTGCTTCCGCGTCACAGCCGAGCACCGTGCCGATCACCCCTTCCACATTGTCGGTGGCCTGCAGCACCACGGCGGCAGCGCCATCGCCGAACAGCACCGCCACGTTGCGATTGCTCCAATCCATGTAGCGGCTGATGAGCTCCACGCCGATCACGATCGCGTTACGCACCACGCCGGTCTGGATCATCGCGGTGGCGGTTGAGAGGCCGTACAGGAAGCTGGTACAGGCCGTGTTGACGTCCATCGCGGCGGCGCGCGTGGCGCCGAGCGCGATCTGCACGCCGGAGGCACTGTTGGGGACGGCCTCCTCGTTGCTGCAGCCGCCGTAGATGATGAGGTCCACCTCACCCGCTTCGAGGCCGGCGCAGGCCAGAGCGCGCGCCGAGGCAATGGTGGCCATCTCGATGGCCGAAATGTGCGACACGCGGCGTTCCTTCATGCCGGTGCGCTGCGTAATCCACTCGTCGGACGTCTCGAGAAAGGTCGAGAGATCGTCGTTGGAGAGGATGGCGGGCGGGAGCGCTTCACCCCAGCCGGTGATTGCGGCATGGCGCGCAGGCGTCATTGCACGGGTAGGTAAGACGTTCGTGATGGACCGCTGTGTAGGCGTGGTGCGCTCGCGGGTGGGAGGCGAGCCGGCGGACTGATGCTTGAACGCTAGGGTCGAACGGGGTGGGCCACAAGAACGTTCGGTAACGGATTTCCGACTTCGCGGTCGCTTTGGCCGCACGGGAATACATTCTCGGCATGGCCACCCCACTGCTCCCCCGCTTTCGCCCAGAGATGCGCCGCCCGGCGCTGCGCCGCGCGCTGGTGTTCCTGTTCGCCACGACCGTCTTTCCGTTGGCCGCCACGGCCCAGACGCCGGTGATCTTCGTCCACGGCAATGGCGACCATGCCGGTCTCTGGGACAACGTGATCTGGCGGTTCGAGTCGAACAGCTATCCGGCGTCGCGTCTGTTCGCCGTCGATCTGCCCAATCCGTCGGCGTCGAGCACGATCACGGCGATCGAGCTGAATCGCTCGACACCGGAAGACCAGACGGCCGCCCTTGCAGCCTTCGTGACGCGTGTGCTGGTCACGACGGGTTCCAAGAAGGTCGCGCTGGTGGGGAGTTCGCGCGGCGGCATGACGATCCGCAACTACGTGCGCTACGGTGGCGGCGCCGCGCATGTGTCGCACGTCGTTACCGGCGGCACGCCCAACCATGGCGTGTTCGCCATTCCCACCGTGCAGCCCGACGGCGAATTCAACGGCGCCGGCCCGTATCTCCGCGCTCTGAATCGCGGCAGTGAAGTGGTGCCGGGTGTGAAGTTTCTCGCCCTCCGTTCGGACTCCCTCGACAAGTACGCACAGGCCGACGGCGCCGGACTCGGCATGAAGGGTACGCCGACGAACGTGGATGCCACGGGCCCGGCGCTGCGCGGAGCGCTGAACGTGGTGTTGCCCGGCACCGATCATCGCGAAGTGGCCTTCGGGCCGGCCGCGTTTCGCGCGCAGTATCGCTTCATCACGGGACGTGCGCCCACGCACATGGACATCGTGGCCGATACCGTCGCGGTGCTCGAGGGAATGGTGAGCGGCAACGTGAACGCGAGTCCGACCAATCTCCCGCTCGCCAACGCGGCGATCACGGTACATGCCGTCGACGCGGCAACGGGCCAGCGTGTCGGTGCGCCGGTGTATCGCGCGGTGACCTCACACACGGGGCGCTGGGGGCCATTCCGCGCGTCGCCGAGCGAACGCTATGAATTCGAGGTGGCGAGCCCCGACAGCGCGGTGATCCTGCATGTGTTCCGAATGCCGTTCCCGCGTTCCAGTCGCGTTGTGAACTTCCGTTTTCCCGCTCCGCCTGCTGCCCGCGCCGACAGCGTGAGTGTGCTCATTGCGCGTCCGCGTGGCTACTTGGGATTGGGCCGCGACACAGTGGAGTTCGACGGCGTGCGCGCCGCGGGTATCCCGCCGGGTGTGCCGACGGTGGATCGTGCGATCCGCTGGTTCGGTACGCGCGAACCGATCTCGGTGCGAGCGCGCGTGAACGGTGAGACCATCGTGGTGCGCACGCAGCCCGGCGACAAGCGGCGTCTGGTGTCGGCGGAGTTTCAGCGAGAGTGATTGGTGTCGGGTGCTACTAAAGCAAAAGCAACAGCCAGAACACGGAGACCGCGGATCACACGGAAACGACACGGATCAGCGAAACGGCGCCGAGATCAACTATCTCGGCGCCGTTGGCTGATCTGTGCTTTGCGGTGCCGTTTCCGTTCATCCGTGTTCCGGCTGTTGCTGTTGCTGTTGCTGTTGCTGATGCTGTTGCGGCTTCGACGCGACGTCCTAGAACCGACGCGACAGCTGGACCGTGATGAATTGCGGTGCGCCCGCGATGAACGTCGGAATGCCGAACGCGCCGCCGGTGTTGCCGGCGTCGATGATGTACTGTTGGTTGAACAGATTGCGCGCGATCACCGTGAGCTCCGTGCGATTGTCCGGCAGGCGGAGGCCCGTGCGCAGATTGAACAGCAGCTGGCCCTTCTCCGAGATCGCCGGCAGGTTGGTGTCCTCGAAGAACACTTTGCCGCGATAGGTGGTATTCGGCGAGACGAACAGCTGTCCAAACCGATGTTTGGCGGCGTCGATATTGAATCCGGCGGAATAGCTGTGCATCGGCGTGAGCCGGAAGCGGTTACCGGCGCGCGCCTGCTTGTTGCCGTTGGCGTCGGTGCTGTCGAACTTCGCGTCCGTATAGCCCACGGTCGCGAACACGGAGGTCATCGCGTTCACTTGTCCGCGCACACTGCCTTCGAAGCCCCATGCCTTCGCGCGGCCGCCGTCGAGCGTTTCGTTCACCAAGCCGGTCGGTGTGAGGCGCGTGATTGACGTCTGGAAGTTGTTGTACCGATAGTTGAACGCGCTCACATCGAACTGGGCGCGTCCACCGGCGAACTGCCCCTTGAGACCACCTTCGGTGCTGAGCACCGTCTCTTCGTTCAACGTGCGCACGGCGGCCGCATTGACCACGACCACGTTGGGGCGACGGCCCTTCGAGAACGACGCGTACGCCATGTAGTCGGCGCCGAGATCGTAGTTGGCGATGGCGCGGCCGACCACAGCGCGGAATACGCCCGTGCCTTCTTTCCGGCCGTTGGTCGGTGCGAAGAGGTTGTTCGGCGCGGCGCCGAGCAGGGCACCGAGGGATCCCGGCGTGGCGCTGTTCTTCACGTCGTACGCGTTCTTGACCTGCTCGTATGTACCACGCATGCCGGCCGTGAGGCTCAACCGGGACACTTTGTACGTAGCATCGGCAAACACTTCGGCGGCCGTCGTTTGACCGAAGTTCTGATACTGTTCGGTGTGCGACGTCTTGAACGGTCGGCCGGTCTGCGGACTGTTGACGATACTGAGATTGGCCGTGCCATCGGCGTTGACGATCGGCTGACCCGCGAGCAGTGCAAACAGACTGCGCTCGTCGGTGCTGAACGGCACGCGTTGGCTGCCCTGCTCCCAGAATCCGCTCGCGCCCGCGAAGCCAGTCAGGTGACCGCCGCGATCGTACGCGAATCGCAACTCCTGGCTGGCCTGACTGCCTTCAGAAACCTCACGGAACTGCAGCACGGGCGCCAAGGTCCCGTCGGCGTCGAACGCTTCATCGCTATAGAAGCGGCGGCCAGCCGAAATGCTGGTGAGTGTCCAGGCGGGCGAGAGCTGCTGATTGTAGAGCAGTGTGAGTCCGCCGACCTGCCGATTGATCGAAAGGGAGTCGCCGCCGTTGAGACCCGCGCGCTCGAATGGGGTGGTATTGCCGGCTGGCGGCGCGAAGCGCGTGCTCTTGAACGACGTGCCCGGTGAGTCGTCCGTCTGCGCGTTGACGATGATGTCGACCGTCGAGGTGGTCGTCGGCAGCCAGCGCAGCGACGCGCGGACGGCACCGGTGTTCTTGCCGTTGAGCGTGCCGCCGGCGGCGTTGGTGATGAAGCCGTCGCGCTTGTTGTAAATCGCGGCCACCCGTCCGAACAGCTTGCCGGAGATCAACGGCGTGTTCACCATGCCGTTGGCGTACAGCTCGTTGAACGTTCCGCCGCCGATCGCAACCGACGATTCACGCGTATTCTGCGCCTTGTTCTGGATGACGTGTACCGCGCCGATCTGGGCGCCTCGTCCGAACAACGTGCCCTGCGGACCCTTCAATACTTCCACGCGCTCAAGGTCGAACAGTTCGACCACCGACCCGCGCGACTTCGAGATGGACACGCCGTCCTGAAACACAGATACGCGCGGCTCGACGTAGCTGGTGCCGTCGTCGGAGGTGATGCCGCGGATCACGAAGCCCGGGTTGTTCGGGCTCTGTAGCTGCACGTTGAGCCCCGGCACAAACGCCGAAAGGGCGTCGAACTGCTGGACGCTCTGTTTGGTGAGAAAGTCGGCGGTCAGGGCCGTGACGGCCACCGGCACCTCCTGGGCCGACTCGCTGCGCTTCTGCGCGGTGATCGCGACCTGCTGCAGCGTATTGGCCGAACGTCGGAGCGCGAGATTGGCGCGGACGGATTGCGCGGCGACGACCGTGATCTGCACGCTGTCCGGCAGAAGGCCGATCGCGCGGGCCACGATCCAGTACTGTCCGGACGGCAGTTCGGCGATCTGATAGCGTCCGGAGACGTCGGTCGTGGCGCGCCCATCGCGACCACTCACCGACATCGTGGCGCGCTCTACCGGGCGATTGCCCTCGGCGGTCGTCACCACGCCTGAGACGGCACCGGGACGCGACTGTGCTGCGATCGAGGAAGGAAGCGAGAAGGGCACGGTGGCGCAGGCCAATGGCCAGAGCACGCGCGGCCACGACGATTTCATGATGATCATGAGTGACTCGAGGTGTGGAGGAGGCGAACATCGGTAGAACGCCACCTCGTGTCACGCTTCTGCGACGGGAGTGGTCATAGCGCAGTAACGGGCGCGTGCCGATCGAGTTCACTCGCGACCCCAAACTTCGACTCAACACTCAGGACTCACGTGAGTGTCGAGTGTTGAGTCGAAGTTCGGGGTCATGAGTACCACCGCCCGTAACTGCGAGCTCGAGCCCTGCTTCACGGGCCGCCGCATAGCGCGCCCCGCTCCACCAGTGCTACAATCGGAAGTTCTCCGACTGTCCACCTTGTCCCGCGCCACATGTCCCCGCTTCGCCCCCATTCGCTCCCGCGACTCCTCGTGGCCGCGGCGGTCGCCCTCGCCGGCGTCACGTCTGTATTGCCGGCCCAGGCTCCCGACGCCCCCTTCCTGCGCGTCCGCGTCGATGAGGCCCGTAACCGGGCTCTGCTCGACATTCCCGCCGCGCAGATGGGGAAGGATTTCTTGCATCAGGTGACCCTCTCGACCGGACTCGGGCAGAGCAACGGCCCCGGTCTCGATCGCGCCCAGATGGGGCAGAGCGTGGTCGTGCGCCTCGAGCGCCGCGGCAACCGGGTGCTCATGGTGCGTGACAACTGGAGCGTGCGGGCGCCGAACGGGGACGCCGGCAACCAGCAGGCGGCATCCGACGCCTTCCCGCGTTCGGTCGTGGCCTCGTTCGTGGTCGACGGCGAGAAGGACGGCGTCACCACCGTCGATGCCACGTCGCTGTTCCTGGCTGATGCCTACGGCGTGGCGGACGCCCTCCGTGGCGGCGCCGGACCCGGTGGTGTCGGCGCCGGCGGTGCGGCCGGCGCGTATCGCGTGGATGCGACCCGTAGCTGGCTCGATACGGCGCGCACCAAGGCCTTTCCGAAGAACGCGGAAGTGCACGCCGTGCTCACGTTTGTCAGCGACGCGCCCGGTGGTCTCGCGCGCCGCGGGGCGCCCGACCCCAAAGCCATGACCTTCGAGGAGCACCACTCGCTGGTCGTGCTCCCCGACCCCACCAGCTACCGCCCGCGCGCCTACGATCCGCGCTTCGGCTACGGTGGCACGCAGTTCGCCGATCTCTCGCAGGGCTTCGACGGCAGCTATCGCGCGGGCTTCATCAACCGCTGGCGTCTCGTGCCGAAGGATCCCGCGGCGTACCGCCGCGGGGAGCTCGTGGAGCCCGTCACGCCGGTCACGTACTACCTCGATCCCGGTATCCCGACGCAGTACCGCGAAGCGCTGCGACAGGGCGGCAACTGGTGGGCCAAGGTCTTCGAAGCCGCTGGCTTCAAGAACGCCTTCCGCGTGCTCGACTTGCCCGCCGGCGCCGATCCGATGGACGCCCGCTACAACATGCTGATGTGGGTGCACCGCTCCGGTCCCGGCCCGAGCGTGGGCCCCAGCTACAGTGATCCGCGTACCGGTGAAATCATCCGCGCCATGGTGCGGATGGACGCTTGGCGTTCGCTGGTCGACTACAACATCTGGGCGGGCACCGTACCGGCCTCCGGTCCGCGTGGTCCGAATGTGGACGCCGAAACGTTCGCGATGTCGCGCCGTCGTCAGCATGCAGCCCACGAGATCGGACACACGCTCGGCCTGTCGCACAACTACATCGCGCATGCGCAGGGCCGCACGTCGGTGATGGATTATCCGTATCCGCTCATCACGCTCGCCGCCGATGGCACGCCCGATCTGCGCGATGCCTATCGCAAAGGCCCCGGCGCGTGGGACACGCTCGCGATCAAGCTTGGCTACACGTGGTACGCCGACAGCGCGTCGGAAGCGAAGGGACTGGACGCGATCATGAAGGATGGTTTTGCGCGCAACATTCGCTTCGTCAATGACCAGTACGCCAACGCCAACGGGTCGATTCCGGAAGTGACGCGCTGGGTGGAAGGCGCCACGATGTTCGACGCCGTCGAGCGCACGTCGAAGCTGCGTCGCGTGTTGATGGACAAGTTCGACGAACGCGCGATCAAGCCGGGCGAGCCGATGGCACTACTCAACATGCGGTTCGCGCACGTGTACCTGCATCACCGTTACTCGCTCGAAGGACTCGCGAAGAATGTGGGCGGGATGGACTTCACCTTCACGCTCCGCGGCGACGGACAGACGCCCACCACCATCGTGCCGGCCGCGACGCAGCGTCGCGCCCTCACCATGGCGCTCGACGCCGTTCAGCCGTCCGAGCTCACGGTCCCCGAGCGCGTGCAGAAGATGATTCCGCCCGCGCCGCCCGGCTTCAACGCCGATATGACGTGGATCGACAGTCAGGGTGGCACCACGTTCGACGCCGTCACGCTCGCCGGTGGACTGGCCACGGAAGTGATCGGCTACCTGCTCGACCGCGAGCGCCTCGCGCGCGTGGTGCTGATTGCGGGACGCGACAACGCCGCCCTCTCGCTCGACGAAGTGCTGCGCACTGTCGTGCAGCGCACCTGGGGCAACACCCAGGCGACCGCCGCGCCCGAGAAGGCCGTGCAGCGTGCCGCCCAGCGTGCCGCCCTCGACGAGATCCTCGATCTCGCCGGCGACAAGCGCGCCATGCCCGACGTGCGCGCCGCCGCGCTGATGCATCTGAAGTCGCTCGATACCCAGCTTGCAGGCATGTCGTCCACCGACGCCGCCGTCCAAGCACACGTCGCTTCCGCGCGCCACGACATCGCGACGTTCATGAGCGGCAACGACGACCCAACGGCGCGGCCGCGATTCCCGGTGATCACATTACCGTGGCCGTAGTCACCGGCAAACGGCGCCAGGAATCAGGGGCGCTAGGAATGAACGGCGCCAGGAATGAACGGCGCCAGGAATAGACAGCGCCAGGAATAGACAGCGCCAGGAATAGACAGCGCCAGGAATAAACGGCGGAACGGCCAGGATCGCATGCGCTGTTGGCCATTCCGTTTGTCGCTGTTCTCGCTGCTTATTCCTAGCGCCCCTGATTCCTGGCGCCCCTGATTCCTGGCGCCCCTGATTCCTAGCGCCGTTCATTTCTGGCGCCGTCTATTCCTAGCGCCCCTCGTCCGTTTACCCCCCGTCATCTCCGCGCAGAATGACCATCCCTCCGTTCGTCCCCCTGTCTTTCGAGCGCCTCGCTCCGCACGAGTCCCTGACGCGCGCGCGTGACTACTACGCACACATGGACCGGCGCCGAACGACGCGGCATTTCAGTACCGACCCGGTGCCGCGTGAACTCATCGAGCTGGCGATACGCACGGCGGGAACCGCGCCGAGTGGCGCGCATCAACAGCCGTGGACGTTCGCCGCCGTGTCAGACGACACGTTGAAACAGCAAATGCGCGCCGCCGCCGAGGCGGAGGAGCGCGTGTTCTACGCCGGCCGTGCGACGCCTGAGTGGCTCGACGCGTTGGCGCCCCTCGGCACCGACGAACACAAGCCGCACCTCACCGACGCGCCGTGGGTGGTCGTACTCTTTCGGCAATCCTACGGATTCTTCCCCGACGGCGAGAAACGCACGCATTTCTACACGCAGGAGTCCTGCGGCATTGCGGCCGGATTGTTTATCGCCGCGATCCATACGATGGGGCTCGTCACGCTGACCCATACGCCGAACCCCATGGGATTCCTAGGCGAGTTGTTGGAGCGGCCGGCCAACGAGAAGGCGATGCTCGTGATGCCGGTCGGCTATCCCGCCCTCGATGCGAAAGTCCCTGACCTGTCGCGCAAGCCGCTCGACGAGATCGTGGTATGGAAGTAGGGCTCGCGCCACGTGCGAAGGAGCCCCGCGTCGGCGTCGCCGTCATCGTGATCCGCGACGGTCGCGTACTGGTGGGCCGCCGACTGGGCGGTACGCAGGGGAACAACACCTGGCAGTTCCCTGGCGGCCATCTGGAGCACGGCGAGTCGATCGCCGACTGCGCCATCCGTGAAGTCGCCGAAGAGACCGGTCTCGATGCCACGGTGACCGGCTTCGGTCCGTACACCAATGACATTTTCGAAGTGGAGCAGAAGCACTACGTCACCCTGTTCGTGCTCGCCACGGCGGCGGTCGGTTCGCCCCGCGTGCTAGAGCCGGAGAAATGCGCGGAATGGCGCTGGTGCGAGTGGGACGCCATTCCCCAACCACACTTTCTCTCGGTCCAGCATCTGCTCGAGCTAGGCTATCGCCCGCCAGGCGTCGTGTAGGCCGACGCGGCGCCGTCCCGATAGACGAGCTGCCCGCCGGTGTGCCCCACGTTGTAGCCGAAGCCGACCACGGCGAGTGTCCCCGCTGCGGCCACCGCGCGGGCGGTCGAACCGACACCGCCACGAACGAAACCGACCCCGGCGATCACCAGCACGACGCCCGTCGCCAGCAGGAACGCGTCGGCCGCCTCTTCATGGGTG
The DNA here is from genome assembly GCA_038210005.1 of Gemmatimonadales bacterium. Classification (GTDB taxonomy): domain Bacteria; phylum Gemmatimonadota; class Gemmatimonadetes; order Gemmatimonadales; family Gemmatimonadaceae; genus Gemmatimonas. The sequence goes on from JBBQXC010000035.1 coordinate 28,072, forward strand.
TGGAGCGACTCCCGCGGCACGACGTTCTCGACGGCGTCCTCTTCGTCTTCGCCCGTCTCCTTGGCCAGCAGGCCGCTGCCGATCGTTAGGGCGATCATGGCGGTGGCCAGTCCCCAGACTGGCAGCACACGCCCGCCGCGCCGGATGGCGATCAGCGCGCCGAGGCCGAACAGTGGTAAAAGCACAGTCATCGCGATCGGCAGGTGGACGATCAGCGGATGTAGCGGTGTCGGAAGGAAGGACATAGTACGTTCCTGTGTAGTGGGGACGTCATGGTGTTACCCACAGCATGGGCCCGTTCCTGCCGGGAGAGTATCCGGCAAGTGCCTACTTTGGAGCGCGACATATGTCGGAGAGGGGAGTTTTTCGGGCCGATTCACGCCATACGGACGACGACGAGCCGTCCACCGACTTCCGCGGGCCCGTGCCTGTGGTGATGGCGGTCTTTCTGGTATTCGTGGTCGTAGGGGGACTGGTCGATCTGATTCTCGACGCCCCCGACAGCATCTGGTCGCTCCATGTGTTCTTCGAGATCGGCATGGTCGCGTGGAGTTTCACGTTCGCCGTCGTGCTGTTTCTCGGATGGCGTCGATCGTCCGCGGCCCTGAGCCGCACCCGCCTGTCGCTCGAGGAGAGTGAGCGGTTGGTGGCCCAGCGACAGACCGAACGCGACGCGTGGCGACGGAGCGCCGAGTCGGCGCTGGTCGGCTTCTCGGAAGCCATAAACCGGCAGTTTGATGCCTGGCAGCTCACGCGCGCGGAGCGCGATGTCGCCCTGTTGATCCTGAAAGGGACGGGGCACAAGCAGGCGGCCGCGCAGTTGGAGCGGTCGGAGCGGACGGTGCGGCAGCACGCAGTCGAGGTGTACCGCAAAGCCGGTCTTCAGGGACGGGCAGAACTGTCCGCGTTCTTCCTGAATGACATCATGTTGCCATAGTGTCTTCCAGATGACTCGCACGTGCGTCGATGCAATGTCTACGCTACGGTAGGACGACGGTCCTCACGGGAGCCTCGTACCGATCAAGTGCGTCCAGCACACCGTTGATCTCGAGCGCCTGCAGCGGCACCGTGTGCGTGACCACGTCGGTGAGGTCGAGAATGCCTTTCTCGGCCATCTCGAGCAATTCGTACAGCTCGCTCAGTAGATGATCGTTGGACCCGATCATCTCCGCTTCGCGGCCGATCAGGTCGCGATAGGTATCGACCGGCAAACTGATATCGGACAGCCCCACCACCACCGCGCGACCCAAGGGCGCCAGCGACTGCAGAGCGGTTCGCATCGTGTCGGCGGATCCCACCAGCTCGAGCGCCACATCGACGCCGCGCCCATTGGTCATCTGCCGCACCTGCGCCACGATGTCGTCGGGCGAGCGATCGGTTGCCCCGATCGTGCGTGCGCCGAAGCGCTCGGCCAGCGCCAGCTTCTTCGGGTCCCGATCTACGGCGATCACATCGGAGGCACCGAGGGCCCGGGCGAGTTGCACCGCCGACATCCCCAGTCCGCCAGCGCCGACCACGAGCACCGACTCGCCGACTCTCAGGCGGCCTTTGCGGAGTGCGTGCAGCGATGTCGCCGAGGAGCACATCATGACCGCGCCTTGGTCGAAGGGCACGTTGTGCGGCAGTGGCACAGCGTTCCGGGCCGGAACTACGATGTACTCGGCCCATCCGCCGTCGGTGAAGTGCCCGAGCATTTTGCCGGTAGCGCAGAACTGCTCGCGACCGGCGAAGCAATCGTCGCACTGTCCGCAGGTGACCAGATAATGGAGGCACACCGCATCGCCGACAGTATGACTGAGCACGTGCTGTCCGACGGCGACGATTTCACCAGCGACTTCGTGGCCGAGTGTCAGCGGCAACGGCTCGACCCGTGAGCGTCCGGCGCGATAATGCACGTCGGAGTGGCAAATGCCTGCGGCGCGGACGCGAACGAGGACGTCGCCTGGACCGCATTCCGGGACTGGTATGTCAGCATCGACCACGGGCTCACCCGCGGCGGGAAGTCGCACAGCGCGCATTCGGCGAATACTCCGGAGGGGGATGAAGCCCTATGCTACCCGATGCTGCCCTACCCGCGACGGCGGCAGCCGCCCGACCTGACGACTGCGACGCACCGTGCGTGTGACCTGCAATGAGCTGGAGCTATTTGTGACGGAACGTGATGCGGCCGCGGCTCAGATCGTACGGCGAGACTTCGACCGTGACCTTGTCACCGGCGAGAATGCGGATGCGGAACTTGCGCATCTTCCCCGCCATGGTGGCCAGCAGTGAATGTCCGTTCTCGAGAGCGACCCGGAACATCGCGCTGGGCAATACGTCCGACACGACTCCTTCGAATTCGATGGCGTCTTCCTTCATGGAGCCTCCTTGGTCATGCGCACGTCCTACTAGGTCGTTGAACCGGAGTCGATCGGCGCATCCTGAAGGAGCGCCTCAAGGGCCGTCCGGAGTTGTTCGATACAGCGGCCCGCGAGTTCGAGGGACGCATAGCCTTCGCGTTCCAGCGACTCCGGATGCCAATGCCACGTGGCTTCGCTGGTAGCTGAGGGCAGACAGGTCTCTTCCCAGACCGACTGCGGAGTGGCCGGCACCTGCCGCCATCCACGCCGTTCGGGAGCGTGTTCACCGCGCGGCGCGATGACGCCACGCCACACGATGCAGAGCAACTGCCCAGCAGCCGGGACATCGCTTCCATTGCGCAGCCACGCGACCGTCAGGGCGACTGGGCCCAGCTGGACGATGCAGCGATCGGGCGACAAGCGAACCGTAGGCGGTTCGATCGACGTCTGAACGGCCAGAACTTTCGTGGCAGCGACGAGGCCTTCGGACAAACGAGCAAACTCGCGCGTGCAGACAGCCTGGGCGCGGTGTGAGGACAAGAAAGAAGTGCGTGCAGCCGTATCGCGCGGATCAAACGCGCGTTCGGCGGGTGCGCTGTCAATCATGCGTGGTTCCCGGTGAGCGGGGACACCGCCGAAGCGCCGTGTGGCGGACAGAGGTCCGGGCACACGGCGCTTCGGGACGTCATGCGTGATTCGTGTTACGCGAAGCACTCATGACGAGAGGGCTGAATGCCCGAATTAGCGACCCATCCGCGTAACGTTCTCAGCGGCCGGACCCTTCTGGCCCTGCACGATGTCGAACTCAACGGTCTCGCCTTCGGTCAGCGACTTGAAACCGCCGCCCTGGATGGCGGAATGGTGAACGAAGCAATCCTTCTGCCCGTTCGCCGGGGTGATGAATCCGAAGCCCTTGGCATCGTTGAACCACTTGACTGTGCCGGTCGTACGCATCGCGATACTCCTGTTTCTGATTTGGTGCTGGTGTCAGTCGGAGCACGCGGACAGACGAGCCGATGCAGAACGGAACCAACCACCTGGTACTCGTGATCAACCTCACGACGGTCGCCACCACTCGGTGACTGCGATGC
>JBBQXC010000036.1:0-30378 GCA_038210005.1 Gemmatimonadales bacterium
CCGATGTGCAGGTCAACCTGCTTCCGAAGGGCGAGCGCGACCGGCAGAGCCACGCCATCGCCGTGGCGGTACGTCCGGGCGTCGACAGCATCGCACGGCTTTATCAGGCCTCGGCCAAGGTGGCCGAGATTCCGCCGGGTCCGCCGGTGCTGTCCACGCTGGTGGCGGAAGTGTATGCCGGCGACGACTCCACCCGACTGGCGGCGGCGCGTGCGGTGAAGGAGGTGTTCGAGAAGACGCCGGGTGTGGTGGACGTCGACTGGACCGTCGAGGCCCCGCAGGCCAAGCGCACATTCCGCGTGGACCGCGTGCGGGCGGCCGAGTCGGGGGCGAGTGTCGAGCAGATCACGCAGACGCTGTACCTCGCACTCTCCGGCGCACCGGCCGGCGTGGCGAGTTCGCCGACGGCGCGCGAAGGCATCGCCATCGTGCCGCGGTTGCCGCTCGAGCAGCGCAGCAGCGTGGAAGCGCTGTTGGCACTACCGATCGCGACGGCGCAGGGGCCGCAGCCACTCGCACGCTTCGTGACGGTAGTGAACGGCACGCGCGACGGTTCGCGCAACCGCAAGGACCTGCGGCCCGCTATCTACGTGACCGGTGACGTGGCGCGCGAGATCGAGAGTCCCGTGTACGCGATCCTCGACATGAATCGCCAGCTCGATGCCATTCGCGTGAATGGCGCGTCAATCGCGCGTTACAACGCGGTGCAGCCGGCCACGGTCAGCGAGACAGCGATCAAGTGGGACGGCGAGTGGCAGGTGACGATCGAGGTATTCCGCGATCTCGGTCTCGCCTTCGCGATCGTACTGCTGCTGATCTACGTGCTCGTGGTGGGCTGGTTCCAGAGCTTTACCATTCCGCTGGTGATCATGGCGCCGATTCCGCTCACGCTCATCGGCATTCTGCCGGGGCACGCGATCAGCGGCGCGTTCTTCACCGCCACCAGCATGATCGGCATGATCGCGCTGGCCGGCATCATCGTGCGCAACTCGATTCTGCTGGTGGACTTCATTCAGCTGGAAGAAGCGCGTGGACGTTCGCTGGCCGACGCGGTACTCGAAGCCGGCGCCGTGCGCTTCCGTCCGATCGCGCTGACGGCCGCTGCGGTCGTGGTCGGCGGTCTGGTGATGGTGCTCGACCCGATCTTCCAGGGGCTGGCCGTCGCGCTCATGAGCGGGGCCATTGTGGCCACGCTACTCACGATGGTGGTGGTACCTCTTCTCTACTGGCAACTCAACCGGAGCAATTCAGATGTGTAACGACAAGATCATCCGCCGCATTGCCGGGCTGTTCGTCATGGCGTCGGTCGCCCTCGGCTACTTCGTGCATCCCGGCTTCCTGGTCTTCACCGCGTTCGTGGGCTTCAATCTGTTCCAATCGAGCATCACAAACTTCTGCCCGCTTGAACTGATGCTGGGGAAGGCGGGTATGTTCGGATGCGCGCCGCGTAGCAATCGCTGACCGAACGCCCACTCTTCACCGACGCCAACCTCCCGATGACCACCACCAGCGCCAGGAAGGCGGTGCTCCCCTGCACCGCCTGCGGCAAGCTCAACCGCGTCGACCTGTCCCGGGCCGACGCCCAGCCAAAATGCGGGACCTGCCGGGTGCCGCTGGTACTCGATGCGCCGGTGGTACTCACGGACGCCAACTTCGACACCGTTGTCGGCAACAGCTCGGTGCCGGTGATGGTGGACTTCTACGCCGACTGGTGCGGCCCCTGCAAGAGTATGGCGCCCGTGTTCGCGGAGTTCGCGAAGCGCCAGCGCGGGCAGGCGATCGTGGCGAAGGTGGACACGGATCGGAATCCGGGCGTCGCGGCACGGTTTGCGATCCGGAGTATTCCCACGATCGCGTTGCTACGGGACGGCAAGGAAGTGGCGCGACAGGTCGGCGCCGTCCCTATGGGCCAGCTCGAGCAGATGGTGATCAGCGCCCGCTGATCACCTTCTTGCGCTCGGCCAGCTCGCTCTCCAATCGCCCGCACACCAATTCGCACAATTTGAGCACGTCGGCATCGGCCAGCTCATAGCGCACGTACACGCCATCGCGCTCTCGGCTCACGAGCCCGTGATTGAACAGAATAGCCAAATGGCGAGACACGTTTGCTTGTCCCATGCCGGTGGCTTCCACCAGTTCGTTGACCGTGCAGGAGCCGCCTCGCAGCTCCTGCAACAGACTGAGCCGCGCTCGGTCACTGAGGGCCTTGAAGCGGTCCGCCACCAGGTCGAGCAACTCCGGATGCATCACCTTTTGCGCCATCGTTTCCTCGTCGAAAGATTCACGTATACACACGTATGAATATATAACAAAGAGCGCGAGGACGGCAAGCGGTGCCGTCCTCGCGCTCTGCACACGGTCGCGACTCAGGCCAGCGTTGCTTCGAGGCGGATGTCCGCCTTGAGCACGCGCGACACCGGGCAGTTCACCTTGGCCGTTTCGGCCAGGGTCTGGAACTGCTCTGCGCTGATACCGGGAATGGTCGCCGACAGCTTCAGCACGATCTTGGTAATCGTCTGGTTGCCATCCACCGGCTCCATGGTCAACACGGCGGTGGTATCCAGCGCGTCGGCGGTGAAGCCGGCGCCCGCCAACTGAAAGGACAGCGCCATCGAGAAGCAGCCGGCGTGCGCCGCCGCGATCAGCTCTTCTGGGTTCGTGCCATTGCGCCCGTCTTCGTCCTGAAAGCGGAGCTTGAACGAATACGGCTGCGCGTTCAGCACACCGCTTGGCGTCGTAAGCGTGCCGCTGCCTTCTTTGCCCGTGCCCTTCCACACTGCCTGTGCTGTGCGCTGCATCGACCACTCCTCGCGTACGAGATCCGGTTCGGATGAACGCCGGACGGCGCCCTCCGCTTCATCGGAGTAATATGCAGTAGCAATATGTGGTGCGATCCATGACCGCGTGGAACGCCGCGCCAGCAACGGAGCACGGATATGACGACAAGACGCAGCTTTCTCAAGACCGCGGGCGCACTGACGGCCGGTGTGGCCACCGTCGGCACCGCGGCGACCGCGTGCGCGGTAAAGGATCCGACGGCCAGTAACGCGACGGGTCTCAGCAATGCGGCACCACGCGTGCGTGGATTCGATCGCGTACTGCTTGACGCCGTGGTCACCGCCGTGTTACCCGCCTCACTCGGCGCGCCTGCCATTCGCGCAGCGGCTGACGCGTTCGTGGCGTGGGCCGATGGCTACGAGCCGGTAGCCGAGGAGATGCACGGCTACGGTTACGCCGACATCCGCTACTTGCCGGCCGATCCTTCACCGGCGTGGCGCGCACAACTCACGGCGCTGGATCTGCTGGCGCGCAAGTTCGGAATGACGGGCTTCGCTGCGCTGCCGATGACCAAGCGACAGGAGTTGCTTGGCACCGTGCTGCGCGACCAGGGTGGTGACCGGCTACCGGCGCCTCTCAGCGCGAACCATATCGCGATCGCGCTGCTGGCCCATTGGTCGTCGGGTCCCGACGCATGGGATAGCGCGCTCGGCGCACGTGTGGCCCCCGGCGTGTGTCGCACGCTCGGCGACGCCACGCGAAAGCCGCTTCCCGTCGCGGGCAATGTCTCCACGGAGCCACGCGCATGATCACGCACAGTGCCGACATCGTGATCGTGGGTAGCGGTATCACCGCCGCCCTGATGGCCGCGTCGCTCGCCGAAAGAACCACCAAGTCAATTCTGGTCGTCGAGGCCGGAAAGCCAACCACGCCCTTCGCCGATCGCGTGCAGGCACGCGAGCGCTGGCGGGCCTACGGCGAGAGCCCGTGGAAGCAGGATCACCTCGACGATCAGAACGCCACGGGCACCACGTGGGGCTTCTCACCCAGCATGAACGTCGGTGGACTCGCGATGCATTGGGGTGGCGTGTCTCCGCGCTATTCGCCGGAGGACTTCCAGCTGCGATCGATGTACGGCGTGGGCAGCGATTGGCCGTTCAGCTACGACGACCTCGATCCGTTTTATCAGGAGGCTGAAGAGCGTATGGGCGTGGCCGGTGAACAGGGACCGGTGGCGCTCGATCCGCGCGGCAAGCCGTATCCGTTGCCGCCGCTGCCGGTGAATTACAATCTCGCGCAGTTGCAGCAGTGGGCCACGAAGGCCGGTATTGCCACGTGGAGCACACCGAGTGCGAAGAACTCCGTGCAACACGATGGACGCGCGCCGTGCCAGCGATGCGATACCTGTTATCCCATTTGCCCTACCGGCGCCAAGTACTCGCCCGACTTCACGTGGGATGCGCTGGTCGCACGCAAGCGTATCACGCTGATAACCGAAACGCTGGTGCGCAAGCTGGAGGCCGATCCGAAAACGGGACGTATCTCACGCGCCACCGGCAATCGCACGAACGCCGCGGGCGAGGAGGTCACCATTGAAGGCGGCACCTTCGTGCTGGCAGCAGGATTCGTGTGGTCGCCGCATCTGCTGCTGTTGTCGAAGAGCAGCGCATTCCCGAACGGCCTGGCCAATCGCAGCGGACTGGTTGGCAAGTATCTCGCCGGCCATCGCAATGTGAACGCGTATCTGCGCTTGCCCATGGAGCTGTTCCCCGGCATCAACGTGCAGCACTCGCTCGTGTCGAAGCAGTTCATGCGGGTGCCGCGCTCGTCACGCTATCTGCGCCACGACCTGCGCATCTGGGAATCGAGCGTGGGACGTGAGCCACGCCTACGCGACGACGACGGCAACATCCTGTTCGGCGATGCGCTCATGAAAGACTGGCAGCAGCGCGCGAAGGGCGCGACGGCGCGCGTACGCGGCTACTACGACGTGCTCCCCGACAAGGAGAGTGCGCTATCGCTGAACACCTCGACGACCAACCGGTTCGGGGATCCGATGCCGAACGTGTCGTTCAAGGACGCGCCGGAGAGCGCGGCGCTGAAGGATTGGCAGGAGGAGCAGCTCCGCGAGCTGTTCCGCACGATGGCCAAGGCCGGCGGCGGCGAGATTCTGCGCATGGAGAACAGCGCCAACGATCTCGGGCAGGAGCATCCGGTGGGAGGCTGCCGGATGGGCACCGATCCCGCGCAGAGTGTGGTCGACGCGCACGGGCGCGCGCACGACCATGAAAATCTCTGGGTAGCGGGCGCGCCCGCGCAGCCGACGGCGTCGTGCTGCAACGGAACGCTCACCTTCGTGGCCGTCGGACTCCGCACCGCGGCGGCGATCGCCGGAGCCACGGTGTGAGAAACCGTGTAGCGTTTCGTGTAATCAGGCCGGCGCCGTAATAGCGGCCAGCCGGTCGCGCAGCCGGCGAACACTGCCGTCGTCGAGCGCGGGCGGCTCGGCCAAGCCGGCGCGCAGCGAGTGCAGCAGATTCATCACGTGTCCACCGAATCTCGAGCATCGGTCGCAAGAGCCGAGGTGTGCCTGCAAGGCGGACACACGTTCGGCGTTCAACTGCCCGTCCACGTACTCGGACAGATCGGCGAGCACGTCACGACAGCGCAGACCGGCAACGACGGTATCGAGTCCCTGATCAACCATGGGCGACTCCCGTGGCGGTGGTGTTGCGTGGGCCATCGAGCACACGAACGATTGCCGCGAGATGAATGCGGGCGCGATGCAGGCGACTCTTCATCGCCGGCAGGGAAAGCTGCAGCAACTGCGCGGTCTCCTCACCCGTGAATCCATCGAGTTCACGCAGCGTGAGGATCTCGCACTCATCCTGAGGGAGACGCGACATCGCGACAGACAGCAGATCCCGCGCGATCGTCGCTTCCCCGAACGTTTCGGCGGGGTCGGCGCAGCCCCATCCGGCCTGCTCGGCCAATTGCTCCACCGAGTCCACGTGGGTCGGCTCACCAACGCGTCTCCGTAGTTGATGCCGAACCACGTTCCGGGCGATGCCGTACAGCCACCCTCGCGCCGTCGTATCCCCCGCAAATGCGGCCGCGCCGCGCCAAGCCGCGATGAACGTCTCCTGCAACGCGTCGTCCACGTCCACGCCATCGCCGGTGGTGCTGAGCAGATACCGGAACACGGCCGCCTGATGCGCGGTCATGAACACTTCGAAGGCCTGCGCATCACCGGCGGCCGCGGCGCGCAGCAGCGCGCGGTCGTCACTCACGGGCGCTTCGGCACCGCGCACGTGGAGAAGCCCATCATCGTGTACAGCGGGCACGATCCGATAGCCGCCGTCAGCAGCGGGATAAAGCCGAGATAGCCCCACGGCGTCTGCGGGCCGGTGAACGCGATGGCCAAGAGGCCGACGCCGAGGGCGAAGCGCAAGGCGCGGTCCACACTGCCGACGTTCTTGGGAAGTAAGGCGGACATGAGGCACTCCAGCGGAAATGAGGGGTCGAACGCCACGCTGGCGTCCTGACAGGAGGTGCCCGAAAAGCGCACCGAGGATTCAGGCGAAAGATCCCTCGTGGCAGGTCGCTTGGGATTCGGGCTTTCCCTGACACAGGCCGCAGAGACAACTTTCAGTGGTATGCACCCTCTACCCACTCTGCCGATGCGCCGTTCTCTACGTTGTGCCGTTCTTGTCAGCCCGTTCTTGGCCGTACCGCTATTCGCCCAGTCGCGTGCGATCACCGCCGCCGACTACGTGCGCGCTGAGCGCTTCCTCGGATTCAACACGACGAACCTGGTGTCGCGCACCGGCGTACAGCCGAGCTGGCTTCCCGATGGACGTTTCACGTATCGCGTGCGACAGGTCGATGGGAGTTCACCGCTCGTGGTCGTGGACCCGATCAAGGGCACCAAGACCGACTGCACCGCGACTGGCGCCAATTGCCCGGCTGAGCCGGCGCGCGCCAACGGGCGCCCCGCTGCCCGCCCTGGCGGCAGCCCGCCAGAGCATGTCTCTCCCGATGGCAAGACCGCCGCGTTCATCCGTGACTGGAATCTGTGGGTTCGCGACGTCGCCACGAACAAGGAAACGCAGGTCACCACCGACGGCGTGAAAGACTTCGGGTACGCCACCGACAACGCCGGCTGGATTCACTCCGATCGCGCGATTCTCATCTGGTCCCCCGACTCGAAGAAGATGGCCACGTTTCAGCAGGATCAGCGCAACGTCGGCGACATGTATCTCGTGAAAACCAAGGTCGGCCATCCCGAGTTGAGCGCGTGGAAGTATCCGCTTCCGGGTGACAGTGTCGTGTCGATGATTCACCGCGTGATCGTCGATCTGTCGGCGGAGTCACCGAAAGTGGTGCGATTCAAGATGCCGGCCGATCAGCACCGGTCGTCGGTGTGCGACCACATCTCGTGCAGTGGCGGTGAGCTCTCCGACGTGGAGTGGTACGCCGATGGTTCCAAGCTCGCGTTCCTCTCGAACTCGCGTGACCACAAGATCGCCACGCTGCGTATCGCCGACGCGAACACCGGTGACGTGCGCGACGTGCTGCGGGAAGAAGTGAAGACGCAGTTCGAGAGCGGCGATAACGTGGCCAACTGGCGCGTGCTGCCTGGCACCAACGAAGTGATCTGGTTCTCCGAGCGCGACGACTGGGGCCAGCTGTATCTCTACGATCTCACCACAGGCGCCCTGAAGTCGAAGATCACGACCGGTGACGGTCCGGTGCTCTCAGTTGAGCGCGTCGACGAGAAGGCGCGCATGATCTGGTTCGTGGCTGCCGGAAAGGAAGCCGGTCGTGACCCGTATTTCCGTCATCTGTATCGCATCGGCATGAACGGAAAGGGGCTTACGCTCCTTACGCCGGAAGACGGCGACCACAACACCACGCTCTCGCCCAACGGGGCTGTGTTCGTGGACAGGTGGTCGCGCCCCGATCTCGCGCCCACGGCCGTGCTGCGCAACGTGAAAACGGGCAAGCTGATCTCGACGCTTGAGCAGGGCGATATCTCGAAGCTGCTCGCCGCGGGCTGGAAGCCGCCCACGCGCATCACCGTGAAGGACCGCGACGGCAAGTGGGACCTGTACGGACTCATGTGGACGCCGACGACGCTCGATTCGACCAAGAAGTACCCGATCATCAACTACATCTACCCAGGCCCGCAGGGTGGCAGCGTGGGTAGCCGTCAGTTCTCGGCAGCCACGCGCGACAACCAAGCACTGGCCGAGCTGGGCTTCGTCATCGTCGCCATCGATGGCACGGGTAATCCGACGCGCTCGAAGTCGTTTCACGACGCGTATTACGGTCGCATGAGCGACAACACGCTTCCCGATCAGATCGCGGGCATGAAGCAGCTGGCCGAACGCTATCGCTTCATCGACCTCGAGCGCGCGGGAATGTGGGGCCACTCGGGCGGCGGCTTCGCGACGGCATCAGCGATGTTCCAGTACCCTGACTTCTTCAAGGTCGGCATCTCCGAGTCGGGCAATCACGACAACCGCAACTACGAGGACGACTGGGGCGAGCGCTATCACGGACTGCTCACCAAGAGCGGCGCCGTCGACAACTACGAGAAGGAAGCCAATCAGACGCTCGCGAAGAACCTCAAGGGCAAGCTGCTACTCGCGCACGGCACGATGGACGACAACGTACCACCGGACAACACGTGGCTGGTGGTCGACGCGTTGATCAAAGCAGGCAAAGACTTCGACCTGCTCATGATTCCGAATGCGCTGCACGGCTACGGAGCCGCCTCGAACTACATGATGCGCCGTCGGTGGGATTACTTCGTGCAGCATCTCCTTGGCGCGACGCCGCCGAAGGAATACACGATCGGCCCGAAGTCATAACATGGAACGTCTCTTCATCATCATCGGCGCACTCTCCGGCGCCATCGGCGTCGCGGCCGGCGCGTTTGGCGCACACGCGCTGAAGGCGCGTGTCGAGCCGCGCATGCTCGAAGTCTTCGAGACCGGTGCCCGCTACCAGATGTACCACGCCCTCGCGATGCTGGCAGCGGCGTGGACCGTGAGCCGCTTCCCGGGATCGTTGGCCAACGCGAGCGGCTGGCTCTTTCTGGCGGGCACCGTGCTCTTCTCCGGCTCGCTGTACGCGATGACGCTCACCGGCGTGCGCGCACTCGGCGCCATCACGCCGCTCGGCGGCGTGTGCTTCATCGCGGGATGGGCGTGTATCGCCCTCGCCGCGATGCGCCGCTGATGCGGCGCTGATGCTGCTGGCCAACCCTTCGGTTTCTCAGCTCGCGGTCATCGCCGCCATCTCGGCGGTGGGTGGTGCCGTGAACTCGATCGCTGGTGGCGGCACGTTGCTCACCTTTCCGGCGCTGCTTGCGTTGGGTGTGCCACCCGTGTCGGCCAACGCCACCAGCACGCTCGCGCTCTGGCCCGGCTCGATGGCGAGCATGTGGGGGTATCGGCGCGAACTGGCCGGTGTCGAGCGCTGGGCGCTGCGTCTCGCGATCCCGAGCATCTTGGGAGGTGGCATCGGTGCCGCGCTGCTACTGGCCACCACCGACGAACAGTTCCGCGCACTGGTGCCCTGGCTCGTGTTCGGCGCCACGGTGCTGTTCGCGGTTCAGGGGCCAGTGATGAAGCGGCTGCGCGCGCGGGTCAGCGCGTCGCCCACCGGCGTGGTCGAACGCCCGATCAATCCGACCACCAGCATGCTTGTCGCACAGTTCGCGGTAGGCATTTACGGCGGCTTCTTCGGCGCCGGCGCGGGCATCGTGATGCTGGCGGTGTTCGGCCTCATGGGGCTCACGAACATCCACCAGATGAACGGCCTCAAGAACTTCAACGGCATCTGCTTCAACGGCATTGCCGCGATCACGTTCGCGCTGATGGGTCAGGTGAACTGGCCTATCGGCATCGTGATGGCGGTGGGTTCGAGCGCTGGTGGCTATCTGATGTCAGGGCTCGCGCAGAAGGTGCCGCAGGCGTGGGTACGCCACGCCGTGACGGCGATCGGATTCGCCAGCGCGATCTGGCTCCTGCTGTCGAAGGGTTAGATCGCGCCCGCATGTCCACCTCGCGTTACTTCACCGAAATCTGTTTGATCATCCCGTGTGCGAGATGTGGCTTTCCATCGTTCATGTCGGGCGTGAAACAAATGAAGGCGAATTCGCCCTTCGGCACGTCGACCTGCAGATAGACGACGTCACCCGGCACGATATTGGTGGTGCCGCCCATCGGCTTGCCCGGAGGCGCACCCACCGGACTATGGGCGAACTGCGCCATGTCCGTCGGTAACTTGCCCGGCATCAGCTGTGCCATGAAGAACTCGTGCATTTGTTTACCCGTGTTGCGCACGGCAATCACATGCCTGCCCGACGCCAACGGCTTGGAAAACACGATGTCGTAGTCGGACAGCGTGAGCGTGATGTCGGCGACGGGCGCCGCGGCTTTGCGCGCCGATGGTGTCACCGTGATCGGCTTGAGCATCCCCTTCAAGATGTGTGGCGGCCCACCGGGCTCTGGATGACGCACAACGCGACGTAGTCACCTGCTTCAAGAGTGCGGGTGAACACCGTCTCTTCACCGGGCGCCGGCGCATTCGGTCCACCGACCGGCTTCATCCACGTCGGCGGTGGTCCACCGGCCTTGAAGTAGGCCAGCACATCCTCGGGGTTCTTTCCCTTCTCCACCTTTACGAGCGCGAGGTGGTGGAGCTCCTTGCCCGTGTTTGAAAAGCGAATCGTTGTGAGACCGGCCGGTACGCTCGAGGGCATGTCGAATGCGTAGTCGGTCGCGATAGCCGAGATCACGTTCGCACCGGGCAGCGACACGAAGCGTGCACGAGCCTTGGCTTGCGGCTGCGCGCCCAGCGGCGCGGTCGACAGCACCGAGGCGGCGGTCACCGCGAGTGCCGGCGTGAGGCGATTCACAAGCATACGGCGAGGCATGATGAAAGGGACCGCGGGGGCTGGATGCGTACTCAGCCGGACACGGCGTTGCTCGAACACGTTCAGCTCGACCCACCGCCGTAACATGCACTCGAAAAGCCAACTTCGCCGTTCTCCTTTTCTCCCCTCCTCTTTCCCTCTGTGTGATCAGTTCCCCCTGGCCAACACGTCTGCCCTCGGAGGCACCCACGGCGGTATCCACTTCCCCGCCAACGAGCAGCTGGCGTCTGCCCCAACCGCAAGCCCCGCGAACCCGCCGCCGTCCGCTCCAAACCGCGCATCAGCCACCGTCGCCATACCGCTGCCGCCGATCGACCACACCGGCGTGCGCATGAATCGCATGGCCGCCGCGAACTCGCAACGCGTTGACGCCAACGCGACGAAATCGTCGCGCGGCACCGCCCACGTTTCCCCCCACGCCACCGCTGGCGACGCGGCAAACAGCACCGACCGGTTCGCGCCCGCTAGCGAGCCCAGCGTATTCCGCGGGCGTTCTGATCGTAACGCGACGCAACCGGCGGCGTTCAGTGCTGAGCTCCACGGCGCGACGCTCGCCGTGGTGACTCGGTACTCCGAGCTAGTGGACGTCACCACGATGGCCGAGAAGCAGCGCGGATCGGCGGCGGCCGGCGTGAGCACGATGTCGCGTAGCGACCCGTCGCTCACCAACTCCCGCACCACCGCGCGCGACTGCACCGATGACAGAAAAAACATCGTCGTGACGACGATCCACGCCGCGATGCCGGTGACCGGGCGCGCCGCCGGGGCCACAGTGCGCTGCAGCACCAAACCGAGCAGCGCCATGACCGTGACGCCCAACGCGACGGATGGCGACACCTCACCGGCGAACCAGCAGAGCGCGAGTATCGCGGCCAGCGCCACGAGCAACAGCACGCGTCCGAACGGTCTGCGCGGCCCCCACACGAGCGGCGGAATCGCGACCACCATGAGCCACGGCTCCACGATGAAGATCGCATCGCCGTAGTACCAGCGATTGTCGAACGGCCAGAACGGGTGCACGCCGTAGCTGTTGGTGAAGTCGAGCAGCAGGTGCGACAACGTGCCGACGACCGCCAGCACCAGCAGTGCCCGTGCCCCAACCCGTGACACGATGGCTGAGGAGGCATCGGCCCGCTCGCGTCCCATGAGCCCGCGCTGCCACCACCACCGTGTGACCGCCCACAGCAGCACGGCACTCACCAGCGCCCAAACCACCGTGTGCGTGTGTCCCCGATGGTGCAGCAGATAGCCCAGCTTCCCCATGGCCACCATCGGCCCCGAATACACGAGATCTACGTCGGGGAATTCAGCCGCGGCGATGCCGAGTACCACAGCGGCGCGGCGAAAGCGCGCCAGCGACGGCGCCTCTACCCCACTCGGGGAGGCACGACCGATACGACGCTGTACAGACGAGACGGTGGCGTCTGCCATGAGCAGACCGGCCAGCGCGTGCGTGACGTTATCCACGCGTGGTAGTTGAGCGCGTGCATGTCGGCTGTCAACCGAACGGACTAGCGCAGGCGTACCGGTCGGTACACGGCGACCCGCGATCCTTCCGCCACGAACATCGAGCGCGGCGGCGCCGACAGCGGCTGCACGAACGCGTCCCCGTAAAGTCCGCGTACATCCGCGTTGAACGACGGGGCCGACGCCTGCCACACCCGCCACGAGGGATGAGCGACCTGATACTCCACCGTGCTGCCGTCTCGCTGCGGTGTGTAGCCCCAATAGTGCTCGGCGATGAACTCGGGCTCCGAACCGCTTACCAGCGGTTGAGGCGCGCCGACGGCAGTCGCACTCACCTGTTGATGCTGCGCGTTGCCGAACCAACCGTACATCAGGCGTCCGGGCGAGGCCATGAGCGTGGGCGGCACGCGACTGTGCATCGGCAGGGCCGTGTAGGGCTCGTTGTAGCAGAGCCGCGCGGTATACGCGATCGCGGCCCGCGGCACCAGCTCACGCACGAACACCACGCCACGGCGGGCCGATCCATCGGGCATGGGGCGCTTCACGTAGAAGCGCAGATTCACTTCATCGAAATCGCGGTGAAACGGCACCGGAATACCGAGCACGCGGGTATCCAGAAAACGAAAGCCCACAATGCTCGCCAGGGCGCGCCCCTCGAACAGATCGAGCACCGTGTGCTTGGGCACGAGCGGCTCCAGCACGGCCGGCGGGATCTCGTAGTTCAACATCACGAGATACCGCCACTCGGCGGTCAGAAACGGACGGCGGGCGACTTGATCGGGTGTGGTCACACCAGATCAACCCGCCCGCCGCTACTGCGTTCCCGCATGCCTGTTACCGCTGGCTACATGGCGGTCTTGACGGTGTTGCCAAGCGTGAAGCGTGCGATCCATTCGTACTCACGCTTCATGCGGTCCATCTGGTGGTAATACTCGGTGAATCCGTGCCCTTCGCGCGGATAGAACACCAACTCGGTGGTCTTGCCGCGATCCTTGAGTGCACGATAGAACTCCATCGGCTGTCCAATGGGCACGCGTTCATCGTTGCTGCCGTGCAGAATCAGCAGCGGTGTGGTGACCTTGTCGCTGTAGCTGATGCCCGAGCGCTCGAGGTACTTCCGGATGTTCGCGTTCACGATCGAGCCGTCGTACTGCGGGTCGCCGAAGAACGTGTTGATGTAGCCTGGAATGTCCGTGGTGCCGGCCATCGAGAGTAGCGACGGCAACCCGGCGCCCATCATCGCCGCCTTGAAGCGCCCCGTCTGCGACACCACCCACGACGTCATGTAGCCGCCGTAGCTCCAGCCTTCGAACGCCATGCGCGTGGAGTCGGCGATACCGCGCGTGATGAGATCATCGACACCGGTCATGATGTCGCGGTAGTCGCCGCCACCCCAGTCACCGGTGTTGGCGTGCATCCACCACTCGCCGTAGCCGGTGGAGCCACGCGGATTCGGATACAGCACCGCCCAGCCGCGCGCGGCGTACGTCTGTCCCGGGCTGGTGCCCGCCTTGAAGCCGTTGGTGTGTGCGCCGGTGGGTCCGCCATGTGCCGACACGACCAGTGGAACACGCGCGCCTTCGGTGTATCCCACCGGCAACAGCAGCACGCCTTCCACTTCACGACCGTCCTTCGACTTCCACGTGATCACGCGCGACGCACCGAGCGCGCGCTCGCTGAGCCAGCTGTTCGTGGTCGTGATGCGCGTGGGCGCAGCACTGCCGATCTGCACGTACACTTCGCCCGGAGCATTCGGCGTGTCGAGCACCATCGCCAGCTTGGAGCCATCGCGGTTCGGCGAGAGCCCCTGCACCAGCACATTGCCGGTGCGCTTGCTGTAGCTCTTGCGCGCCACGTCGTACGCATACAGCGAATTCCACACGCGATCGCTGGCGGTGAACCAGAGCTCTTTGCCGTCGGGAGACCAGCGCGGCGCGCCAGGGCTCACGTCGAAATCAGCGCGACGGTGATTGGTGACCGTGCGTGTGGCGATGTCGATGGTGACCAGACGCGCATTCCGCAGCGTGCGCGGCATGATGCCGTCCTTGTGCGGCGCGAACTCGTGCGGCAGCATCGTGAACGCCAGCGTTTTGCCGTCGGGTGAGAACTGCGGCGCCGATTCAGCGTCGTTGGTCGTCGTGATGGCGTCGAGCGCCAGCGACGCCACTTCGACCACATAGGCGTTGCCGCGTTCATCGCGGATCATCGGCGTCGGTGACGCGCGGAAGCCCAGTTTCCGGCCATCGGGCGACCAGTTCGGCACGCCGCTCACCGTGTACGCCCCCGAGGTAACCTTGATGGTCTTGCCCGACGGTACATCGACCACCCAGACGTGGCTGAGACGGAAGTCGTCTTCGTACACCTTGGGATCGTCACGACGGCGAATCTTGGCTTCCTGTTCGCGCGTGAGCGTATCAGTGGTCACGAGGGCAATGCGCGACCCATCGGGCGACCACACATACGACGACACGCCATCACGCACCGTGGTGAGCTGACGCGACTCACCGCCGTCGGCCGGCAAGAGCCAGATCTGCGGCTTCGGTGCGTCGTCGCCAGTACCGGATCCACGTGCGGCCACGAAGGAAATCGTGCGGCCATCGGGCGACCACTGCGCTTGGCTTTCGCCGCGTTCGCCGAACGTGAGCTGACGCGGGGCGCCACCCGCCGCGTTCACCATGAACACATGCGAGCGACGTTCGTGTTTGTCGCCGAGCGCGGTGTCGCCCTTGGCATTCGGATGCTCCCACGCGCTGATGGCGTAGAGCACGCGCGCGCCGTCCGGCGCCATCGCCACGCCGCCGACCGATTTGAGACGCATGATGTCGCTGTCGTCGAGTCCCTTCGACTGCGCGAACGCGAACGATGGCACGAGCAAGGGTGCGGCCACGAACACTGCACCGAGAACAGCAGACACGCGGAGACGCAGCGACATGGGCGGCCTCTTACTTGAAAATGTTCAGCAAGTTGCCGACGAACCCGGTGTGCTCGGCCTGTCCCTTCTCCAGAATCTCGAGTTCGCCCTTGTCGAGCCAGATCCCTTCGCAGGTGGGACAGGTATCGATGATGACGTGATGCGACTCGCGCGACACGAGCGGCGTGCCATCGCGCGGACATTTGTTGCGGTCGGCGGCGACCTGAGCCGCGCGTTCGGCGTCGGCCTTGGCGCGCAGTTCTTTGCGCAGGTCGGCGTCGATGCGGGCGAAGTATTCCTCTTCGTTACGGCTGGGCGTGTGCTCGGTGGCCATGGCTGTATTGGTGCGTGAGTGGAAGCGACGGGGTGACCCGCTAAGAAACGCGTCCCCTACCGGCATACGCAAGGCGCAGCCGGGCGCTGCCGGGCGCACAACCGGACTCCGAGCCGCGCGACGTCGCTACGCGGGCACGTTGACGCGCGCGTAGGGGATGATGTCGAGCCGCGCGAAGGGAATGTCCTCGCCCGACTGCTCGTCGAGTCCGAACGTCTCCGGCGAGCTGGCCAGCCGTTCCAGCGCCGCGTCGATTTCGGCGATCTCCGCCGAGCGACGCGTTGAAACGGACGCTTCGAGCTCCTCATTGGCGACATCGGTGCCGAGGTCAGCCGCGTGGGTGGGGAACTTGGAGAGATCGCCGGCGAGATCCTGGCTATCCTCGGACGACTCCTCATCCGTGAAGTCCTGAAGCTGCTCGAGGAGGCGCGTACGCTCCTCGTGGAGTCGCTTTTCGAGGTGCTGCAGCTGCTTCGTAGTCAGTGGCATGGGAGTTCCTTGTGTGAGGTGACGACATCAGGGCGAGCTCGAGAGCAGGCCGGCGGGATGCGCGCAGCGGTTTACTTGCATGGATCGGTCCAAACGTGCGGGCGGCGGCTCCAGGTTGGCGCTCCGGGCACTAGGTTTCCCTTGGGACTCGGCGGTGCTGCTCGCGCGCCTCGTCCCATTTCCCGAACAGGAGCCGCTCGATGTCCGATCAGGGTTTGTTTACCGCCGAGCATCGCTCCTTGGAATGGGAACTCGTCCTCAAATACGAGGACCTGTCGCTCCCGGCATCCGAGTGGAACGAAGCCACGCTTGCCGTCGTGGCCGGCTGGTATGCGAATAACCTTCCCAGCGATCAGGCGGAAGCGCGATACGAAAAGTCGTATCACCGGAACCGGCGGCGACTGACGAACCGACTGGATCCCGCGTCGGTCGACACGGCGGCGATCGAGAAACTCGACGGGGTCTGGGAGTCGTTGTTGACGCGAGTGTTGCAGGCGAAGAAGTAGGGGCACAACAGACAAAGCGCCGCGCCGACCTAAGTCGATGCGGCGCTTTGCGGGTTGCCCCCGAGAAATCGCACCTAGAACCTCCTGAGTCAGAGTCGCGGAGACAGGCGGGCGACAGTGCCGGTCTGCCAACCTCGCCTCGCAACCGTACTCGACCGCACAATTTTTGCGAGCAGGTGTGCGCAATGTCACAACAGGCCTTGCATCAAATGCCGGACCACATTGCGCGCATCGGAATGACGCATACATTCGCGACAGGTAATGCGTCGGGATCGGCGTCGAGACGCATGTGTGCTTCCCCCTCGGCCGGGCGACTCTATGCGCTACGCACGACTTGCTGCCGCCGTCTGCTTCGTGTCGCTCGGTTCGGCCGCGCCCGCGCGAGCGCAGCTTCGCTCGTATGCCGGTGTCGTGGCCGGTAACGCACATGGCACATCGACGTTCTCCTGTGCGACGAGCGCGTATTCCATCGGCTCGCCATGGTTTGCTGGACTTGCGCTGCCTACCGACGGCAGTGCCGCCTGCGGCCTGAACGGCGTGGTTGATGATAAAAGTGCCGCGGTTGGTCCACTTGTCACGACCGCGAAAGCCACTGGTCCAATGGCCGGTAACGTGGGCAATTACACCGGAACTGCCGGCGCTCGCGCAGATTATTGGAATCTCGGCGTGAGAGCGGAAGGTGTATCCACTGGGCTTGCCTCCACGTCCACGTATCGCCAATCGGCGGCGTTCGCGAGTTTCGCCCAGGATCTCGTCTACACCGATCCTTCCGTCGCCAATGGTACGGCCGGCATCACCAACTTCACATTTTCGATCGATGGATTGCTGAAATCCGTGCCGGTGGCACCGTATGGACAGCAGGGCGACATCTACTTTTCGATGCTGGTGAACAACCTCCTTTGGAACTCGTTCGTTATCACGGCGCTCGATAACGGACTTCCCTCAATTCGCGGTGCAAGCTCCGGATTGCCGGGCGACTTCGTCGTCACCCCCGGCACAGCGTCGGGGTCTGCCACCTTCACGACAATCAGCAACTTTGCGATGGTGTGGGGAACGGCGCTGCACGTGGAGGTCGCGATGTATTCGACCGTCTCGCCGTGCTGCCTCGGGGCTTCGCTCACGTCCGACTTCTACAACTCGGTGAAGCTCACTGGGATCGACGCGTACGCAGGCTCCAACGCGGTCAGCGACTTTCTCGTCAACACCTCATCGGGGCAACAGCTGAATGCGCAAGGCGTCATTCCGGTTGGTCCGCCCAGTACCACGGTGCCGGAGCCGACGAGTATGGTTTTGACGTTGGCGGGACTGGCTGGTGTTGGGCTGGAGGCGAGACGCCGATCGCGGCGCCGGTTGTGTTAACCTCACCGTGCAGTTGCGCGTGAACTCACGCGGTCGGCCGCGCGCACGAACCAGCGTGTCTCCGCATCCGATCACGACCACGTCGCGCTGAGCGTGCCGGCGCTCACGATGCAAACGGCGGGCGCGATCGTCCAAATAGCGAGCGGCACCGGCTGCCGCCAGCACCGCATTCAACCGTTCCCTGGGCGTTCGCGCGTCCGACACGACTACGCGCCGCCACGGTGTAACCGTCTCGGCGCTACGTAATTTCCCCTGTAGGAATCGAACCTAGAACCTGCTGCGTCAGAGTCGATTTAGGACGCGCGTCGGACGGTTTCGCTCGTGAATATTTTCACGTGCGAGTCGGCCGCTGGGGTGCGCTACGAAGACTCACGGCGTATGCGCATCGATGTCGGGTCAGTTCACCCGTCGCGCGTCTTGCGTATCGACGCGATCTCCTGCAGCTTATCCAGAACCAGCTCATCGACACCGTCGAACAGCGGTTGGCGAGACGCAATGTGAGATCGAATAGCCCCCATAGCGCGTGGGGTATTCACCAACGCACGGCAGCTACGAGCGATCAGCACCCCGACGTCGTCCTGTATAGCGCGGACTTCGGTTGGCAGACCGGGTCGCGTGGCGAGTATCGTCGCGATGTCCGACAGATCCTAGCTCGCGACCGGTGAGGCTGCGCCGCGGTCTTCGTACGACGCGAGCTTGAGCCGAAGCAATCCGACGGCGGTCGCGTGTCGCACCAACGGTGGCAGATCGGTCTCGACCGCGTGATCGATCAGCCTGAGATCGTTCTCGCTATCGGTTCCTCCGGTATGGCGACCGCAGGACACGCAATCGAAGATGACGCCGCCCGGGGCGAGCCATCGGTCAACGTGCGTCCGCTGACGCACATCGTTGCGAAAGCCTCGGGCGCGCAACGCATCCTCAAGCGAGAACTTCTGGCTGTACGACGTCGTCGCGGTTACTGAATCTCCGTCGTCGGTGGCACGCGACGCGGAGATCACGTGCTCCTCCGTCTCCATCCGCGGAAGCAGCGATGCGCCGATGAACACCACCCGTTTGCGCAGCGATTCGCCCAAGAGCTCGGCCACCTGTGCCATGCGACGCACGGCGGGGCTGTCGAGGCGGCCGGGGAGCGCGCCGTACGTGCGCTCGATGTCACTCACACGCTGAGGTCTCCAAACGCTCGCCGAGCAGCGTCCCGGCCACCTCGCGGTCGCGTGCCGTGCCCACACGAATCGCGTCGACGAGGGTGAGCAGGTCGTACAGGCGCGGCGCGTGCTCGGCCAAGGACGCCGCGGCGGGAATCAACGGCTCGACTCCCTCGGCGACCATCGTACCCATGCGCGAGGGCCACACCAGCGGATCCACGAGGCCGCTCAGGACCTGCTGCAGCACCGGCGCGCTGTGCGCTGTGGGGATACCACGTTGCCGTCGGAGTCGGTGTGCGGGAAAGGCATAGCGCACTCCGTGCAGCAGGAATTCCTCCAGCGCGGCAATATTGACGTTATGACGCCCCCCGCGGGTGTGCACGAGTCCCGCCGCGTTCAACCGCTTCACGGACGCGTGCGCCGTGCTAGCGCTGACGCGGAGCTGGGCACCAAGTTCGGCAAACGTGGGCGTGGATCGGCCCGCCAGACTGAGGGCGACCGCGACGTCCACGGGTTGTAGCAGGACGGCCATAGCAAGCGCCATTCGGTGTTCGGATACAGCGTATATTACAGTAATTCATATGCTTACGGAAGAAAATAGATCTTTCGTTCGGTGTTGCCGAATATCGAATACGAGATGGGGATGGGGCACTCACGCGTTCGGTGCGCCCCGTTCGTCGTTACGGGTCGACCGACGCCATCCGCAGCTTCGAGGCGAGCGCGAGCGCCTGCTGTGCTCCTCGCTCGAGGACGTCGGCGAGATCGTCCGAATCACGAGCGGCAACGTCGGCCGCCAACACCGCATTCAACCGGGTCTGCCAGCCTTTACCCGTGGCCTTGTAGGCGTTTACCACGCTCGCGTCGAGGCGAAGGGTGATTTGCACTTTTCCCGCGCTGCCATCGGCACGCACGGCGCCGGCCAGTTCCGTATCGGTGGCCAGCCGGGCATCTGGGTCGTTCTCGGCCGCGTGCGCGATCTCGGCATCGCTGCGCGGAATACGGCGCCCGGTGCTTCGCGGCACGGCCGCCGGCACTCCGGACCCCCGAGCACCTTTCACGCTACCCTTCGACATACCGCCTCCGCTCCTGTCGGCTCGCATCGAGCGCCGAGATGATTCGCGCGGACGTCCCGCGCATGGTAAAGACCACCGCGATCACGTTGCCATCGACCGACCCCAGCGCCATCACTCGAGCCTCGGGCTCATGCAGCATCGGCACGAGCATAAGATCGGCGTCGTCCCACGCCCGCGTTGCTTCGTCGAAGGACACGCCGTGTTTGTCGAGGTTGCTCGCGGCCTTGGCCTCGTCCCACTCGAATCGCATAGCACAATGTAGCTACAATAAAACTACAGTACATACCCGCGCTCCCCGTGCCTTTCCTCCATCTTCCCGCAACACAAAGCGCCGCACCGACCTAAGTCGTTACGGCGCTTGGTGATTGCCCCTCTAGGAATCGAACCTAGAACCTTCTGAGTCAGAGTCGCGCGGCTACGCGAAAATCGCGCTTACACTTGCGACGTTGACCACGCAGCCTGCGCCGAGCGCAAAGCCTGGTCCCGTCGTGCGACACCGCGGAGCGGCGGGATTGCGTTGGCGACCGAGTTCGCGCGCGCTCACTCCGAGTCGGCCCGGTCAAGGTGCGCGAGGGCGCGGACAGTCTCCGTGACCATCTGGTAGACCACCTTAACGTCACCTTTGACATCGAGCTTGATGTGGCCAGCGAGAAGGTCACCGAAGTCGTTCTTATCGGCAAATAGCGTCCGCGCCATTTGGGCGAGAGCGGCGCGGATGTCCGGCTCCGTGACCTGTTCGCACTCGGAGCTGAGTGAAGGACGTGAAGCCATCACTGCGAAGATGTCCTCGACGTCATGGCTGCCGTGGAAATCTTCTGCGCCGCGGTCACGAAAGGCTGCCCACTTGAGCATCAAGAAGGATGGCGCGTCGGCATGGCGGATCACAAGCGAGGAAGAGTGGTCCTTTGCGATGTCGAGATCGACTGCTCGATCAAGCGTCAGGCGATCCCATTTGCTGCCACTGGCGCCAAGATGTTCGCCAGCCGGCACAAGATCGAACAGACCACCTTGTGGCGTAGTCCATCGGTGAGCGTGTCGAGTCGGGTCGTCCCCTATACCTCGGTGGCTGAATCCTCGGTTCCGAAGTTCGGTTTGCAGGCTGTCAAAATCCGTATACGACGAGGTGACTGCCATGCCGTCCACATCTTTCGTCGGCCGAATCCTTTCAGAGACGGGATGTGTTTGGAGAAGCGGAGCAATCGCGCCACCGATAAAGACAACCCGCTCGCAGAGGGGACCGAGCGTATGACTGACTTCGCGTAGCCGTTCGAGTGCGGGCGTTTCCCGGCCCGAGTAGCGTGCCGGCGCGACGGTCATGCCAGCTCCGCACTACTGCTCTCTTGCTGCGGGCGTTGGATGAAATGCTTGAGGAAATTCATTGCCAGATTCCGTTCCCGGGCGCGACCGACTCTCAGGGCGTCTACGGCGGAGAGTATGGCATAGAATGCTGGCTGTGTCTTCGAGAGGAGCGCAGCCTTGGGGAGCAGCGGCTCCACTGACGGACCAATGCTCTCACCGTCGGCCGACGGCCAGACAAAGGCGTCTTCGGCGATGATGGCGTCGCGCAATACCGGTCCAGCGTGCGCCGTGGCGACTCCGCGCACTCGTGCTCCCGGCACTGCTGGGAACGCGTATTTCACGCCGTGCTCCAGAAACTCCAGCAGCGCGTGGCGGTTCACCACCCGCTCACGCTCGGGGTCCCGTCGGATGAGGCCGGCGTTCAGGAGCCTGGCGACCGATTCGTGCACCGTACTCGAGCTGAGACCAAGGTCTTCAGCAAGTCCAGCATACGAACGCTCAGGCTCATCGACGAGGTGCAGGGCAACGGCGACGTCCAGCGGGTGCAGCGCGTGTTTTGACATAGTCTGGATAGTTCGGTGTTCGCGAATACCGAATGAAAAATACAACGATTGCTGCAGCCAGGCAAGGATCCGGAACTGGGAGCCCGGGATGCCCCCAGCAGGTTCCGGACGCACAAAAGCCCTGCTTCGCAAGTCGTTGCGAAACAAGGCTTCGTGATTGCCCCTCTAGGAATCGAACATAGAACCTTCTGAGTCAGAGTTGCTCTGTGGGCGCAAATCGACGGTCCAGTTTGCGATTTGGGCCAAACGACGCCATCGAATCGCAAATGCGGTGCATCGTTTCGCGGGCCAATTGAGCTTTGGCGATCTTATCGCCAAAACGCGCGCGATCCGATCCGAGTTGCCGCCATCCGCTTAGCTCCGCTGTCGAAGTTGAAGAGGGTTAAACGCTGCGTTTGGCCGATGTCCGGCCACCCGAATCCAGCCTAGAGGGCACGGACAGCGCGCTCCAACTCGGACGAGCACGCCCGCGACGGTACTCCAGCAATTGCCATCGTCGAATACCGTCGTGGCACTGCGCATGACTCAGCCCCCGCCGGTCCGCCCGCCGCCAGGCCGCACGCTCTTCGACTCCGGCCGCACCCGGGCCGGCCAGTCCGCGGCACCCGCACCGCCGACGGGACGGGCGTTCCCTGATGGCTACGGCGACTGCTGGATTCAGCCGCTCGCTTGTGGCCCCGCTTGAATCGCTTCGCATGGGCCGGTTCCGCGCTACGGGGCGCGAGCGAGCCGCGCTTCGTCGTGCCTGTGGGCCTTTTGCGTGGACCAGACTGATAGTCGCTCTTCAATCGACACACGGCGTTCCCAGACACCGCAACGACACGAAATGCGAGAACTCTTAGAACTCTAGTTGACAGGCGCCCGGAGCGGATGTATCGTCAACTAGACTTCTAGGAGAGGAAATGGCGACGTCGTTCACCGAACGCGAGTTGGACATGATGGCGGTGCTCTGGGACCGGGGGCCGTCTACCGTCACAGAGGTGCGGGAGCATATCGCCGACCCGCTGGCGTACAACACCGTCCTCTCCGTCCTCCGCACCCTGGAGGAAAAGGGGCACGTCGGCCACGCTGAAGAAGGACGGGCGCACCGCTACGTCGCGCTGGTCTCTCGTGAAGCGGCCGGGGCGAGCGCCCTGCAGCGGGTGGTCACCAAAGTCTTCGGGGGATCACCGGAGCTGCTCCTGACGCATTTCGTGCGGGACCGCAAACTGGACGCCGACGAGTTGCGGCGGCTGCGGCGAGTGCTCGATGAGCGGCTCGAAGAGGATGCCTCGTGATCGCGGCGTGGATGCTGTATCTGATCGCGGCCTCGGCGCTTCTTGCCGCCGCGGCCGTCGCCGGCGAGCGATGGGCGCTGCACGCCGGACAGCCGACGCGCCTGCCGTGGGTGCTGGCCCTGCTCCTCGTGCTCGGCATCGCCGTGTCCACCGCCGACCGCCGCAACGAGCCGGCGGTCGGCACCCTCCGAGCCCCGCAGCGGGAGAGTAAGGGCGATGGCGAGATCTCGACGGCGGTGTCGCGTGCGACGACGCGTGGGATTGACCAGCGCCTTGCGTGGGTTGTGCCGGAGGCCGTTCCAGTGCCAAGCACCCTGTCGCGCCTCGACTATCCACTCTTGAGTTTGTGGGGATTGGCAGCCGTCGTCTGGGGTGGGATTCTTCTCACGTCTGCGCGGCGCACGCACCGGCTGCGCGCCGCGTGTCGTGCGGCCGAGATCGACGGGACGCCGGTGTATGTCTCCCACGACGTGGGCCCGGCGCTCGTCGGATTGCTTCGACACAGCATCGTGCTACCTGAGTGGGCGCTGCGGCTCCCGGCTGCTGATCGCGCGTTGATCCTGAGGCACGAGCGGGAGCATGCGCGTGCCCGGGATCCGGTGGCAGTCGCGGGCGCCGCCATGCTCGTGCTGCTGTTCCCTTGGAATCCGTTGGTCTGGCTGATGTTCGGGCGACTCCGGCTTGCAGTCGAAGTCGACTGCGACGCGCGGGTACTTGCCCGCACAAAGGATGTTCGCGCGTACGGGTCGCTCTTGCTCACCGTGGGCGAGCGATCCCTCCCTGGCGCCACTCCGGTCATGGGGCTGGCCGAAGCAGCATCTCACCTCGAACGGAGACTTCAGCAGATGACCCGTCCTCGTCCCACCAACCGTTCGCTCCGCATCCTCGCCACCGGCCTGTTGACCGTTGTCTTGCTCGGCGCCGCGTGGAATGTGCCGCGCCCGGCATCCGGTGGCCCGAGTGCCGTCGCCTTGCGTCAGGCGAACGTTCTCGAGTACCGCTGGATTGAGAACACAACCAGCACCACCGCGGCAGCGACCCGATACACCGACCCTGTCACGGGCCAAACACTTGTTCTGACCGATTCCGTCATGCTGGATCTCACCGGCATTGACTCGGCGTGGGTCGCACCCGGTTTTGACGACAGCGTGCGCGGCGTCGCGGTGTCGCTGACGGCCTACGCGGCAGCCCGCGTTGGCGCGCAAACAGCGACGCATATTGGTCGGCGCATTGCCGTCGTGATCGATGGACGCGTCGGCCTCGTAGCCACCGTGAACACGGCCCTAGGCCGTGTGCTGCCGGCAGCAGAAGGGTCACCAGCGATGGCGGACTCGCTTGCGCGTCGGATCAATCAGCTCTCGAAAGCACTGCGCCCACGCTAGCCGGGCAACGGGACCACGGGAGGGGGGTGGCCCGTTTGCATAGCGAACCAGCGGTTTGGGTGACGACAACCTCATCAAGTCTGGTATATTGCGGGAGAGCACTTGTGAGGCCGCCGGTTTCCACGTACTAGAAGCCACAGCTGGCGTTCCCTCCCGCGGGTACGGCTGGGTGCACCGCCCCAAATTCCGCGGGTATATTTTACATGGGCCCAGGGGACCGCGTCTGGGGTATGATGGGAGGGACATCGGCGGTTTCGCGGTATGCTTACTCTTGCGGGATGCCCTCCCTGCCGATACTTTTATAAGCGAGACGCGACCCTGTACACGGGTTGCTCTCTTTCCGAAGGCCTACGCAGCGATGCGCGGGCCTTCGTGCGTTATGAAGCTTTATTGCGTCTACATTGACGAGTTCGGCCATGTCGGGCCGTTCGTCAGCCGCGACCACCCCCGGTACAACACCAGCCCTATCTTTGGCTTGGGTGGCATCCTTGTGCCATCGGAAGAAGTGCGCAACCTCGGCGAATTTTTCCTCGCCCACAAAGCCCGCTTCTTGGGTCAAGAGATGCGCGCGCATGGTGTGACCGACCCCCTGACGTGGGAAAAGAAGGGGTCGGCGCTCTACACCGCGCAAAACTACACGAAGTATCGCCGTCCCCTGACCGACGGCACCCGGCGTCTCCTAAACCGCCTCCGGGACTTCGGCGGCCGAACACTCTACCTGGGTCAGAAGAAGACTCCGGTGGTTGATGCGTTCGACCCAAAGGAGCTTTATCGAAGCACCTTGGAACTGCTGCTCCGGAAGCTGGACGAATTTGCGGCCAGCGAGGGAGCACAGCTCCTTCTCGTGATGGATGAGCATCAAGACCGTGACGCGTGGGTGGATCAGGCTGCCCGTATGATGTACCAGAACGCGGACAAGCTTCGCCACTTCATCGAACCCCCGTACCAAGTGGAGAGCCACCGGTACCAGACCGTGTGCGTTCTCTAAATTCTGGCACCGATTTTCTCTAAATTCTGTCGCAGGCTGAGCCATATCGTTCGATTGTAGCGCCGTTCCCGGAGCACAGGATCCCGTTCATGGGGAGGCGCAGGAGAATGCTCAGCATGCTCGATCGACACGCCGTCCAGGCGTTACTCCACGCGGGGCAGACACCCCGCCAGATTGCCCACCAGCTCGGGATGTCGCGGCGCACGGTGCAGCGGATTGCGCTGGAGCCGCCCGTGACGACGGTGGATGACACCGCCGCGCGAGCCGCCTGCGGGATCGGTCGCCCCGGCGTTGGGGACGCGACCACGACGCGGCTCCGCGAGTGGCTCGAGGCGGAGCCGACGCTCCCGCCCGGGGAAGTGCAGCGGCGGTTGCACGACCTCGGCACGCCGCTCGCCCTGTCCACGATCTACCGGCTGCTCGGCCCGGTGCGGGCCACGATTCCCGTCGCGGTGATGGTCCGTTTCGAGGGCGTGGCGGGCGAGTTTGCGCAGTTCGATTTCGGGGTCGCCGACGTACGGCTGACGACCGACACGCCGACGGCGCGGGTGCGCCGCCGGATCCATTTCGCGGCGTATCGGCTCAAGTGGTCGCGCTTCCTGCACCTCGTGATCGTGCCCACGGAACGCGTCGAGCCGCTGGTGCGGGCGCTGCTCGCGAGCTTCGCGGCGAGTGGGGGCGTGCCGCTGCGCGTGGTCTTCGATAACCCGAAGACCGTGGTGCTGCGCCGCGACGCGGGGCGGCCGGTGTGGAATGCGACGCTGGCGCAGGCCATGCTCGACTACGGCTGCGGCATCGAGCTCTGCACGCCGCACGCCCCGGAACAGAAGGGCAGCGTCGAGCATCTGGTCGGCTTTGCGAAGCGCGCCTTCTTCGCCGCACGCCGCTTCCAGGATCTCGACACGGATCTGCCGCAGCAACTGGCCGAGTGGCTCGTGTATGCGAACACGGTGCGCCCGTCGCGCGCGACCGGGGTCCCGCCGCAGGCGCGGCTCGCGCTCGAGCAGGCGCGCCTCAAACCGCTCGCCATCGCGCCCGCCGACTACGGCCTGCACGTGCCGGTGACCGTCGGGCCGACGGCGATGGTCCACTATCAGGGCGTGCGCTACGCGATGCCGGCCAAAGCGTGTGGCCTGCCGGCCACGCTGCACCTCTATCCCGACCGGGTGCGGATCGTGTGTGCCGGCGGCAAGCATGACGTGGAGCATCCCCGCGTGCCGGCCATCGGGACCATCAGCTATCTCACGGGCCAACGGGCGCAGCAACTCGCTGCGGTGTATGGCGAACGCAAACGCTTGTACTTCATGCGCGAGCGGCTGGTCGAACTCGGGCCCATCGGCGAGGCGTATGTGACGGAGCTCGTGCATCAGCGGCCTCACACGTGGAAGGGCTGCATCGCGCGGCTCTTCGACGTGCTGGAGGCGGTGGGCGACGCGCGCTGTCGCGTGGTGCTGGAGCGCGCGCTCCGGCAGCGCTTGATCGGCGCCGAGTATCTGGATCGACTGCTGGCCCAGGTCCCCGCGTCGCCGCTCGTGGAGGTCGCGCCATGAGTCGCCCGCTCCGGCCCACGGCTCCGCCGCTGCCTGCCGCCGCGCTGCCTGCCGCCGCGCTGCCCGCCGCCGCGCCGCCCGATCTCGATGGGATGCTCAAGCGCTTGGCCTTGCCGACGATCCGGCGCCTGCACGCCGAGCTGGCCGTGCGCGCGGAAGCCGAGGGGATGGGCTATCGCGCGTATCTCGATATCCTGGTTGCCGAAGAAATCGCGCATCGCGCCGAAACGCGGCTTCGGCGCGCCGTCCGCGCGGCGCAGTTTCCGGCGCTCCGCACGATCGACGATTTCAACTTCACCTTTCAATCTGCGCTCCGGCGCCAGATGCTCGGCAGCTATCTGGGCGTCGAATGCGTGACCGATGGCCGCAGCGCGATTTTTAGCGGCCCCACGGGCACCGGAAAAACGCATCTCGTCATTGCGATTGCGTACCGTGCCCTGCAGCACGGCTACGACGCGCGCTTCGTGTCGGCGGACGTGCTGATCGGCGAACTCTCGCACGCCGCCCGTCTCGGCTCGCTCGACGCCGCGCTCGCCCCGTACCTGCACCCGCACGTCCTCGTGCTGGACGAGATCGGCTATCTCGCGCACGCCGACGATGCCGCGAATGTGCTCTATCGGGTCGTCAACGAGCGCTACCTCCGCCAGCTCCCGATCCTCGTCACCACCAACAAACCGCTGGCGGCCTGGGGCCACGTGCTGCATGATGGCGACTTGGCCGAAGCGATCATCGATCGCCTCCTCGAACGCGGCGCGCATTTCGAAATGCGCGGGCGCTCCTACCGCACCCGCCACCTCAAGGAGACCGACGGCGACACCACCGCCAATGCGTAGGTCCCCTCACCGCTGAGCCTGCGACAGAATTTAGAGAAAAAGTGCGACAGAATATAGAGAACTCACACACCGTCCAGTGCGCAGACTGGATCTGCGGGCTCATCGGTCGGTTTGGGGCCTATCGCGCCGACCCTGATGCGTACAGCGATTGGCAATGGGCTGAGCAGGTCTTTGCTCCCCGGATCGATGATCTTGCCCTTTGTAAACAACTGACCCTCATTCTCCCGACCGCGGAGCTTAGTGCCACCGCGAAGCCCCCGTGTGCGCCAGAACTGGGGCCGGAGCCCAGCGGCGAGGATTGAGAGGCCGGTGCAGGCGCACCGGGCGCCGGCACGCATGGCCACCCGTGAGCAACGAGCCTCTCCGCTCGGGTCATATGGCTTTCTGCGACCATGCCGGCCAGACTAGCCTGAATTTCTCACGAGTGCTCGAGATCGGCAGGTTTCGGGGCGCGCGAGTGGGTTGAAGTTTTGGTTCGGTGAAAATGGCGAGTGTTTTGGCCGTCACGGGGACGTGATCGGGCGGTAGCGGCGCTGGCGGAACGCCTGCGCGCGGGGTTTGCGGGGGGGATGCTGGAGACGGGGTTGCGACGCGGCCCCGCAGGGGGATTCGCATGAGACGTGGCGTTGATTCCGCGAACGGTTACCATCGCGTCGGACATCGGTGCAGCGTCGCGTGTACCTGCGCGAAGAGCGTCGCATACGGACAGCCACTCGCCAAAGCCAGCCATACGTTGCGCACCGTGACGCGGATGCGCGCGCCGGTGTTCGCCCGCGAAGAGGTACCGCGGGAGATCGCACGAGAGCCCGTCGTCGTCGTGAAAGAAACGTCCTTCCTGCGCGCCATGCACCGGATCATCGGTCGCGTCGAGATCCAGTACGATCTCCGTCGGCGCCGTCGGCGCCGTCGCGTGCGCCTGCACGAACGCGTGCACGAACCGGCGATCCACCGCGTCGTGATCCACCGTGATCTTCTTGTTGCGCTCGCGGTCGGCGACGGTCGCGCCGCTCAACTCGAGGCGATTGAGCGAGGCCATACACGCGCTGGCGCACCAGCGACGCCACGGCATGCGTGACTCGCGGGTATCCCGATGATCCGCGAAGCATGCCGCAAACTGGGCCAGGAGGCCCGTCGCCCGATCCACTTTGCGCAGCAGCACCGCGCCGCTGTCGGAGGTCAGCGTGCCCCCATCAAACCGCGCCACCACTTCCCGCCCCGCGACCCCTTGAAACGGCAACGGTTCGCTCGTACACGCTGTGGACATAGCGGCCGTCTCCGTGTTGCGCGTAAGGTGTTCTCGACAAGCCCCTTATGCCACGCGAAGCGGCCGTTATGCAATACCTTCGTGAGAAATTCGGGCTAGCGCGCCCAGAACCGCGGCGACTTCCGTTCGGAGTGCGCTGCACCGCGCGAACTCGGAATCCTTGTCACACGCCCTGAAGCCACAAACGCCGCCTCAGCGTAAGCTGGTGCGGCGTTTGTGATTGCCCCTCTAGGAATCGAACCTAGAACCTTCTGAGTCAGAGTCAGACGCTCTGCCAATTGAGCTAAGGGGCATCGTCCACCGGTCTGGCGTACTCCGGCTTTGAATCACCTAATATAGGCCACCGCCGCACCGACGGTAGTGCCTGCGGTGGCTCGTGGCCCCGCTACCGCACGTCCTCAAGCACCAGCGTGGTGACCACCACATCGTCCAGACACGCGAAGCGCCCACTCAGTACCAGCCCCTCTGGCAAATCGGCGCCCAGCGATCCAGTCAGCCGCGCCACAAAACGCCCCGCACCACCGTCAAACGGCTCAACCCGCTCCACCCACGCCGCCTCGAAGCCGAAGAAGCTTCGCACCTCGGGGAAGAGGCACTTGTAGATCGCTTCCTTGGCCGAAAAGAGCACCGTCAGCGCGCGCGCCGCCGGCCAGCCGGTTTGCGCCACGAGCGCGTCAAGCTCACCAGCGCCCGAGAGATCGGCACCCAGACGCGCGGGGGCATCGTCTTCAAGCCACTGCTCCACATCCACCCCGATCGCGCGCACGGGCCCGCGAGGCGCGGCGGCGGCTATTGCGTAGCCTGCTGTATGTGAGATGCTGCCAATCGCCCCGACGGGCCACAGGGGCTCGCGGAATTCGCCCATCCCGACCTCCGTGTTGGCGACACGTGGCATGCCCTCGCGAAGCGCCTGATGCGCACACCAACGCCCAGCCAGAAAACTCGCGCGGCGACTCGGCACCGCCCCGGCTAAACGCTCAGGCAGCGCGGCCAGCACCGCGTCGCCGCGCAGTTCCTCAAGAGCCGACAACGCGGCGTCGGCGTTCACGGGCAACTGCAATCCGTACAACGACACACCAGCCGGCACGAGGCTGGGCGCAAACGTAAGACGCGATACGGTCATGCGGTGTGCCACGCCCCGTGTGCCGACGGTTACGCCAGCGCGCTGGACACAATCCGCACGCCAAGCCCAGTCGCTTCGTAGATCCGCTT
>JBBQXC010000037.1:0-29711 GCA_038210005.1 Gemmatimonadales bacterium
CCGCGATAGGCTGCGTCGACCTCAATGCCACGACGATAGCTGTTGCCCACGTTGCGCCGCAAAATCGCGCCCGACGCCGTTGGCGCCCCGATACGCGCGATGTCGTTGCGGAAATCCATGCTGTACAGGTTGGCCGACAGGTCCATCGTGGCGCGCGACAGCGTGATGCCCACTTCGGCGTCGCGCACCGACTCCGGCTTCACGCGTGTAAAATCTCCGTAGTCGGCCACGTTCCCACTATTGAGATCGTCATCGCCGGCGAACAGATCGTTGCGCGCTGGCTCGCGGTTGGTCACGCCGTACGACGCATACCCCGATACGCCCGAGGCGAGCTGGTACGTGACACCGGCTTTCGGATTGAAGAACAGCCAGTCGATGCTGCGCTCGTCGATGCCGGCGTTGGCGTCGGGCTCGTAGCGGAAGTTGGCGTACCGTCCCTGCAGATCGGCAAACCAGCGGGCGCGCCCGGCATCGAGCGACAGCTTGGCAAACGCGCTCGCATCCTGCTTGTGGCCTGTATTGTCGTACAGCGTGGTCGACGGCTGGAGGTAGCCGCGATGCGCGCGTTGATACGTGTTCGCATTGACACCGGTGTTCACGCGCAACGCACCGCGCTCCGCGTTGTACGCGCTCGTGACGCCGTACCAGGTATGCGCCAGATTGAAACGATAGCGGTCGGGGAGTTCGAAGTAGTCGTAGTTCCCGCTGGCCGAGTTGCGGTACACCGTGGTACTCACCGAACCACCGTTCTGCAGCGCGCGGGTGTACGCCAGCGACACCAGTTGCTGCCCGAACTTGTCGCGCTCGTCGGGCTGCAACGGGTTGAAGCGGCGATTGGCCGCCAGCTGCTCCAGCGTGGCGCCGGTATACGAAAGCGTATCGGCCAACAATCCCACCAACGTCGTGAGCTTCAATACGTCGCGCGCACCGAACCAACCGGCGCCCACGAATGCCGAACGCCCCATCACGCCGCTGTGATCCCGGTAGCCGTTGGTGCGCAGTGCACTGGCACGGCCATACACCGCGAATTTGCTGTCCGTCAGCCCGGAGTTGAACGACGCGCTCACGCGCTGCGAACCGAACGATCCCATCTGCAGCTGCACATCACCACCGGCGTCGGCGCGCGCCACCGGCGTCGTCTCGAAATTGATACTGCCCGCAAACGACGCCGTGCCGGCCGTGCTCGTGCCCACGCCACGCTGCACCTGCACCGACTGCACATTCGACATCAGGTCGGCCAGGTTGGCGAAGTACAGCACCTGATCTTCCATGTCGTTCAGCGGGACACCGTCGATCGTGATATTGATGCGCGTCTGGTCCATGCCGCGCAGCCGCAGGTAGCTGTAGCCCCAGTTGGTGCCGTTCTCGGTGTGCGATGTCATCGAAGGGGCGGCATTCATAAGCAGCATGGGCACGTCCTGCCCGAAGTGCCGCTGGGTGATAGCGGCGCGGCCGATCGTGGTCTGCGAGATCGGCGCCTGTTCATTGGCCCGGATGGCGCGGACCAGCACGCCTTCAATACGCCGCAGGGAGTCGGTGGCGGCCGTTCGAGCGCTGTCAGCGCGGACCTGCGCGCGGAGCGGAGCGGCGGCGAGTGGGAACAGGGATGCCGCAGTGGCGGTCATCAGGGTGGCGACACAAAGTCGCCGCGTGCGCCATGGGCGCGCGATTGCGTGCGGATACATCGATTGGACTCCCTACGCCGGTACGAGCCGGATCAGGTTCTACGGGACTCTCTCAGCCGACGCTCACTGGCGGCGCCGGCACCCCGGTCATGTGCAGTGAACCCTAATTAGCTTTGGCGGTCATGACCAGTACGGAGATCCACCTCCTGTCCGACCCCTGCGCATGGCTCGTCGCGCACGGGAGCTCCTGTCCGGAGCTCTTCGGCTTCATCACGGGAGTACTCAACGTCTGGCTCGTGACGCGCGAGAGCATCTGGAGCTGGCCACTCGGCGTGCTCAACGCCGGCTTCTACGCGGTGGTGTTCGCGCGCACCGGTCTGTACTCGGACACGGGCCTGCAGGTCGTGTATCTGGTGCTGTCACTGTACGGGTGGTGGCATTGGCTGCGCGGCGGACCCGATCACAGCGCGGTGGCGGTCACGCGCATCGCCGGTCGTACCGCGTTGCTGCTCACCGTCATCGCGCTCGTATCGTGGGTCACGCTGGCCACCATCACGCGTCGTTTGCCAGGTGCCGCGCTGCCGTGGCTCGACGCGGCGCTCGTGTCGATCAGCTTGGTGGCCCAGTACATGATGACGCGCAAGCTTCTCGAGAACTGGCTGCTCTGGATCGCCGTCGACGTGGTCTACATTGGTCTGTTCATCAACCGGCAGCTCCCCCTCACGGCGATTCTGTACGCGGTGTTTCTGGTGCTCGCCATCATCGGCTACGTGCAATGGCATCGATCAGCAGCGCGGACGCGCCCCACGTCGTGAGCAGCGAACTCACCCGAATCGTCGTGACCGGATCGGAGTCAGTCGGCAAGACGACGCTTGGCGAGCAGCTCGCGGCGCGCTATGGCGCGGCGTGTGTCCCCGAGTTCGTCCGTGAGTACGCGATCGCCAAAGGCGCGCCACTCGACTTCCGCGACCATGGCCCGATCGCCAAAGGGCAGATGGCGCTGGAAGACACGCACATCGCCCGCGCCAGAGCCCGCGGGGACTCGTTGCTGTTGCAGGACACCGACCTGGTGAGCACGGTCGTGTACTGCCATCACTACTTCGGCCGCTGTCCTGACTTCATCGAGGAGGCGGCCATCGCGCGCCGCCCAACGCACTATCTGCTGCTCGATATCGATGTGCCGTGGATCGCCGACGGCGTCCGCGACCGGGAGGAGCGTCGCGATGAGGTACAGGCGCTCTTCCGCACCACGCTGGCGCGATTCCACGCGCCGGTTACCGTTGTGCAGGGCACGTGGGAGGAACGACTGACCACGGCCACCGCTTTGATCGACACACTGCTTCGCGCGGCGTATCGCTGAACCACCCGCGCGGCATTTCCTTTCCCGACAGACATCACCATGGCCGACAAGACACAAAGCTTCGCCAATCACGCGCAGTACGTCCCGGCGTATCACTTCTTCACGAGCCCACTGGCCCTGATCTTCGTGATCTGGAGCGTGAAGCGACTGATCAGTACTCCCGGCGCCGACACCGCGTACATGCTGGTCGGCTCACTCGCCCTGTTCGGCGTGGTGGCGGTCTCGCGACTCTCGCCGTTGCGCGCGCAGGACCGTCTGATACGCCTCGAAGAGCAACTCCGCTACACCCGCCTGCTGCCGGCCGATCTCGCCACACGCGCCCAGGCCGCGTTTTCGCCGCGCCACTACATCGCGCTGCGCTTCGCGAGCGACACCGAGCTCGCGTTGTTGGTCGAGACGGTGATCAAGAATCCGGCGCTCACGGGCAAGGAGATCAAGAGCAAGATCAAGACGTGGCGCCCAGACCACTTCCGCGTGTAACATGACACGTTGCTGTTCTTCGCGTGCCTTCGCGATCTCCGCGGACTTCGCGTGAACCGCGGTGCGTGCGGCTGCCACGGAGCAGTCGGAGAGCGGGCCGGACTACAGGCGCGACAGCAGCACCTCGACCGGTAGCCCACCGTTCGCCGTGCGCAACACGGCGTCGAACGTAAGCCGAGTCTGCGCCGCCAGCACGCGATCGGGCACCAGCAGGCCGAGCTGCCATTCGCGACCACCGGCGCGCACGACATCGCCCAGTCGCGCATACAATGAGCGCAGATCCGCCCCGTCGCTGATGCGCAGTCCGTACGGCGGGTTGGTGAGTACCAATCCCGCCGTACCGATGGCCTCGAGCGATGTGTCCGACAGCGGCCCCTGCTCGATGATGAGATCCTGCAGCACACCCGCGCGCTCCGCGTTGGCCACGGCCGCCTTGCAGGCACCGGCATCGCGATCGCGCATCACGATCGGTACGCCCACCGACGGCAGCTGCTTCGCTGTGGCCGCCGCGCGCACGCGGGCGTGCATCGGCGCATCGGCGCCCGGCCACTGCTCCATCACGAACTCGCGCCCCAGCCCCGGCGCCATGCGACGCACCCGCAGCGCCGCTTCGATGCCGATGGTACCCGACCCGCAAAACGGATCCACCAGCGGCACGCCGCCGTTCCAGTCACAACTCGCCAGCATCGCCGCCGCCAGCGTCTCGCGCAGCGGCGCCTTCGCGATCGCCTGACGCCAGCCGCGCCGGTGCAGTAGTGCGCCGGAACTGTCGGCGCTGATGGTGCACCGATCGTGATCGAAGCGCACCACGATCAACTGCGTGTTGCCGTCGTCGTCCTCTTCATCATCCCGGGCACGACCGAGCGCCTGCGAACCCTTGATGCTGGTCGTGATGCCGCGTGCCACGCGCTCAGCCACCGCATCCGAGTGATACAGACGCGACTTGCGGCAAGTCACGCGCAGCCGCACGGCCGCGCCGGGCGACAGCACGCGGTGC
The DNA here is from genome assembly GCA_038210005.1 of Gemmatimonadales bacterium. Lineage (GTDB taxonomy): Bacteria > Gemmatimonadota > Gemmatimonadetes > Gemmatimonadales > Gemmatimonadaceae > Gemmatimonas. The sequence continues at coordinate 4,463 of JBBQXC010000037.1, forward strand.
CACGGGACCCGCACCGCCATCTTCTCGAGAGTGGCGAAGTCGCGTGCCTCGAACTCGGCGAGCCGCACCAGCACGCGGCTGGCGAGGCGCGACCACAGATTCACCGTGAACAACTGCTCGGCAGTGGCGTTGAACGACACGCCGGCCGGACTGACGTCCCGAGGCGTAATGCCGATCGCAATGCACTCGGCGGCCACCAACGGCGCGAGACCTGGTGCGGCGATCGCAAACGCATCGAAGCCCGACGGAAGCTCCGTCGGGATCGGCGTACTGGCCGCACGCGTGGCGCGAGCCGGTCGAACCGGCCGCGCGGGGATGAAATTGTCGGGCTTATGCGGCTTTGACACTCATTTCGCGACGCCGGAGTGTGGCGTAGGGCGTGCGGGCACCTCGAGAGAGCAACAGCTGCCAGAAGTCTTCGGCATCCAGCGGCGGCGCGAACAGGTAGCCCTGTCCGAGCTCGCAACCAAGGGAGAGCAGGTGGCCGCGTTGCGCCTCCGTTTCGATACCCTCAGCCACGGTGTTCATCCGCAACGTCGCTCCAAGTGCTACGATCGCGCTGGCCAGGACCGGTCCTTCGCCTCCCTTATCGATGACATCCACGAACGCCTTATCGATCTTCAGAATGTCGATCGGATAGCGCTGCAGATAACTCAGGGAAGAATAACCTGTACCGAAGTCGTCGATGGCCAGCGAGATCCCGAGCGCCTTCAGCGCGTTCAGACGCGCCATCGACAGCTCGGTGTTGTGCATCAGCATGCTCTCCGTGATCTCGAGCACGAGCTGTTCGGCCGCGAGCCCCGAATCGGCCAGCGCCTGCCGGACATCATCCACGATCCCCGGCTCCTGCAGCTGACGCCCGGAGAGATTGACCGTGATCCGCACCGGCAGCCGGTGCTCGTCGGTCCAGCGTTTCGCCTCTCGGCACGCCCGGCGAAGCACCCAGCGACCGATCGGCACGATCAGCCCCGTTTCCTCGGCAATCGGAATGAACAATCCCGGCGGAACCTTCCCACGATCGCGGCACATCCAGCGCACCAAGGCCTCGGCGCCGATGATGTCGCCGGTTTCGAGGGCCACGATCGGCTGATACTGCAGCATGAACTCCTCGTGCTCGATGGCGCGCCGGAGGTCCGCCTCAACGACCAGTCGTTCGAGCGCCGCCTTGTGCATCTCCGGCTCGAACAGCACGTGCTGCCCCTTGCCGCGTGTCTTGGCCACGTACATCGCGACGTCGGCGTTGCGCACGAGTTCATCGGTACTCTCGCCGCGGGCGCTTCGCGAAATACCGATGCTCGCGTTCACGAACACTTCCTTCCCGCTCAGGATGAACGGCTTGCTCAATGCCACGCCGACGCGGTCGGCAATGGCCAGCGCCTCGTCCACCGATCCGGTGTCTTCCACGAGGACGGCGAACTCATCGCCGCCGAGGCGCGCAATCAGGTCGCTGTCACGCACGCAGGTCGCCAGTCGGCGCGCCGCGTCCACCAGCAAACGATCGCCGGCGGCATGCCCCAGCGAGTCGTTGACCGTCTTGAAGTTGTCGAGATCGAGGAAGAGGACCGTGACCGCGCTCGACTGCCGCAGCGCGCGTGCGAGCGCGTGCCCCACCTGATACAGGAAGAGCGAGCGGTTCGCGAGATCGGTGAGCGGATCGTGAAACGCCTGATGCATGTACTGCTGCTTGATCACGTTCTGCTCCGTCACATCGCGCGTGTTGAGCACGAGACCGCGAATGACCGGTTCGCTGAGCAGGTTCGTGCCCACGTTATCGACCATGAGCCAGGCGCCATTCGCGTGACGGATGCGCCATTCGCGCTTCAGGACGCCGGGCGTCGCGCCACCGGTGCGCGCGCGGTTCGACCGGGCCAACTCCTCGAGAAATTGCAGCGTCGCGGAAAGATCCTCGGGGTGCAGAATCGCATCGATGCGCGAGGTCACGAGCTTGGCCGGATCGTGACCGAACACCAGCGCCATCGACGGACTCGCATACCGGATAGTGCCATCCGGATCGAGGATCATGATGACATCGCTACTGTGCTGCACCAGCGCCTGAAAGCGAGCCTCGTTGTTGCGTGCCGTCGACTCGGCGAGTCCGCGCGCCGCGTCCTTCGTGGACGTGAACTGACGGGCGAACGCGAGCGCGGTCAGCACGACCACGCCGATGGCGAGGCCAAGCAGTGGCTGCGTGCCTCCGGGTTGCGGTGTGCCCGAGATCGCGAGCTTGAGCAGCAGGGCGAAGCCCGGCAGCACTGCGACGAACGGAATGGCACTCGCAGAGAACTGATCACGTGCACTGCGCGCACGAATCTGTCGATACATCACCGTCGCAATACTGACCCACGCGGCCACCGCGAACAGGGCGAAACTCACCGGTGCCGCGATCCGGACGACATCGACATTGGTGATTCCCTGCGTCGTCTGCACGATGGCCAGCACGTGCATGACGAACTGCATGAGTAGCGCGCTGGCCAGCACCACGAGCACATTCGCGCGATGCTGCAACACGGTACGCCGCCACAACACCGACGCCACCAGGATGACGATGAGTTCGAGCGTCGCGTGCACGTGCAGGATCGCGAACGGGCCCACCGGGATGCCGCTGCCGTCGATCATCCAAAGGCCATACCACGTCACGAGCACACCGGCCACACCCACGGTGCTGATGTCGAGCGCCAGCTTGGCGCGATCCACGGCCGTGCGCGGCGCGCTTGGCAGGCACAGGAACGCGAACAGCAGCACCACCTCGGCCACGACCGGCGTGATCATCACCGCGAGGTCAGCGGTCGCCGGCGACACGGGACGCACCACGAAGTCGATGGCGAGACGGGCGATCGGAAAAATCGAAAGTGCTCCCGCCACCGCTTTCCAGAACCGACGCGTGCCACGGTCGAACGCGAGCTCTCCGCCGGCGCGCCAGGCAAAAACAATCGCCACGAGCGCGATGACCTGGGGGGCGAAACTGCGGGTCCAGCTGCCGGAACCGACGCCGGGCGCACCGAGCGCCAACCACGTGGTGACAACGGCCGTGTATCCTATCAGCGCCGCCAGAATCGGGCGATCCCAGAATGCCCCGAATACCGGACCACCAATGACCGGGAGGCTATCGAGCGAGCGCCGGAGATTGGTGGTCAGGGAACGGCCCGATCGACGCGAGCTGGCGTCGGCGGGTGAGGGCATGGCGCGAGGGGTCGGAGTGAGCAAGGAGCGCCCAAATCAGGGACGTCCCTCGAGCCCGAGCCGTCACGCTGCTGGCAGTGTCACCGACGCATCGGGAGGCATGGGCCGCGGCGCCCGCGGACCCGGCTTGCGCAGAATGAAGCGCAGCGCGAAGAGGACCACGAATACCGCTGCATAGAGCATCGGCTCCGCGAGATCCTTCTTAACTGCCCAGAGGAAATGCACACAGCCGGCGATGGCCGACACGTACACCAAGCGGTGAAGCAGATTCCACCGTTTCCCGCCCAGCCGCTTGATCGACCACTTGGTGGAGGTGAGCGCCAAGGGGATCATGAGCACGAACGCCAGCATTCCCACCGTGATGTACAGGTGCTTGAGGACGTCCTTGGCGATCTCCGGCCAATCGAAGAACTGGTCGAGCACGATGTACACGCTGAGGTGCCCCAGTGCCCAGAAGAACGTGGCCAGACCGAGAAACCGACGCTGCGCGACCAGCCAGCCCCAGCCGGTGAGCCGCATGAGCGGGGTGACGGCCAACGAGGCCGCGAGCAGGCGAAGGGCCCACTTACCCGACGCATGCTCGAGCGCTTCAATTGGTTCGGCACCCAACTGATCAAGCAGCAGTTGCGCTATCAGCACGATGGCCGGCACGATCACCAATAGCCAAAGTGCAGGACGGATCAAACGCCGAATCGGCGATTCGGTGCGCGCCAACACGGACCGCATGTCAGGGCTCAGTAGTACGTCCGCAGATCCATGCCGCTGTACAGCGACGCGACCTGGCTGGCATAGCCGTTGAACGGCAGCGTCGGGATTTTCAGGAACTGTCCGATCCGACGCTCCTTGGACTGGCTCCAGCGCGGATGGTCAACCAACGGATTCACGTTGCCGTAGAAGCCGTACTCGCTGGGATTGGCGTCATTCCAAGTCGTGTTGGGCATCTTGTCGGTGAACCTGATCTTCACGATCGCCTTGATGCCCTTGAAACCATACTTCCACGGCACCACGAGCTTGAGCGGGGCGCCGTTCTGGTTTGGCAGCGCCTTGCCGTACATGCCCGTGGCCAGCAGGGCCAACGGATTGTTGGCTTCGTCGAGGCGCAGCGCCTCCTTGTACGGCCACGGCAGCACCGCGCGGGCCTGACCCGGCATCCGGCGCGGATCGTACAGCGTGGTGAACTCCACGAACTTGGCACTCGGCAGCGGCTCGCACCGAGCCACCACGTCCTTGAGCAGCACGCCCTGCCACGGGATCACCATCGACCACGCTTCCACACAGCGATGGCGGTACACCCGATCTTGCACCGGCAGTTTGCCCACGAGCTCGTCGAACGAATAGGGGCGCGGCTTCTTGACCAGCCCCTCGACGTTCACGGTCCACGGCATCGGGCGGAAGTTCTTCGCCTGGTCCTTCGGCTCTTCCTTTCCGGTTCCGAACTCGTAGTAGTTGTTGTAGCTGGTCGCGTCTTCCTCGGGCGTCAGCTTGTCGTTCTCCTGAAGGCCAACCGTACCGCGATCGAAACTCATGGCCTGCAGCGCCGACGGCGCGATCAGTCCGCCCAGCGCCAGTGCCCCGGCGGTGCCCACAAAGGCGCGACGGTTCTGATACATGGGTTCCGGCGTGATGTCGGAAGACGGGATGTCGTCGGGACGGCGAATCAGCATGGGCGTCGAAGTGGGGGTCAAGGGTGCATACATTCTAGCGGCAAGTACGCTGTTCGGTTCCCGAATTTTGCGCCCGGATGATCTCTGGTCCGGCCACCTCCTGCGATTCGTCCCCATGCGATATACGACGCTCGGCTCCACCGGGATCTCCGTGTCCCGCCTCTGCCTCGGCTGCATGAGCTACGGCACCCCGAGCTGGCGCCCCTGGGTGCTCAGCGAAGAGGACGCCCGACCGTTCTTCCGCCGCGCCATCGAGGCCGGCATCAACTTCTTCGACACCGCCGACATGTACGCCCTCGGCATGAGCGAGGAGGTCACAGGCCGCGCCCTGCGCGAGTACGGCCGCATGGAGGAGATCGTGCTGGCCAGCAAGGTGTACTGGCCGATGGCGCCCGGACCGAACAGGCGCGGGCTCTCGCGGAAGCACATTGTGCAGGCCTGCGAAGCGAGTCTTACACGACTGGGCGTGGACACGATCGACTTGTATCAGATCCATCGCTTCGATGCCGACACGCCGATCGAGGAAACGCTCGCCGCACTCGATCATCTCGTGCAATCCGGCAAGGTGCGCTACATCGGCGCGAGTTCCGGCTGGGCCTGGCAGTTCGCACGCGCGCTCGGCACATCCGACCTCAAAGGCTGGTCGCGTTTCGTGAGCATGCAGAATCACTACAACCTCCTCTACCGCGAAGAGGAGCGCGAAATGATTCCGCTATGCGAGGCCGAGAAGATCGCGGTGCTGCCGTGGTCGCCGCTGGCCCGCGGACTCCTCGCCGGCACCCGCTCCGCCCTCGACGATCGCACCGCCACCACCCGCGCCGCGCATGATGCGTACGCCGTGGGGCTGTACGAGGGTGCAAAAGATTGGGAGATCGTAGACGCCACACGCGCCATTGCCACGGAGCGCGGCGTACCGATGGCGCAGATCGCGCTCGCGTGGCTGTTGTCGAAGCCCGCCGTGACCGCCCCGATCATCGGCGCCACCAAGATGTATCAGCTCGATGAAGCACTCGGTGCAGTCGACATCGTGCTGTCAGCCGACGAGATCACACGACTCGAGGCATCGTATCGCCCCCACGCCGTGAAGGGTCACGAGTAGGCTCAATCCAGTGTTTTCGAAAACCGCCGCACCGATACCACCAACAGCACGAACGCCAACGCCGACAGCACACCGAGTTGCGTCCACAGATCGCGCATGCCGACGCCTTTCAGCAAGACGCCGCGCAGGATGTCGAGGAACCACGTGAGCGGCAGCGCGGCTCCGACCCACTGTGCGGGCTCCGGCATCGCAGCGCGCGGGAAGATGTAACCCGACAGCAGGATGTTCGGCAGCATGAAGAAGTAGCCCAGCTGCATGGCCTGCACCTGACTGCGCGCCACGGTGGAGATGAGCAGTCCCACGCCAAGGCTGGCCACGATGAACACCAGCGCCAGCGCATAGAGCAGCACGAGACTCCCCATGATCGGGATGTCGAAAAAGATCACGCCGAGGGCGAGGACCACGGTCATCTGCACGTAGCCCACCAGCACGAACGGCACGAGCTTGCCAAGCATGAGACTCGTGCGGCTAATGGGGGTGACGATGAGCTGCTCGAGCGTGCCGCGTTCGCGCTCTTTTACGATAGCGGCGCTGGCGATCAGCGTCATGGTGATCGTGAGCAGAATGCCGACAATGCCGGGCACGATGAACGTCGCGCTCTTCTGCGCCGGGTTGTACCACGGGCGCACGCGAATCTCGACCGGCGGACGGATCTTGTACTGCGACGCCAGCAACTGCGCGCCGCGCGCTTGGGCGGCGAGTTGCGCCCCGGAAATCGCCGCGCCCGTACTCTGTGGGTCGGCGGCGTCGATGAGCATCTGCGCCACACCGGTGTGCCCACTGCGGATGTTGCGCTGATACTCCGGAGGAATCACGAGCGCCACCCGCGCGGCACCGCGTTCGATCCATCGCTTCGCCGACGCACGATCGGGTACGGAAGCGATGATGGTGAAGTTGTCGGTATTGGCGAGTACTTGGATGAGCGCGCGACTCTCACTGGTACGCGATTCATCCAGCACGACCGTGGGCAACCGTCGAACATCGGTCTGAATCGCATAGCCGAACAGGAGCAACTGAATGGCCGGCAGCCCTGTCATCATCGCAAAGGTGAGCCGGTCACGCCGGAGCTGCAGAAACTCCTTCCAGAGCATCGGCCATACTGTCCACCGTCGCACTCGCTCCACGAGCGCGCTCATGCGCGCCTCGCTGCATCCGCTTCATCACGCTGCTGAAGCATCACGAACACATCTTCCACCTTCTCGGCGTTGAACTGCTTCACGATCTCCGCCGGCGTACCGAGTCCGATCAGATGGCCGCGCGAGAGAAAGGCGAGCCGCTGACAGCGCTCAGCCTCGTCCATGTAGTGCGTGGTCACGAGAATCGTGGTACCTTCGCGCGCCAGGTGATAAATCGTATCCCAGAACGTGCGACGGGCCGCCGGATCGACGCCGGCGGTGGGCTCGTCGAGAAACACGAGGTCGGGGTGATGCGCCGTGGCGCACGCGAGGGCAAGCCGCTGCTTCCAGCCACCGCTGAGCGTACCGGCGCGCTGTTTCAGGCGTGAGCCGAGCCCCAGCGACTCCACGTGCGCCGCGATCCGCCGCTCGCGATCGTGTCCCACGAGGCCGTACACCGACGAATAGAAGCGGAGATTCTCCGCCACCGTGAGTTCATCGTACAAGCCGTAGCGCTGCGACATGTAGCCGATGCGCCGACGCACCCCTTCCGTGTTCGTCTCGACATCGAGTCCTGCCACTTCCGCCGTTCCGCTCGTGGGCACGACCAGTCCGCAAAGCATGCGAATCGTGGTCGTCTTCCCCGATCCGTTGGGGCCAAGCAGTCCGAACACTTCGCCGCGCGCGATCTCCAGATCGAGTCCGTGTACCGCAACCAGCTCGCCGTACACTTTCCGCAACGCCCGCGTACGTACGACCGCGGAACCACGAGCGGAGCCGACCGCGGGACCCGTGGAGTGGCCCACGGCGCTCACCGGATCGCTCACTTGGTGGTGCGCGGCAACAGCACCGAAATCGGCATACCAGCACGCAGTCGCTGTGTGGTGTCGGCAAACTCCACTTTTACGCCGAACAACAAATCGGCGCGTTCCTTGTCGGTGAGCGCGACACGCGGCGTGAACTCGGCGCGCGTGGAGATCGCCGAAATGCGTCCACGAAACACCGTGGTGTCACCGTCGAGACGGGCCGACAGCGAGTCGCCCGGGTGCAGCGTGGGCAACACGAATTGCGACACGTAGATGCGCGCCCACGGGCGCGACGGCTGCGCCACCGTGATCGCGCTCTGGCCAGCCGCCAACACCTCGCCCGGCTCCACATTGCGGCTGGACACCACACCGTTCACCGGCGCGATCAACACCAGGTCATTCGCCGTGGCCCGCCAGCCGGCGGCGGCGGCTTCGGCGCCGCGCGCATCGGCGGCCGCGGCCTGACGACGCTCAGGGCGCGCACCCTCCTGCACCAGACGCAGCGCGTCACGCGCGGCATCACGACGGCCAGCAGTCACGCGCGACGCCGAGCGGGCCGCATCGAGCGTGGCACGGCTCACATCGCCCTTGGCGGCGAGCGGTTCGAGTCGCGCGAGATCGGCGGCGGCGCGCTCAGCGTCGGCCTCGGCGGCACGCACCTCCGCCTGTGCCCGGCTGATCTCGGCCGGACGGGCCCCGCGCGCGAGTTCACGTGACGCTTCCTGCGCAGCGGCGGCGCGGGCCTCCGCCTGGGCCGTCGAGGTGGCCAGCGTGGGCGTGGTGAACAGCACCAGCGTGTCGCCCGCCCGCACGACGTCGCCTTCCTGCACCAGCACACGGAGCGCGCGGGCGTGCTGAAGGGGTCCAACGTCCACCTCCACCATTTCCAAGGTGCCGACCGCCATCTCGGGAGCCGACGACCGTACGCAGCCGCCACCTAACAACAGCGGTCCGAGCGCGACGAGCGGGAAAGCACGCACGATCACGAAATCACTCACGAAGAGAGACACCCGACGCACCGGACACGCTTGACCGGCCGACCTCGGCAACATTGCATTCCGGCATGTCTCACGCCACCCCGCCCACCCCGACAGACGCGCCTGCGTCCCAGGACGCGCTGCCCCCCTCGCTGGCCCGCACCCTTCGGCAGTTCCGCGTGTTGGAGCGGGATGACAAGATGCAGGCGCTGTTGGGATGGTCAAAAAAGCTCGAGCCGCTTCCGGAGCGGTTCGCGACCCTCGACCGGACCGCGTTTACCGTGCCTGAATGCCAGACCCGGGTTGATATCTTTCCCGAACGTCAGGACGACGGCACGATCCATTTCTACGCCGACGTCAACGCCCGGCAGTCTCCGACGGTGGCCGCAGTTCTCGCGATCACCTTCGCGGCCGTCAACGATCAGCCGCCGGCTGTGACACTGGCGCTTCCGTCAGATTTCGTGCGGCTGTTGATGCACGATATCGGGCTCGGTGCCCGCGAATCCGGACTGTCCGCCATGATTACCCGTCTCAAGCGCTTTGCCGAAACGGTGACGGTTTCGAAATAGCTCCGTACTCCGTACTCCGTACTTTGTCCTTTGTACTTTGTACTCCCCACCCCCTACTCCATACTGTTTTATGCCCATTACCATCACCGTCCGTAAGAACGGTTCGCTCGGAATTTCCGCCGAAGACGCCGCTCAGATTGTGCTCGTCGATTCCGCCGGCGCAGTGATTCCGCCCCGCGCTGAAGGACGCCCGATGTCGCTGTGCCGCTGCGGCGCTTCGCAGGTCAAGCCGTTCTGCGACGGCTCGCACAAGGCGCTGGGCTTCATCGACCCCACGGATCCGATGGACGCTCCGGTCGTCACGCCCGCCAGCTGAGCGCCACCATGTGGTTGGTGCGAACGCTGCAGCACTGGTGGGCCTGGACGGCGACAGCGCTCGTCGTGCTGCTCGGAACGCCGGTCGTCGCTCTGATTTTTGCCGTCACGGCCCCGTTCGACCCCGGTCGCTATGCCGCCGGTCGCGCCTTCCGCTTGGTTGCCGTCACGGCGCTACGACTCAATGGCCTCTGGCGTTTCCACACCCGAGGCTCGCTCGCCGATGCCCGTCGACCGTACGTGGTCGTCGCCAATCACGAGTCGTACGCCGATGTGTTCCTGATCAGCTGCTTCCCGTGGGAAATGAAGTGGCTGAGCAAAGACACGATGTTCAAGATTCCCCTGATGGGCTGGATGATGCAGATGGCCGGCGACATCAAGCTGGTGCGCGGCAATCGCGACTCCGCGGCCGATGCGATTCTGCAGTGTCGCGATCGCCTTGCGAAGAAGGTCTCGGTCATGATCTTCCCGGAAGGCACACGCTCGCGGACATGGGAAATGCTGCCGTTCAAGGACGGCGCCTTCCGTCTGGCGATCGAAGCGGGTGTGCCGATTCTCCCGATCGCGGTGGCCGGAACGCGGTACGCGATGGCGAAGGGCACGTTCCGTTTTCTGCCGGCCCGCGCGATCGCGCAGCTGCTCGAACCGATCGTGACCACCGGCATGACGCTGGCCGACGTCGGCACGCTCAAGCAGCTCACGCGTGAGCGAATCGAAGCGGGTCGCCGACTGCTCGCCGCCGAATTGGGTGTGCGTGTGGGCGACGACGCGACTGCGGTGACCGCGGCCTGAGGTCGCCATGACGACCGTGGCGCCGACCAACGAGCGCGAACTCGACGCCCTGCTGTCGGCGCCCGACGAGAGCACCATCGGTGCGCTGTCGTCGCTGTCGGGCGACGTGCTCATACTCGGCGCCGGCGGCAAGATGGGTCCCACCGTGGCCCGCATGGCGCGCCGTGCCATCGCCGATGCGTCGCGTCGCGTCATCGCCGTGTCGCGATTCACTGACCCTGCGGCCGCCAGCGCGCTGAAGGCGCACGGGGTGGAAACGATTGGCGCCGACCTCGCCGATCCGGCGGCGGTGGCGGCACTTCCGGATGCACCGAGCGTGCTGTGGATGGCCGGACAGAAGTTCGGCTCCACCGGAGACCCAGTCGGCACATGGACACAGAATGTCGTTGCCTCCGCGCTCGCAGCGCAGCGCTACGCCGGCTCGCGTATCGTCTGTTTCTCGACGGGAAATGTGTACGGACGACAGCCCGTCGCACTCGGCGGTGCCCGCGAGCAGGATGCGCTCGTGCCGGACGGCGAATACGCCGCCTCGTGCATCGGCCGCGAGCGCGTATTCGAATCGATCGCGCGTCGCACGTACACGCCGCTGCTGCTGTATCGCTTGTTCTACGCCTGCGATCTGCGCTACGGTGTTGTCACCGACATCGCGCACAAGGTGCTGCACGGCGTACCCGTGTCGCTCGACACGGCGTTCGTGAACGTGATCTGGCAAGGCGATGCGAATCGGCTGGCACTGCGCGCGCTGTCGCAGGCCACGGTGCCGGCCACGGTGCTGGTCACCGATGGATCCGCCGCCTTGAACATCACGGGACCTGTGGTCGCCGTGCGCGACATCGCCGAACGCGTCGGTGCGATCGCCGGTGTACCCCCTGTCTTCGCGGGAACGCCACGCGACGACGCGTTGATCGCCAACACGGACCGGCTCACCGAGCGACTGCCGCACACCGCGCTGCCGCTCGACACGCTGTGCGAATGGGCGGTGCATTGGATTCGTGGCGATGGCCGTTTGCTGAACAAGCCGACGAAGTTCGAGGTACGTGATGGCCGATACTGAGCACCGGTTGGGCGACGCCTTCGACATTCGACGTCACCTGCACATCGGCCAGGTCATTCCAGCGCACCCGTTGGCGCTGTTGCCCACCCGCGCGATGGACGAGCGGCATCAGCGCGCGCTCACGCGCTACTACGTGGCGGCGGGCGCCGGCGGCATGGCGGTCGGCGTGCACACGACCGGATTCCCGATTCACGACGCCACGATCGGCCTGTATCGACCGGTGCTGGAGCTCGCGGCCGAAACGGCCGACAGCGCGCTGGCGCGCGACCCGCGCGCGTTTGTACGCGTGGCCGGCGTCATCGGCGACACCGCGCAGGCGGTGCGCGAAGCGCAAATCGCGCAGGCGCTCGGGTATCACTGCGGGCTCTTGTCGCTGGGCGCGTGGCGCGCTGCGACCGATGCCGCGATTCTCGCGCACTGCGCACGCGTGGCGGAGGTGTTGCCGCTGTTCGGCTTCTATCTGCAGCCGGCGGTCGGCGGACGACGGCTGTCGTATGCGTTCTGGCGCGAGTTCGCAGAAATCCAGAACGTGGTGGCGATCAAGGTCGCGCCGTTCGATCGCTACGCCACGCTGGACGTCGTGCGTGCGCTCGCTGACGCGGGTCGCGATGACATCGCGCTGTACACGGGCAACGACGACGCCATCGTGCCCGATCTGGTGACTGACGTGCCCGTCACCAGCGGGGGCCGCGCCTACACGCGGCACTTCGTAGGCGGACTCCTGGGCCAGTGGGCCGTCTGGACGTCACGTGCCGTACGTATGCTCCGCGAGATTCAGGCATGGCGCGCATCCGGTGCGGACACGCTGCCGCGCGAGTGGCTCACCCGCGGCGCCGCGCTCACGATGGCCAACGCCGTGATCTTCGACGCGACGCATGGCTATCAAGGCTGCCTACCCGGAATTCTCGAGATCCTGCGCTTGCAGGGCCTCGTGCGCGGCACATGGACGTTCGACACGCACGAACAGCTCTCGCCCGGTCAGGGTGACGCGTTGGCGCGACTCTCCGAGCAGTATCCCGATCTGGCCGACGACGATTTCGTGGCCGAGCGACTGGACGAGTTTCTGCGGTAGGTCCTCGTCCTCGGCTTGCTATTCAGGCATCGTTGAACCGAACCTACGATCGTTCACCGCACCACCGGCAACAGCTTCGCGTGCCAGCTTTCGTTTGCGGGCCGTTCAAAGCCGGTGCGATAGGCCCCAACCGACGTGACGGTCGTGTCGAACACAGGCGACTCGGCAGCAACCGCGCCCTCGGCCGCCGCCTCACGAAACGCCGGGCGCGTTCCCGACACCACCACACCCGCGGCGTCGCGCCAATACACCATGCCGCCACCCACCAGCGTCGTGCCCACGAGCGATTCGATCTCGCGCAGCACGTGAAAAAGCCCGTCGATGGAGCAACCAGTGGCACCCGTCGCGCCTTCATCCACGCCGATCACGAGAAACCGATCGTCACGCCATTCGCGGGCACAGACCAACGGCGCGCCATGCGCGCGCCAGTTGGTGAGATGCGCATCGACGGCGGAGAGCAGTGACTGCGCGGCGGTGCCGGTGACCAGCGTCGCCGCTCCGAACACCCACGCGCGCGCGTCGTCTGGAAGCGCGTCAAAACTGACGACTGGCATGGCGATTACTCCGGCGTCTTGCTGCCGGGGAGCTGCAGCATCGGCATGGCGCCGCCCGTGACCTGCGGCATCTGTCCGTTCCAGCGCTTCGCCATCTCATACTGCACCAGCGTATTCGTAATGCTCTTCGAGAGCAGATCGTTGGCGCGCGACTGCGCTTCCGCTTCGGCCATGATGGCCTTGGCGCGGCCCACGGCCTTGATGCTGTCACCCTGCGCCTGGAACGTGTTCTTCTGCAGCTCGTTCTGCGCCGTGAGCGCCTGCTGCTGCATGACGTTCTTGAGCGAGATCGCATCCATCACGGCCTTCGGCGCGCGGAACTCGTTCAGCGTGAACTGTCGCACGTCGATGCCATACGGGTCGAGCCGCTTCTGCAGATTGGCCTGCGTGCGCGTCACGACTTCCGCTTTCTTCGGCCCGAGAATGGCCGCGATTTCCTCGTTACCCACCACTTCCTGCAACGACTGACGGATGGCCTGCCGGATGTAGCCGTGCGAGATCGTCTGCACATCGGTGCGGAACGTCTGATACAGCTGCGGTACCTTGTCACCACGCAGTTCAAAGCTCATCGACACGTCGAGCGACAACGGCTGGCCTTCCACCGAGTTCACATTGATCTCGTCGTTGCTGTCCGAACCCTCGGTGCTTTCCCGGGTGAGCACCAAGGTCTGCATGAACGTCGGGTACTCCTGGATCTGCGTCATGAGCGGATTGCGCAGATGGAAGCCAGGGCCGAGCGGCGTGGGATCGACGCCACCCCCCCCGCGATGAATCACGATACCGACGTGGCCGGGCTCGATGTATGCGATCGACGGACGCACGAGAAGGAGCAGCACGAGCAGGGCAAGCAACGCCCCGGCGAGCTTGATGAAGATGCCAGCACCACGACCACCACCGCCCGGCATGCCGGCGAGCGGGTTCCGCATGGAGCTGCGAAGTTCTTCCATCGTGGAATCAATCGATGTAGCCATGAGCGGCCTCCTTATAGCAATGAGAGCACAACGGTTCACCCGTGGGGAGTCGCACGAGATCTGCTTCGCGCTGCAACCCATGGATCGGGCATGTAAGATCGGCCTGGCGATCGATGCGCTTGCGATTGGCCGTCTGCCGAATCCAGCGGCCAAATGGGGTAATGCCCAGCGCCGTAACGATAAGAGCGCCGACGACCGCCAGCAGGGCGATGAAGAGGGCGCTCTCGAGCATGATGGCGTTCATATAAGTAGTAAATATGGCGCTTGTCCCGCCGAAAAGTGTCAGAAATCGGCGAGGACTCGCCGACTGGTGACATGCCAAGGCGTCGTCAGGCGCCTGCGGGACGCCCGAACATAAGCTGCACCATGGCGCCATCTTGTGATTCCACAAGCAGATACACGTGGTCGCCGGGCTCCAACCGCAGCTCCGGCGTCGGCGTCAGCAGCGCGCTCCCGCGGATGACCAACATCGGTGATGACGTCGCCGGCAGCGGCACGTCCACGATCAGCGATCCACAGACCGGCAGGAGTTCGTCAATCTGATACGACTGGATTTCCGTGTCGAAGGGTACCGGCCCCTCGATTTCGAGCAGCGCGTCGGGAGGGCTGGGATCGGCACTCTCGACGCGCAACTTGCGTGCGAGCCACGGTACGCTCGTGCCTTGCAGCAACGCATTGACCACCACGATGACAAACACGATATCGAAGACGCGCTCGGCATTCGGCACCTCCATGATGACGGGCAACGTGGCCAGTACGATCGGCACCGCGCCGCGCAAACCAACCCAGCCGATGAACGAGATCTCCCGCCGATCATAGCCGAACGGGGCCAGACAGAACGCAACCGCTGTCGGACGAGCGAAGAAGGCCAACACCAGCGCCAAGGTGAGACCAATCGGCCAGACGTCGAGGATGCGCGTCGGGAACGCGAGGAGTCCCAGTACGAGAAACATCCCGATCTGACTGAGCCATGCCAGCGTGTCGTGCACGCGCTGCACGCTGGTGTGATACGGCAGTCGCTCGGCGCCGATCATCATGCCCGCCAGATACACGCTCAGGAACCCGCTGCCGTGCATCAACGCCGGCACGCCGTACGCAAGGCTGGCCACCGCGATCGTGAACGAGGGCACGAGTCCGCTTGGTCGTACCGGGAATCTCTTGAGCACCCATCGACCGGTCCGGCCGATCGCGATGCCGGAGACCGCACCGATGCCAAGCTCAAGGACAACGGCGAGCGCGGTATTCGGCACGCTGAGCGGCGCGCTGTTGGCGACGACTTGCACCACCACGGCCGTGAGAATGAACGCGACCGGATCGTTCACGCCTGATTCGACTTCGAGGGTCATACCCACACGGCGTTTCAGGTGCACCCCCGACGCGCGCAGCACCGAGAACACAGCAGCCGCATCGGTAGATGACACGATCGCGCCGATCATCCACGCGGTCTCCCATTCGAGTCCCGCCAGATGACCGGCCACCGCAACGAGCGCGGCGGTGCCAAGCACGCCAACGGTGGCCAGCACACCGGCCGGTCGGATCACGCTCTGTAGCGCGGCCGGCGGTGTGTTCAATCCCCCGTCGAACAAAATGAACGCGAGCGCCGCGGTCCCGAGCCACAGCGCGACCTCGTAGTCGCCGAACGCGATACCACCGATCCCCTCGCTGCCAGCCAGCATCCCGACCCCGAGGAAGATCAACGTGAGCGGCACGCCAGTTCTCGCGCTCGCTTTGCTGACCAGCACGCTGGTTGCAAGGAGTGCACCGAACACCAGCATGACGATCGCCGGCGTCGTGAGCGAGAGAATGGGCATGCGGAAAGCTACTTCACCGCGCAGACCCTTCACGTACGGGGACGAAGTCCGGCTGTCGCCGTTGCTGCTTGCTGTTCAGCTATTCGCCAAGCTCGAAGCGGAGCATCTGCTCCAACGACGGGAGCCGCCACGCGAAGCCGGCCTCGCGCAGCACGCGCGGGTCCACGCGTTGACTCGCGAGCACGGTGAGATTCGCCATCTCCGTGCCCAGCAACAAACGCAGCGCGAAAGCCGGCGCATGCGCGATCGTGGGCCGGCCGAGCACGTCACCGAGCACTTTCGTGAACTCGGCGTTCGTGACGGCCGTCGGCGCCACGAGGTTGACCGGGCCCCGGATATCGTCGCGCATCAGACAGAAGTGGATAGCGCCGATTTCGTCGTCCAACGCGATCGGACTCACGAACTGCGAGCCCGGCCCGAGGGTGCCGCCTGCGCCGTAGCGGAACAGCGGGGCCTGCGTACCGAGTGCGCCGCCGGCGGCGCCTTGCACGATCCCCGTGCGTAGATGGACCACACGGATGCCGGCCTTCTCCGCTGGCTCAGTGGACGCCTCCCACGCGCGTCCGACGTCGGCGAGATAGTCGTTACCCAACGTGCTGCGTTCGTCGAGCAGCTCGTCACCGCGACTGCCGTAGATGCCGATAGCCGAGCCGCTGAGCAACACGCGCGGCTTACGCGACAGCTGCGCGAGTGTGTGCGCCAGCAGCGACGTGCCTTCCACCCGGCTGCTCTTGAGCGCTGCGCGATGTGCCGTCGTCCACCGCGACGCGATCGACGCACCGGCCAGGTGAATCACCGCATCGATGCCTTCGAGCGTGCGCGGATCGAGCTGCCCGCGCTCGGGATTCCACTGAATGTCCTGGCTGCCCGGCTTCGGTGTGCTTCGACCGATACGGATCACCTCGTGCCCACCGGTGGACAAGAATGCTGTGAGCTGGGTGCCGATGAATCCAGACGCACCGGTGATCGCGATGCGCAGGCGCGGCCGATCGGCGAACGAGGCGTGCCGTGCCAGATCACCGAGCATGACCGCGTGCCGGTACGCGAACACGCGTGCGAGCGTGCGTTGCGTGTAGCCACCGGCCACCGCATTGCCGAGACCCCCGAGTGGCAGTTCGTAGCGGATATGGTCGTCGAGCGTGCTCGAGTGCGCATCGATCGGCGCGAAGCCGTGCGTGTGCTCCCAGACCGCGAACGGTCCATCGCGCATCACATCGCGGAACTGTCGATTCGCGATGTAATCCTGATGTTCGAGCGTCCACGTGGTGGGAACGGGGCCGGCGTGCACCTGCAGTACCACCTTGGCCCCGTCGCGAATACCACCCGTCTGCTCCAGCACCTTGGGGCGATCCCACGGCGGCGAGAGCCGCTCGAACGCGCCCGCGCGCTCATGCCACGCGAAAAGCGTCTCGACCGACACGGGGGCTTGCACCTGCTTCCGGAATTCCTGCATCGACACGACCACTCTCCACTGCGGCGACCCGCCTCTATCAGCCCCTGCGCTACCAGCCGCCGGCGTCCTCGAGATCGAGAACCCGCCAGCAGTACCAACTGGCAACGCTTGCCCACGGACGCCAGTTCCGGGCCACCTTTTCGAGACGGTCGGATTCCGGCAGTGCTCGCATGCGATAAATCCGCTGGGCGCCCTTCCGTACCCCAAGGTCGAGCACCGGGAGCACATCGGGGCGGCCCAGCCGAAACATCAGGAACATCTGCGCTGTCCAGCGGCCCACCCCGCGCACCGCGACCAGCGCGTCGATCACCGCTTCGTCGTCCATCATTTCAAGCACATCGAGCGGCAGACGGCCTTCCTCGACATGCCGCGCGAGATCGACGATCGCGCGCGCTTTCGCTGTGGAGAGACCACACACGCGGAGCGCTGACTCACCAGCGGCCAGAATCTGCGCTGGCGTGGGCGCGTCGGTGCGGACTCCGATGCGCTCCTTGAAACGCCCATATATCGTCGAGGCAGCGCCACCAGAGAGCTGCTGAAACACGATGGCCCGCGCCAGATGATCGAAGTGCGTGCCATCGGCGCGCGGGATCATCGTGCACGGGCCCACGCGTTCAATGGCGACGGCCATTTTCGGATCGTGGACACTGAGCGCCGCGACGGCCTCCTTCAGGCGGCGCGGCGTCAGTCGTACCGTGGTCACCCCCCGCTCACATCGTCAACGAGAACATGACGTGCGCCTTCGGTGTGCCGGGGAGCATCAGCCACGGCTTCGTATCCGATGGCGTCGTCGAGAGACCGGTGCTGGCCGCGGTGGCGAACGGGATGTAGATGACGAACAACGGTTTGCCATTCTTCACCGTGCCGGACGACACGTCGAACGCGTCCTTCGCACCGAAAATCTGATACAGCGACGCCGGTGCCGTCGGCATCTTGATCTTCCCCGTCTTCACCTCGGCGAAGCGCACCGTGTCGATCTGCGCTCCCTTCACGCCGGACGCACGCAGCGCGCGGCCACGGGCCATGAACGGGTCCATCGAGTCATGGTAGCACGACACGTGGAATTGCTCTTCGGCGGGATCGTCGGCCAGACACATCATGCCGTTCTTCGTGGGGCGAAGCCACTCCAGCTTGCCGGCCGTCTTATAGCCCATCACGCCGGCGCCGTCGCGCATCTCCTTGGGGAGCGCCTGCGTGGCCGCCGTGATCTGCTCCGCCACCGGCGGCGGCGTCTGCGCGCCCAGCGCGGCAGCGGCAAGCGACAGGGCCGCGGCACAGGTCACGACACAGCTGGTTCGAAACATCATGGTTCTAGCTCCCGGAGAGGGCGGACGAAAAGTGACCGTTGTGATTACCACCGTGGAGCGTATTCTACGCCGCATATGGCCACCTCCACAAATGCGCAGCCCGACACGGATGCGCTCGTGCGCTTTGCCAGGCGGGTGTCGCACGACATCAACAACTTCTCGACCGTCGTCCGGACGTACAGCGAACTGCTGCTCTCCGACATTCCCGACGGCGATCCGACACGCGCCGACGTCGAGGAGATCCATCGGGCCGCGGATTCAATGGTCCGCTATCTCCAGCGGGTGACGCAGTTTTCACGCGCTGGGCACATGCGTCGCCTCCCCACGTCGGTCGACGACGGCATCGCCGACGCGCACGCCGTACTGATTGCCGAGCACGGCGACCGGGCCGTGCACGTGACACTCGGGGGCGGACAGATTCACGCCGATGCGAGCTGGTGGCGGGACGTGATGATCGAGCTCCTCCGCAACGCCCATGACGCCGCGCCGTCGGGAAGCCCGATCGTGGTCCGCAGCGTCGTCCAGGACGGAGCAGTCATGGTCGACGTCGAGGACGATGGGGATGGCATTCCGGCCGACCTGCTGGCGACCATTACCCAGCCGTTCGTGACGTCCAAGCAGGGCCTGCGCGGGGCGGGAATCGGCCTGGCGGTCGTCGCCGCGTTCGTGGATACGCTCGGGGGCTCGCTGAAGTTCGAGCGCACTGACGGCGCATCCCATGCTACCTCTGCGGGGTCGCCCCGGACTCGCGTCCGTGTGGTGTTGCCGACGGACCGCTCCGGCGGCTGAGGAACACACCGCGCGCCCGCACGCGTGACCTACACGCGGCTGGCGGTGATGGCGTGCAGCAGTGCGTCGGCGATGCGGTCGAGCGGCAGCACATCAACGGCCGCATCGATTTTCACGGCTTCACGCGGCATGCCGTACACGACGCACGTTTCCTCGTTCTGCGCAACGGTATACGCGCCGGCCTCACGCATCGCCAGCATGCCCTTGGCGCCGTCAGCGCCCATGCCGGTGAGCAGCGCACCCACGGCGTTCCGTCCGGCACTGCGCGCGACGCTCTGAAAGAGCACGTCCACCGCGGGACGCTGGTGATGCACCTTGGGACCATCTTTCACGCGCACCGCCCACCGCGCGCCACTGGCCTGCAGCACCAGATGTTTGCCGCCAGGGGCAACGAGCGCGAGGCCGGGCACGACAAAGTCTCCGTCCTTCGCTTCCTGCACGCGCATCGCGCACACCTGGTCGAGCCGCTTGGCGAACGACAGCGTGAAGTGCTCCGGCATGTGCTGCACGATCACGGTGCCGGCCGCATCGACCGGAAACCGTCGGAGCACGTGTTCGAGCGCCTGCGTGCCGCCGGTGGAGGCACCCAACGCGATGACCTTGTTGGTGGTATTGAGCGAGGAGATCGCCGACCGGCCTGCCACCGGTGGCGCGTCAACCACTTCCGCGCGTTTGACGACGCGTGCGTGTGATGCCGCGCGCACGGCGCGGACGAGTTCGTCCGCCACATCGCCCGCCGCGAGCGAGGAACCCGGCTTCGCAATGACATCCACGGCGCCCAGCGCGAGCGCACGCAGTGCGGTCTCGCTGTTCTGCGGCGTGAGCGAGCTCACCACCACCACGGGCAGCGGAAAATGCCGCATCAGCTTGGACAGGAACGACAGTCCGTCCATGCGCGGCATTTCGATGTCGAGCGTAATCACGTCGGGTCGCAGCTGTGCAATGCGCTCGCGCGCCACGTACGGATCGGTGGCCGTGCCGACGACCTCGATGTCGTCATGCTTCGACAACGCGTCGGACAAAATGCGGCGCACGAGCGCAGAGTCGTCCACGATCAGCACGCGCACGACCCCGGGCGTGCGCAGCGGCGTACCCGAGCCCGGTAGCGGGGCACCCGGTGTGAGCGTGGTGATCACGCGGCGCTCACGGCACCTTGGGAGGCGAGCTCCGCACTGTCGACGTCGCCGAAAAGATAGAGCACCGCTTCGGCGCGGCCGTCTTCTACTCCGACCATCACACTCGCCGACGGCGCGTCGTTGTCGCGTGACACCACCTCCACACCCTCGTGCACGTACGGCGCAGCCAGATGAAAGACCGCTTCGACGCCCGCGATCGCGGGCAACACGTTCCCACAGATCACGTTTGCAATCTCTCCGAGCGCATCGCGCTGCAGCGGACGCTCGCGGGATGCGTCGTCGCCCAGCATGTTCGCCGCGATCGACGACAGGATGGTGGACGAGGCCCGAAGCACGAGCCGCCCGCGCAATGGGCCGCGAAACTCCACCGACACCGCAACGTCGAGCGGGGCCGCAGCCTGTTCCGGGGAAAGCTCGTGCTCCGGAAAGAGGAGCGCGAGCTCCTCAAAAGTCGCTGTCGTCGCTCGTGACAGCGACTGGACCGTAGTACTCGACATCGGTGACTCCAGTAATGCGCAGAATGGTATCGCGCAGGGTCTCCGGCGCGAACGGCTTGCGAACAACAGCCGCGCCCAACTCATGGAGCGCAGCCAGACGGGTTTCACTGCCTTCCGTCGACACCACAATGACGGGCAACGAGGCGGTTTCCGGTGCGGCACGAAGACGCCGCAACATCTCTTCGCCGTTCATCACCGGCATGTTGATATCCAGGAGCAGCAGGTCCACCCACTGCTCCTGGAGGACGAACAGTCCTTCTTCGCCGTTGCCGGCCTCGAAGACCGTGCCCAGCGGAAGACCACTCATCCTGAGGGTGCGCACGACCATCTGCCGCATGACGGCACTGTCGTCGACCACGAGAACGTTAAAGGCCATGAGTCGGGATCCGTTGCATCAGAGCGTACTTTCGGCGCCGTTGATCTTGAGCGTGACCTCGCCTGTGGTCACGTTCACCCACATCGTACGGGACGTCTGCACGCCCCCGGTGTCGTTCGCATGCACCATCACGCCGTTCTTCCACAGCAGCTTGCGCAGCGCGATCATGTTACGCTTGCCGATCTGGAAACGGTCGTCTTCTTCCCGAGCACCCGCGTGCGCGCCGCCGGCCACCCGCACTTGCATACGTTCTTTCTTCGCGCCGAGCTTGTAGCATTCTTTGAACAGGAGCGGCACGCCACTGTCGATGAACATGGCGGGCTTGTCCTTCATCTTGGCTTCGTCGATGGTCCCGGTGGGTAACATGACGTGCAGCAATCCCGCGACAGCGACGACCGGGTCATACACCACGATACCGAGACAACTGCCAAGGGCGTAGGTGATCAGTCGCTCGCCCGGCGTATTGGACACCTTCACGTCGGCGACGCCCACGACCCGATCGACCGCGCGCGCAGGCGCAATCGTTCCCACCTTACTTCACGTACGCCGCGGGCTGCACATACCGGAAGCGGTGTGTGAGGCCGGTGAGACTTTCCGAATGCCCGACGAACAAGTGTCCACCGGGACGAAGCAGCTCCCAGTAGCGCTCGACGAGCTGCTGCTGGGTGGCCTTGTCGAAATAGATCATGACATTGCGACAGAGAATGGCGTCGAACGGTCCCTGCATCGGCCACCGTTCCATCAGGTTCAGCTTCGCGAAGTGGACCAGTCGCCGGAGCGGCTTGCCCGCTTCGCACGTCTCGCGGCCCTGAGGGTCGCGTTGCCGCGTCCAATACTTCTGCATCCATGCCGACGGCACGTCGGACATGTTCTCGGACGGATATGTCGCCGCTTTCGCCGTGGCCAGCACGCGATGACTGAGGTCGGTCGCGAGAATGCGCACGTCGCGCGTGGCGATGTCGCTGAAGCTCTCGTTCGCGAGCATCGCGAGCGTATACGGCTCTTCACCGCTCGAACAGCCCGCGCTCCAGATCCGGACCGGACCCTTCAACGTGGGGAAGACCGCATCGCGCAGGAAGTCGAAGTGCGACGCCTCGCGCAAAAAACTGGTCTTGTTCGTGGTGAGCGCATCGATCATCTCGGCGAACTCGCGACGGGACGGCTCGCGCTCCACGAAATCGAGATAGGCATCGAAGTCGGGCAGATCGAGCTTGCGGAGTCGCTTGGCCAATCGGGCGCGCACGAGCCCTTCCTTGCCTTCGCGCATGCGGATGCCCGCGTGCTCGTGGAGCACGTCGGTGATCCGCGCGAATTGCGCGGGCGATATTTCACACTCGGTCAAGAGCGCGTGATTGGACATCGCGGCGGCCATCGGTCAGACGTCGTGCGACTGCGTGGCTTCGAGCGCCGCGATCTCGCTGCTGGCGAGCACCTTGTCGATGTCGAGCAACAGCTTCACACGTCCACCGGTCTTGCCGATACCCAGCAGGAACTCGGTGTGGATGCCGGCCCCGAAGGTCGGCGCGTCTTCGATGTCGGCTTCCGCGATCGCCACGACTTCACTCACGCGGTCGACCACCACGCCGGTCATGATGCCGCGCATCTGCACGACGATGATGCAGCTGTCCTCGCTGCCGTCGTGCTCCATGCCGAACTTGCTACGGAGGTCCGTGATCGGAATGACCTTGCCACGCAGGTTGATGACGCCGCGCACGAATTCCGGCATGCGGGGCACGCGCGTGATCGGCTGCATACCGATGATCTCGCTCACCTTCAGAATCTCGAGGCCGTACTCTTCGCCAGCGAGAAAGAACGTGAGATACTTACCAGCGCGAGACTGGGCCGCGCCGGTGGGAATCGATTCAGTGTGCGTGCTCATGGCTCGCTCGAAATGGGAAGGAGGTATCCGGGTCTGATGACCCGTACGGAGGATGGCCTGATCAGGCCGCGAGCTGACGATCGCGACGCGCCGGCGACGGTTCGTGGCTCTGCGCCAGCGCCACCGTCTCGGAGACGTCCAGAATGAGGCCCACGCGACCGTCGCCCAGGATGGCCCCACCGCTCACGCCCGGCACCTTGCCGAGGCCGTCACCAAGGGTCTTCGCCACCACCTGCTGCTGACCGAGGAGGTCATCCACCAGAAGTGCGGTGCGGCGATCGCCGTCGCCGACGATCATGAGCAGGCCTTCGAGCGGCGATTGTACGGCGCCGGTGACGTCGAACAGACGGTGCAGCCGGATGATGGGCAGCAACTCGCCGCGCAGCAGTACGACTTCGCCGCGTCCGACCACCGTGGAGAGCATCGCCGGCTCAGGGCGGAAGCTCATGTGGATATGCGTGAGTGGTATCACGAAACGTTCGTCGCCGACGCGCACGAGCATGCCGTCCGTCACGGCGAGCGTGAGCGGAAGACGGATGGCGAATGTGGTGCCCCTGCCCGGCGCCGACGTGATGTCGATGCGGCCACGGATCTTCTCGAGATTACGACGGACGACGTCCATGCCGACACCACGACCGGAGATATCGGTGATCTGTTCAGCGGTGGAGAAGCCGGGTGCGAAGATCAGGTTGAACACGTCGCTGTCGGTCATGCCCTTGTCGCTGTCGATCAGCCCCTTCTCGATCGCCTTCTTCACGATCTTGTCGCGGTGCAGACCACGACCGTCGTCCTTGAGCTCGACCACGACGTTGCCTGAAGCGTGATACGCATGCAGACGCACCACGCCGAGACGCGGTTTGCCGTTGGCTTCGCGCTCATCAGGACCCTCGACGCCGTGATCGACCGCGTTGCGCACCATGTGCACGAGCGGATCGCCCAGCACGTCGACCATGTTACGGTCGATTTCCACATCGTCGCCTTCGGTGACGAACTGCACGGTTTTCGACGCCTTCGACGCCGTGTCACGCACCACGCGCGTGAGCTTCTGGAACGTGGCGCGCAGCGGCACCATCCGCATCGACATACTGAGATCCTGCAGCTCGCGGACGATCTTGCCGGCGTGCGTGACCTTGCGCAGCAGATCGTGCTGCTTGCCGGTGCCGAGCAACTCGTCGCCGGCGATGATCGACTGCGCGATCACCAGCTCCCCAACCATGTCGATCATGCGGTCGAGGCGATCGGTTCGCACCCGGATGGTGGCGTCGGCGTTCGACTCTACGCGCGGCTTATTCCCGTTGCCGACGGCCGGGACTGCGGCCGCGGACGCGGCGGCGGGGCTGGATCCTGTCGGAACGGGGAAAATGTCGTCGGAATCGGCGCCGGCGGACCAAGCGGCACGCGCCGCAGCTGGTGACGCCGGCGTCACCGGCAGCATCACGCCGTCAGCGTCACGCGCCGGATCGTACCCGGCGAGTGCGTCGAGCAGCTCGTGATAGCCATCGGGGAGCGGCAGCTTGCCGTTGCCGTTCAACGCGGTTTCCGCCGATACGAGCAGCGCTTTCAGCATATCCGCCGAGCGCAGCGACAGGTCGGCGCAACCCTTGGTGTACGCAATCTCCTTGTCGCGCACGCGGCTCAGGAGTGACTCCGCTTCATGCGCGAACGCGGCAATGCGGGGGAGGCCCAGGAAAGCCGAGGTGCCCTTCACCGTATGGAAGGCCCGAAACACGGTATTGATCGCTTCTTCGTCGTCCGGGAACGCTTCGAGTTGCAGCAGCGCCACCTCGGCGTTGACCACGCATTCGTTGCTCTCCGTGATGAAATCGGGGAGCA
>JBBQXC010000038.1:0-29523 GCA_038210005.1 Gemmatimonadales bacterium
CAGCATCGTGCCTTCCAGCGAGCGCGTGCGCGGCGCCACGAGATCAATGTGCGATACGCCGCGTCGCCACCCACGCCACGTGCCATAGTTCTCGCGCTTCGCGTCGATGCCCCACGACTTGTACTGCGCGATCGCCCAGTCACTGGCGGACGTCATCCCCGGGCTGCCCGTGAGACGCGGACCGATGGAATCGAGCAGCGCCTGACCGAGCGATTCAATGCGCGACGAGTCCATCCCGATCTGCCAGATGCGCTTGATGGCCGGGTCGTCGGTGGGGAACGTCGTGGGGCGCTGGGCTGCGACCGGCGCGGCCACGGACAGGCCGATGGCGGTCGCGACGGCCAGAGAGGCCGTGGAACGCCGAAGTGTTGAGCACATGGGGTGGTGGTCGTGGGACGTAACGGAGCGGGGATGCTTGCATAGTGCGCGCAGCATGGGGGGAACGCGAGTGGCGAGCACGACTTCCTCAAGCGTTCACTAAACGCAGTTTGTAGCACTATAGGCTGTCATTAGTACTCATAGTGTAGTATTATACTGCAACACTAATCGAGGACAGCGATGTCTGCACGCGCCGATACCCAGTGGCTCCAACTTCGCCAGACCGAGGCTCAGCTCGCGGGTTGGCGCAAAGTGGCACATACGCAGCCGCCCGTCGGCGGGTGGATTGCCGCCGTCCGACAGGCGATCGGGATGAGCGTGGCGCAGTTAGCGGAACGATTGAAGATCAGCCGAACCTCCCTCGCCAAGATGGAGCAGCGCGAGGCCGACGGCGGGATCACGCTCGACGCCTTGCGTCGTGCCGCTGACGCGCTGGATTGCGACGTCGTGTACGCGATGGTGCCGCGGGCGCGCTCGCTGGAGCGCGCGGTGAAGGCGCGGGCCGACCTGATTGCGGGTGTGTTGGTCGGCCGCACGGGGCACTCCATGTCGCTCGAAGCGCAGACTGTAGGGGACGAGGAGACGACCGCACAGCAGAAGGTTATCGCGCGGCGGTTGTTGGCTGAATGGCCTCGCGATCTGTGGGATACTTCGTGGGATCGACGTATAGGAATCGGGCAGGCTGGCGGTGGCTGACCCTACCCATCGCTCGCCGGGCGCATTCGCTCAGGGCGCGCATGCGCCCGGTGCCACACCGGTCGACGCCGACGAAGCGGCAGATCTCATTCCGGATACCGTCAGCACGCTCGCGCAGCTCAACGCATTCGAGCAGACCAACATCCTTGCCGCGACGGAATGGGCGCTGCGCCCCGCGCGTCGACCGCAGCCGGCACGCGTCCTCACCACCGAATACCTCCTCGGGCTCCATCGTCGAATGTTCGGCCAGACATGGCGATGGGCCGGGGAGCTGCGCCGCACGAACAAGAATATCGGTGCACACTGGCCCACTATCCGCGTGGCACTCCGCGAGCGACTCGACGACGCACATCTCTGGATCGCGCGTGACGTCTACGCTCCCGACGAGATCGCGGCGCGCTTTCATCACGCGATTGTGCTCGTGCATCCATTTCCCAATGGAAACGGACGCTGGAGTCGGCTCGCGGCTGACACGCTGTTGCACGCCCAGCGAATCGACACCTTCTCATGGGGAGCCGCCGATCTCTCCGGAGCGGGAGCGTCGAGAGCCGCGTACCTGGAGGCCCTGCGTGCAGCCGATCGCGGCGACTTTGCCGCGCTCATGGCATTTGTGAGGTCGTAGCGGGGGCGAAACGGCAGGGATTGTCAGACCCGTTCTCCATCATGCGGCACCCCCTACGGAGGCAGTGCATGTATCGATGGACTTCGACAATGCTGTCAGTATCTGCGTTGACAATGATGATCTCGGCGATGCTAAATGGTCGTCCCGATTCAATCTCGGTCTCCGGATGCTCTTCCGCTGACTGCGTGTCGCTGGTGTCACCGAACACCCAAATGCGGCCAGCACCGAACACCTGAAAACCGGCCACGGCACGTAGCCACGCCATGACATCCTTCGGGGGATTTCACCCTCGAGGCTGTGATGGGCAACTACCTGCAAATGGCGAAACGACAACAAGTTCTCGCAGTGCTCGACCTCGGCTGGAGCTTTCGGCGGATCGAAGCCGAGACCGGCGTGCGTCGGGAGACGATCTGAGCTGCTCCAGCTCACGGCACGATTGGTGAGTGTAGCGCCCGCCGCGTCACGCAACAACGATGTAAACCCCGACGCCGATCCCGGCGTAAGCGTAGGGACCCCGGATACGCTCACCGATGCCACGGGAATTGGAATCACGGTGATCGTCGCCGCGCCTGTCTTTCCCTCACTCGTAGCCGATATCGTTGCCGTCCCCACCGACACGCTCGTGATCACGCCGTTCGCATCCACTGCAGCCACCGACGGAACGGATGAACTCCACGACACCGCACGCCCCGTGAGCAGCGCCCCGGCCGACGTGCGCAGCTCGGCCGACGCGCTGGCGCTCTGCCCCAACTGAATCGTGGACGGTGCAATCGCTACCGACACAATGGACAACACCGGTGCGGGCGGCGCGACGGGGCTGTCTGTCCCCCCGCCGCCGCACGCGGTCATCACTGCCATCATCATCACTGCAAGCACAACACGCTTCATCAGTCTCTCCGTTAATTGATATGAAAGCACTACCAATGGCCATGCAGACAACTTCCAAGTGGGGTCTGACATTCACCGGCGTTGCGCGGCGACGCGGTCTCGGCGTGCGAAGAATCCGGTCAGTGTGCCGGCGAGCACACATACGACGAGTACCCAGGCCAGCGCTGCTTCATGGCCGCCACCGCACCGCTCTCACTCTTGGCGGTGACTACCGACGCCGCGTCGCCGGCTCCCTTCTTTTCTTTGGCGGTGCAGTTGTACCGAACGTCATTGCTCTGGGACCACACACGACTGCCAACCAGCAGTCCGGCCAGAATCAGGGTGTGCATACTGCGCATGTGCGTAACTCCCGCGTCTCGAAGGTTCCGCGAGATGGCCGAACGACCAGTCGCCCGCGCGAGTCTCGACGCGCCCCGTCTCAGCGGCGTCTCACGACGCCAATGTCGTCACCGCACTACTACTTCAATCCCGAACAACGGGACATCCGCCTCGCAGTACTTCATGCCGACACCACGTACGGTGCGTGACGATGCGTTGCAAAACCGCTCCGGTCGCGGCCACTGCGCGGGAAGCGCCAACCGCGACGTGATCGCGCCCTCCACATTGGCCCGGCGGATCGTCCAGTCGGGCAAGCTCGCGATATCGTTGCCGTCGCCCCAGACCGGCTCCTGGAGCGTCCAGTTGGTACGCGAGAGCGCGAAGCCTCCCGACACCTCAGCGTCTATCATGAACAGCAGCCAGTAGCGGCCCGGCGTGGTCGGGCCGGGTACCGCGACCGAGACGTCCACGATGTCCTGCTTCACCGGCGTCGGCACCGGCGTGAGGTCACGACCGAGCTCCTGCGCGTTCCCCCACGTGGGCGTCATGGACAGCCATACCGAGGCGGCAGACCAATTGGCCGTGTACTGCACTTGCACCACACCCGAAATCATGGCGCCGGGTTCGACCGTGATACTCGCATTCGGGCCACGCACACGCTGCGCTCCGAACTGCGCCTCGGCCAAACGCGCGCGGCTGCGTCCGCGCCCAGGCACATCGGCCACGTTATTCGACCCGATCTCGAAATCGATGGGGCGATACCCCTCCGCCTCGAAGCGGAGCGCGACGATGGAATCGGTGCTCCGTATGCGCAGATTCCCGAAGACGGCCGTGCCATTCTCGACGACCGCGCTGTCACCGGCGATGATCGTCGCGTTTGGTCGCAGCGAGCGCACCCGAACGCCCCGCGCCGCAGGGACGCCGGCGTCGCGCTCCGACGGCACCGCCAATACCATGGAGGGAATGAGGCGGAACACATCCTTACCGTACAACGCGGCCGGCATCGTCATCACGGCCGACTGTCGAAGCGCCAGCGTCGGCGTGCGCGACACGTACCATGAGGCACCCATGGTAGCCACACTGAGCAACACGGCACCCAAAACCGCCAACCGCGAACGGACTCGCGCCGAGCGATGCCGCCACGGCACGACGGACAACAGCGTGCGCTGCACAGGTTCCGATAAGCGATCGCCAACGAGGTCTGACAGGATGTCACGCGCGCGACGACCCGCGACAGGGTATGCGCCGCTCGCGTATGGTCAACGCCATGCACGAAATGACGGAAGCCGGTGGTGATGCGGTCCCCCGCATCGGAATCCACCAGCACCATCGCGAGCTGAACATGCGCCTCACGTACGGCATCCGGCGCGCTCCGTGACAGCAGGTGCTCCGTGATCACGTCGTGCGTCAACGCGTACATCGCATCCTGCTGGGCCACGAGCCCCTTCTGCTCCAACGCCTGCACACTCACGGTCGTCATGGTAATGCCCGTCGACTCAGAAGGCCGATCGGCGGAGCGCGGGGTCGCCGTCCACACGTCAAGAGAAAGTGGAATGCCAGCCACCGCCAACCGCAGCAACAGCCGATGCTCATCGTCCGTGCACGCGGCCATCCGTCGACTCATCGGAGACGACACTGCGATTTCGCTCGCAGCTTTCGTCCAGTCGGGCGCGCTCCACGTGCCGCTGCGCAACGCGATCAGCCCCGACTCCTGCGCGAAACTCAAACGCTCCACCACACTCAGCGGAATTCCGTCGCAGGCCTCGGCCAACGTGCCGACAAAGTGCTCCGCTTCAGTTGTCTCCGGCCACGCGCCGCTACTGCGAATGGCGTCGATGACCGCGTCAGCATCGAGGGGAAGCAGCGGCAAGACGGTCAGTGTGGCATGATCCAGCGAAGTTGCGCTCGACGGACGCGTGCTGGCGACGATCAGCAGCGGCACGTCGCTGAGTCGTCCGATGGCGATGGCCAGCAGTTGACGCGATGCGGGATCGGCCCAGTGCAGATCGTCCAACAGCAACGCCAACGGCTCCTGTTCGGCGATCGCCGACAGCAAGTCGAGCAGTGCCAAGGCGCGACGGCGTACCAACTCGCCGCCGTCGTTGGTGGAGGGCGACACGGCGTAGCGACTGCCCAATGCGGGATCGAGTGCCACCAACTCGCGCGCACTATCGGCGTTGATGCCGGCCGCGCCGGGCAGTGCCGCCAGCGCGCGAGCCACCTGCGCGGCATACCCATAGGGCACGTCGAGTTCGCCCGAGTTCGCGCGCACTACGAGTGCACCTGATCGACGTCCGGTACAGCGGGCGTGAATCGCCTTCAGCAATCGGCTCTTGCCGACACCGGCCAGACCGGTGAGCAGCACCACCTGACACTGCCCCTGCTTCGCCAGTGTCCACGCCTGCACCACGCGGGCGAACGTGATGTCGCGTCCCACCAGATCGAGCGAGAGGCCGGTGTGCTCAGGCACCGTGTCCACGTCCACCCGTTCTCGGGCTCGGGCCACGCTCACGGCGCACGCCGGTGGCAGCGCGATCTCCTGCTGCTGTGCGAGCTGCTCCATCGTATCGGCTTCGCCCTGAGCGGCCGCCTGATCGCCCATGTCGAGCAGCACAGCGATCGCAATGCGGCGCGTCTCGAGATGAGTCGGTGCCTTCTGCAGCAGCGCGTCGAGTACCCCCCGACGTTCCGACGGCTTCAGACGAAGCGCATCGCCGCGCAGGTACCGCTCCACCACCCGCAGCAGCATGTCTTCCAAGCGCCGACGCTCACCGGCGACCCAGATATCGAATTCATCGCCCCCGGGAATGGTGACGCCGCCGAGGTACGGTCCGCCGTACCACTCCAGCGCCTCCAACGCCTCGTTCCGGCTCACGGCGTCGAGAAACAGATCGCGATCGCTGGCGAGTCCGGCTCCCACAGTCAACACCGCGTCCTCGCGCGTCACGAGGAGGTCGCCGAGGAGGCGACGGAGACGCCAGAGCGCCTGACGGACATTGTGTCGCGCTCGATCGGCGGGCGCGTCGGACCAGAGGAGCGACGCTATCGTGTCGCGCGAGTGCTCGCGTTGACGTGCACTCGCGCAATAGGCCAGCACCGCCAGCGGCTTGCCGCGCTGCAGGATGACCTGCCGCGAGCCATCGGGCTGCTGAGCCGAAAGCTCCAGATTGGCGAACGTACGAAGGAAAAACGGGGCGCTCGAGGCGGGCATCAACTCTCAACAATGGAAATCACTGCAAGCATAGCGCACGCGCGTCCAATTGGCAGGCGTGACACTGCAGCGGCATTACATGAGTATGGTACGACGCCAGCGCCTCTCCAGCGTCAAAGCGTTATGGCATAACGCTTTGCGCATGACCATTCGCCACCACGGGGCTTCGGACGGCTACGGGTGCGGGGCGCTCACGCCGTATACAGCGGACAAGTACGCCGTGATCTCGTCGGCACCGGTGCAGTACGACAGACCGGTGGTCCGGCTCACCCGCAGCGGCTGAGGGTACGCGTCAGTCGCGTTTCGCACCACGAGCGCGGGGCAGTCCTGGTGTGCTTCCCCCAGTAGCTCAGTGAGTGGTGCCCGTGGACGCGGAAAGTCGATATAGCTCACGGTGAGCTGCGTGCGGAGCCGCGGAAAGTAGCTTAGCAGTCCTTCGACGCGCGCGCACTCGGGACAGTGGTATGTGCCAGGGCCGACAGTGGGGTCGGCGAAACTGGCCTGGAGGAGGAACAACTGGTCGTTCGGCATGGTTCTGGGGGAGTTCGGAGCGAGGTTGTGAGACCGGGTCGTAGTCGCGACACCGTAGGTTCACGCGAAGCACGCGGAGAACGCGGAGAACGCGAAGCGGCGCGAAGAACAGCAAAAGAGAAAGATGGCGCTCGTGTCCGCTATACCCTGAATGATTTTTTCGCCGGTTCTCGCCTGTCATCCCGTCCCACACCCACAGCTCAATCATGATCAATCGTCGCGATTTCATTGGCATCTCCGCCGGCGTCGGTGCGACGCTCGGTCTCACGCCACGCCTCCTCGAGGCCCTCGGCGGTGTGTCGATCCCGCAGGGACCGCTGCTCCAGCGCGCGATCCCGAGTACAGGCGAAATGATTCCCGTGATCGGGCTCGGCAGCTCCGCCACCTTTGCGACCGTGGCCCGGGCCGAGGCTGCGAGCGCGCTCAAGGCGGTCTTTCAGGCGATGGCCGATCGCGGGGCGCGGGTGTTCGACACGGCGCCGAGCTACGGCGCGTCGGAGCAGGTGGCCGGTGGCATCGTGAACGAACTGGGCATCGCCAACACGATGTTCTGGGCCACGAAGATGAACGTGGCTGGTCGTGGTGGGGCGTCGGCCGAGCCGGCGGCGGCACGCGCGCAGATCGAGAAGTCGTTCGCGATCGTCAAGCAGCCCAAGATCGATCTCATACAGGTGCACAACATGGGCGATCCGGCCACGCAGCTGCCGATCGTGCGCGAATTCAAGAAGGCCGGCCGCGTGCGCTACGTGGGCATCACCACCACCTTCCCCAACCAGTACGCGCAGCTCATCGAGGTCATGCGCAACGAGCCGCTCGATTTCATCGGCGTGGACTACGCCGCCGACAATCGGGACGTGGAAGATGTGATCCTGCCGCTCGCCATCGAGAAGAAGATCGCGGTGCTCGCCTACGCGCCGTTCGGTCGCACGAGCCTGTTCCGTCGCGCCGCCGGCAAGGACTTGCCCGCCTTCGCCAACGAGTTCGACGCGACCACGTGGGCGCAGTTCTTCCTCAAGTTCACCCTCACGCATCCGGCGATCACCGCCGTCACGCCGGCCACGAGCCAAGCAAAGAACATGCTCGACAACATCGGTGGCGGCATCGGTCGTCTCCCGACGGCCGCGCATCGCCAGCAGATGATCGAGTTCGTGGACGCGTTGCCGGCTTTGCCGGGTCGCTGAGGTCGCGTCGAGCGTTGCGGGACCTAGCGCTCGCTCTTCAGATCCACGAGTTGCGCCAGCAGGTCGTCGTCATCGCGTGTCGGCTCGCCCCAGCCGTCGTGTACCGCCATGTACTCCAGCCACCACAGACCGGTGGCCGACAGCATCGTAAAGCGCCCACCGGGCGCCGTGCGCACCATCACCGACGGCTCGCCGGTGCACTCTCCACCATGCTCCCGCACATTGCGCGCGATGATGCGTTCCGCCCCGGCCTGGTGATCACCGTCGCGCACCCAGGCGAAGCGCGGCGGGGAGTTCGGATCGATTCGCATGCGGATGTGAGGGGGTGGGGATCGAGCTATCTCAGCGGGAAAGAGCTCAAGTAGTGAGCGCGCCGGTCGGTTCCGAGCGCGGGCGACCCCACAAACTGCTGGAACACGGATCAGCACGGAAACGCACGGAACCGCTCAGATCAGCAAAAGCGCCGTTGGCTTATCGGTGCGGTTCGGTGCCTTTCCGTTTTCATCCGTGTTCCGGCCGTTGCCGTTGCTGTTCGCCGTTGCCGTCTCGATCGCGACCCACATATTCCCAGCGAGCCTCCTCCCACCGACCACCCCCGACTATGCGCCTTCTCGTTGCCACACTCGCCGCCGGCACGGCATGCTTTGCCACCTCGCCGGTGTCCGCCCAGCCCGCCTCGTTCGTGTACCGGCTCGGCAAGGACACCGTGGCCATCGAGCAGTTCACGCGAACGGTTACCGGTATGACCGGAGAGATGGTGCAGCGTTCGGGAGCCGCCGTCGCGCGCTATCAGTATACGCTCACGCTGGCGAAGAACGGGCGGCCCACGACCGCATCGATCAAGCGGATAAACGCCGATGGCTCGCGGCCGCCGAACGCGCCCAGCGACACGCGCTTCACGCTGACTGCCGACTCCATCGTGCGCGAAACGGTCTTCGCCGACAGCACGCAGCGACGCGCCTTCGCGGCCAAACAGGCGCTGATCAATTTTCCCACGTTCATCTACGGTCCAACCGAACTCTTGGCGGGCATCGCCAAGAGTGGCGGCGCAACCGATTCCATCCCCGCGCTCGGCCTCGCCGGCACCCTCGGCTTCGCTGGTATCGAACCAATGGGCCGTGACGGCGTCCGTCTGCGCGGTGGTGCCTACGCGATGATCCTGCGTTTCGACGCCAACAACAAACTGCAGTCGGTGGACGGATCGTTCACGACCAACAAGTCCATCGCGTCGCGCGGCGCCGGACTCGATCTCGCTGCCATCGCGAAGAGCATGAAGCCCACCGGCACGCTGTCGCTGCGCGAAACCGCGCGCGGCGCCTTCGGACCGGGCGGCATGGTACTCATTGACTACGGCCGTCCGTCGGTGCGTGATCGCACCGTGTGGGGCGGCGCACTCGTGCCGTTCGATACGATCTGGCGCACTGGCGCCAACGATGCCACGCACCTCTTCACCTCGCGCACGCTCACCATGGGCGACGTGACCGTGCCGCCGGGCGCATACACCCTGTTTGTGCAGCACACACGCAACGGCACGTTTCTCATCGTGAACAAGCAGGTCGGACAGTGGGGCACGACCTATTCGGCGGCGAATGATCTCGCGCGCGTGCCGATGCAGATGACCGCCACACCGAGTCACGTGGAAGAGTTCACGATCGTGGTACGGTCCATGGGACCGACGCGCGGCGCCATCGAGATGTCGTGGGGACCGAGTATGGTGAGTGTGCCGTTCACCGCCACGGCGGTGCGGCCGTGAGCACGCTCTCCGATTTCACCGTGACCGCGGTAACCGGCGAGCCACTGGCGCTTTCGTCACTCGCGGGCGGCGTCACACTGGTGGTGAACGTGGCCAGTCAGTGCGGACTCACCCCGCAATACGCCGGGCTCGAATCGTTGTGGCGCACCTACCACCAGCAGGGCCTCACGATACTCGGCTGTCCGTGCAACCAGTTCGGTGGTCAGGAGCCGGGCACCGAAGCAACCATCGTGCAATTCTGCAGCACCAACTTCGATGTCACCTTTCCACTCACGTCGAAGCTGGATGTGAATGGCAGCGACACCGATCCACTCTGGCAGTGGTTGAAGAACGAAAAGCCGGGATTACTGGGGACGACGTCGATCAAGTGGAACTTCACCAAGTTCCTGGTGGGCCGTGATGGACAGGTGATCGAGCGCTTCGACCCCACGACCGTACCAAGCGACATGATTCCGGCTATCGAGCGCGCGCTGGCAGCATAAGGACCAGCGCGCACAGCGTGTTGATGGCGACGGCCAGCAGCATCGCGATCGACAACGATTCGTTCGTACGCGTGAGCCATTGCAGGGCGTGTTGAAGGCGCGGCACGACGGTCGTGTCCCACGCGGTGGGTGCCGTCTGTTGCAGTACCCACCAGACCAGCGCCGCCGCCAGCACGGCGGCGGCGCTCCAGATGGCCAGCGTGACGACACCGCGCCATGTGCCGCGCACGTCGGAGACGCTCAGGTGCATCGAGCCGCCTACCGAGATGCTCACGTAGGCGAACAGCGCCCATCGCCAGAGCGGGACGTCGAACGCACGCGACATCGCGGCCGACACCGACCCCGACGCCGACCCGTTCGCGAGGTCGACATCGGAGAGTGAGATGCCAAGCAGCTGCTGCGCCGCCCACTGGATCACCGCTGCCCCGACCACCAGCGGCGCGATGCCGATCACAATGGTCCCCACACGCTGATACGCGCTGGTCGGATCGTACGAATGCTCGACCGAGCCCAACGCGCCGTCGGTGGCGTGCGGATTGAACCAGATCACACGATGCACGCGATGACGGAACAGCACGCACGCCACCACGTGACTGGCTTCGTGCACGATGGTACCGAGTAGCCCGAAGAGGTACAGCTGAATACGCCGGCCGAAGAGGCGGCTGGATTGCCGCGCCAGAAACTGCGCCGACCAGTGCATCGCGACGAGCAGGACGAGGGGCATTGCTATCGGCACGAGATCGAGCATCACCAACGGCATACGACGTGGACCAGCCGGACGCTCCGTGCGCAGGGAAACCGGAATCTGAGTACTAGCAACCTCGTCAGATAGCCCGCCCCCCGCTGCAGCCCGCCTCCCGAACCCGCTAGATTTCCCTGATGGAAACGGAAAAGCTCTACATGCTGGTCGGACCCGACGGTTCCCGCATCACCAGCACCACGAAAGGCACCGTCGGTGGCTACCGCAAAGAACGCCGCTACGGCCGCCTGGATTGCAAGGCCGCCCGTCGCGCCCTCGCTAATGGCGCCCTGTATGCGCAGCAGCGGGTATTCTTTGCCGACGAGGCCACGGCCGTTGCCGCCGGATATCATCCGTGCGCGGTGTGCATGCCCGAGGAGTACAAGGCCTGGCGCGCGGCCGGGGGCCATTCCGCCCGTCCGTAGTGCCGATGTAGCTCACCGATGGTCCCAGCACCCGTCCCACCCGCCGCGCACTGTCGTGTATGCCCCACCACCCGACGCCGCGGCGTTTTTCGTATGCAGCACCGGTTGCCTCGCTCGCGGCGGCGCTGCTGCGTGCGGTGTCAGTCGCTGACGCCCACGGCCCAAGCATCGACCGCGCGCCCGTGGCCGTCGTCAACTTCGAGCTGGAGCCGCACAAGGTAATCACGGTGAATCCGCAGATCTGGGGCATCAACGTGATCCGTCGTGTGCGTCGTGTGCGTCGTGTGCGTCGTGTGCGTCGTGTGCGTCGTGTGCACGAAACGTCGTATTGGGCGCCACTCGTTACGCGCCGCTCAGTGACGTATTCCTCGTGTATACCGAACGACAGAATACCTGCACGCACGTGCGCAACGAGCGGTCGATGGCGATCAAGGTCACTCGCATGGCCGCGTTCTGATCACCACCCTCGAGGTTCACGGGGCGAACGACGGCTCCTGAAACATCGCGTACGGGGCACAAAGCGGATCACCGATCACGAGATCCTTCCACAACACCATGTACGACGCCGCATAGAAGGCCTCGGCCAGGTTGGCGCCGCGAACGTAGCGATCGAACAGGATGTCAGGATTGGCCAGCGCCAGCGTGAACGGCTCGCTCACATAGCCCTTCACGCCGGTCACACCCTGCGCGATCAGATCCACGATTCGACTTTGGCCACCTTGCACCGGTCCGAAGGACCGCGCGCTGGTGGACACGAATGTTTCCGCCAACGCACCTGGCAGAAAGCGCACGGCGTGGTAGGCCACGCTGTCAAAATGTGCATCGTTGCTCCCCCAACTCACGTAGCCCATGACCGGCGCGGTCGGCGCCACGAAGGCCTCCGTGGTGTCGATCTGCACGCCCACGCCGCGCTGCGGTAACCGATACGCCGCCTGATACAGCAGCAGGTTCATGGTGGCATAGCCATCGGTGCCACGACGCGGCGGCATCGCATCGAAGAAGAACGGACCGGGCGCCGGACGCGCCGCGATGGAACGATCGACCAACGCGAGACAGTCGGTCACACGCGCGCAATCCAGCCGCGTCACGAGATAGATGCCGTAGCGATCGCTCGCGAACGGACCGTCGGCGTTGAAGTACGGATTGCGATAACGGGACAGCCAGACGCTATCGCGTCCCACCATCGGGGGAATCGCCAGATTCATGGCCGCCAGCATCGCATCCACGCTGTAGCCGTTCTTGCGCGCGACACGAATGGGCACATCGGTCGTGAGGACGATGAAGTCGATCCGCACCGGCAGTGCCGCGATCGCCGTGCGCACCGGGAGCACGAGGTCGGTCTGGAACCCGATGTCACCGATCTCGTCGTCGAGCGGGAGCGCGAGCCGCACG
Source organism: Gemmatimonadales bacterium (assembly GCA_038210005.1). Taxonomy (GTDB): domain Bacteria; phylum Gemmatimonadota; class Gemmatimonadetes; order Gemmatimonadales; family Gemmatimonadaceae; genus Gemmatimonas. The sequence goes on from JBBQXC010000038.1 coordinate 12,617, forward strand.
ATATGCGTGGGGTCGATGCCGCGACGCTTGGCGTAGTAGCGCCCCACGGAATCGCTGGCGCCACTTCGCGTATTGATGACCACCAGCACGCGCTCGGCGCCCGTGACCGGCGCACGCTTCGCCACCCGTGGGGCGGGGGCGGCACACGCACCGAGGACCAAGGTGCCCACAAGGCGGGCGAGGGTGCGGAAGGTCATCTCAGGGACGATGCGGTGCCGCGCGGCGTTCCAGTAGGGTCGCGTGCAAGAAATCCGTTCCGGCGTAGATTCGCATATGCCCTTCTTCAGCCTTCGCCCAGCCGCATCGGCAACCGCAGCGGCGGCCCTCGTCGCCCTCGTCGCCCTCGTCGCCATCCCCGCCCGACCGCGCGCCGCGCTGCACGCGCAGCCCGTGTCGGCGGCTGCTTCGCCAAGCCGCAGCTACCCGCAGCTGCTGTCGCTGTTCGCCGAGTGGCGCACCTTCGAGGAGCCGCCGCGCCGCACGGGGATTCCGGATTACACGCCGGCCACCAACGCCCGCCGGCTCGTCGCGCTGCGCGCCTTGCAAGCCAAGCTGCGCGCCATCGACACCACCGGCTGGCGCGTGCCGGAGCAGGTGGACTGGCATCTTGTGCGCGCCGAGATGAACGGCATGCAGTACCACCTCACGGTGCTGCAGCCGTTTGCGCGCGACCCGGCGTACTACGCCTCGGTGCGAACGGAAGAAAGCGACACGCCAGCAGAGGAAGGTCCCACGATTCACGGCGCGGTACGCTTGTGGCAGTATCCAGTGTGGCCACGCACGGTCCTCGATCAGTCGCGTGCGCTCAACGCCGACGAGTCACGTCGCCTCACGGCACAGCTGAATACGATCGCGCCGCTGCTGCGTCAGGCACGGGTGAATCTGGCCAAGGGCAACGCGAAGGACTTGTGGGTTGGCGCCGTCAAAACCTTCGAAGAGCAGCACGAGGCGCTTGGCACACTCGCCACACGCGTCGCCGCGAGCAACCCGAACGACGGCGCGCTCACGAGCGCGATCACCGGCGCAGCCGACGCCACGGAATCGTTCACCGCCTGGCTACGCACCGAGGCGCCGAAGAAGACCGGACCGTCGGGCATCGGCACGCAGCAGTACAGCTGGTTCCTCAAAAACGTATTGCTGGTGCCACTCACGTGGGAGGACGAAGTCACGATCACCCGTCGTGAGCTCGCCCGTGCGCACGCGTCGCTACGTCTCGAGGAAACCCGCAACGCGAAGCTGCCACCGATGCACGTGGCCGGCTCGGCCGCCGAGTTCGCGACGATGCAGGCCGAGGCGTTGCCGAAATACATGCAGTTCTTCCGCGACAAGGGGATCGTTACGGTCGAACCGTGGATGGAACGCGCGCTCCGCGAACGATTCCAATCGTACTCGCCCGAGGCCACGCGCAATTTCTTCTCGCAGGCCACCCATCGTGACCCACGTACGCTGTGGACGCACCTGTGGCACTGGTGGGACAACGGACGATTCCGCGAGCATCCAAACGCGAGCCCGATCCGCCGCACGCCGCTGCTGTATAACGTGTGGATGAGCCGCGCCGAGGGGATGGCGACGTCGATGGAAGAGTGGATGATGCACGCGGGCCTGTATGATCAGTCGCCGCGATCGCGCGAGATCGTGTGGACGATGCTGGCCGCCCGTGCCGCGCGTGGCTTAGGCAATCTCTACGCGCACTCGAATGCGCTCACGATGGCCGAGGCGGCGAACATGCACGTGAGCTGGACGCCGCGTGGCTGGATGCGCCGCGATCCGCTGCTGGGGTTCGAGCAGCATCTGTATCTGCGGCAGCCGGGCTACGGCGCGAGTTACGTGACCGGCGGACGGCTGATGGAGGAGACCATGGCCGAGCGCGCACGGCAGCTCGGTGATGCCTTCACCATGAAGCGCTTCTTCGACGAAGTGAACACGGTGGGCATGATTCCCGTCTCGCTCGTGTACTGGGAGCTGACCGGTGATGACCGCATGGTGCGCGAGCTGCGAAACGGGAGTGGTCCGCTGCCGTTTCGCTGAGCAGAGTGCCGTTGGACTAACGCGACCCGCCATCGTGATGATGGCGGGTCGCGTTGTTCACACTATGCGGTTTTGTGCTTGGCCAGGCGCGGGAACCAGTTCAACAGCTTCACGGCCGCGACGATCTCGGGGCGCAGCGTCCAACGCGTCTGCGGGGCTTCCGCACCACCTTCGGCGAACGTGGCGAAGACCGACGCCTGCGGCTCCTTGGGCGGCACGGTGTACAGCAGACGCCCGGCCAACTTCGCGCCGAACCGGCCGTAGTTGAGATTCACGGCACCCGGCTTCTCGAAGCCGGCCGCTTCCGCGAGCTCGACGGTCGTCAGCGTGTAATCGGGAGCCAGACAATGCGCGCGAAGCATGCTCCACTGCGCATCGGAAATCGTATTGGCGACATAGAGCAGTCGCAGCGCCTTGTGGTACTCGGTCGACGTGGGGATCGCGGGAGGCGTCGGCGCAGGTGTCGGGGCAGCAGTGGTCACAAGCAAAACTCCTGAAAGAGAGCACAGCCGCGCGCAGGAAATCGCCGCCGTCACATCGCACACATCACGTCAAAACGCCGACGGACGGAGGTGTTCACACAAGTCCTTACCATTGGAACATCCCTTAGCGAGCGCTGGGACGCAACGGGCGAGCACCGAATCGTGTATGGTTTCTGTCTCGTGGCATCACAAAGCCTCCATTCTTGTCACAATTGTGCTGCTTTCAACCGCACCAGCAGATCAAGCACAGCGGTGAAGTCCGCTGGCGTAAGCACGAGATTCGGCGTGATGTCGTTGCTGAACTGGAGCGTGCGCAGATCTTTGTCGAATTCCAGCCGCGGCGTGCCGAGCATGGCCAGCAGTCCGGCGATCCCGGAGGCGTCGAGCCGAGCCTTGCGTGCGTCGTCCCCGGCCTCGACCTGCCAGCCGTCGCGACCAACGCTGAAGATCTTCCTGTCGTGATACACGCGCCAGTCGCACGCGCCCGGCACGTCTTTCAGCGTGACCGCAAAGTAGTTGTAGCGATTGGTGCTGCTGTGCTGGTACTTGTTGCGCTGGGGTTGCATCTGCGCGTGTACGGCATGGCCCTTATATTCGCCATACAGCGAGCTCGATGCCGCGGCACCTGCGTCGTACACGAGCGTGCCGTTCACCACCGGAACGAGCGGGGCCCAAGCCCGCGCATACTTCCGGTTGGTGATGGCACTCGACGTTCGCCCGATCACATACGCGACGCCCAGAAAGCCGATGAGGACAACGGCCCCGAAGATGATGTCGGTGGTCGAGACGTCGCCCTGGATCACGGGACACTCACGGAAAGATCTTCGCGGGCGGCACGATCTTGATGCCGTCCGCGAAGGTTGCCGTGAGCAGGTACAGCAGCTTGGTGGACGGCAGCGCACTCGACGCCAGCGCGAACTCGGTGAGCTGGTGTGCACCACTGGCCTTCGAGCCGCCGATCGCGATGCTCGGAATCTTGCGCACGACGCCAGGGTTGGCGTCGGTGGCACCAGTGGCCACCGCTTCAGACGCGCCGGGCATGCCGGGGCTCATTCCGAGTGCGCGATTGATGTCGATCGCCGTCTGCACGATGGGATGCGCCCGCGCCCCCTCGAGCTGCTTCTCGGTACCGCCGGCGCCGCTCTTCTGCTCGATCTCCACGCGCAGGCCGACCTTCTGTTCATCGGCCACTTCCTTCGTGATGCGCACAATCGTGCGATCCAGCGAATCGAGCAGCACGGGGTCAGAGCTACGCAGATCGACGGTAAAGTACAGTTCCTGTGGCACGGCGTTGAAGATGTTGCCGCCGTGAATCTGTCCGATGTTCATCACCGCACCGTTCGGCAACGCCTCGAACTGCAGCTGATACAGCCGATCGATCGCCTTCGCCACAGCCTTCACCGGCGTGGGAATGCCTCGCGACGACAGTGTGTGCGCACCGGGATGCGTGAACACGAACTTGGTCCAGTAGATACCGAGTGCGCCGTACGCCACGCTACCGTACGCACCATCGGGCACGATGAGCAAGTCGGGCTTCGCGTTGTGCTGCAGCCAGTACTCCATCCCTTTGAGGCCGAGTTCCTCCTGCACCGTACCGATGAAAATGATGTCGCCTTTGCTGGTGAATTTGGTGGCGTTCATCACGCGCAACGTAGACAGCATGTTCGCCACCGACGCCGTGTTGTCACCCACACCCGGCGCGAACAGCGTGTCGCCGGCGCGACGCACTCTGGTGTTCGTCTCCGGCGGGAACACGATGTCGGTGTGCGCCGCGATCACGATGGTGGGGCCGCCACCGGTGCCCTTTCGCACGCCGGTCACGTTGCCGATCGAATCGACCGAGACCTCGAGTCCTTCCTGCTCGAACACCGACTTCACGTAGGCGCCGCGCTGCTGTTCGAGTCGCGACTTGCCTGGCATCTCGGCAATACGAATCCACTCGTCGACCTGACTCGGGAATCGCTGCTCGAGCATCGCCATCGCCGACTTCACATCGGCGCGCTTGAGCAGCTCGGGATTCCAGCTGGTCGGATAGGTCTGCGCGGCCAGTGGCTGCGAGAACGACAACGCGGCACAGGTGGCCGCGAGCAGGGCAAGAGAGCGACGCATAAGAAAAGAGGTAGGAGTTACGGAAACAGCGGCGGACGCACGCGCTTCTTCGTGACCTGCTCGAACGCATACGCCAACCCGATCAAGGTGGGCTCGCCGCAGGCCGACGCGGTGAAGCTCACGCCGAATGGTGCGGGCCGCGGCGAGAAACCGTCGGGGAACGCCTGCGTACCCTGCCCTTGCGGCACCGGTAGCAGGGCATACGGAACGGTAATGGTAGGGTAGCCGGGGCGCGCGCCGATATTCGCACTGCTCGCGCCGGGGAAGAGCAGCGCATCGAGCCGATGGGCCTTCATGGCGGCATCGATGCCGTTGGTGGCCGAGAGCAGGATGTCCTTGCGGCGGTCGGCTTCGTAGCGCGCGCGGTCGGCCTGCACGTCCATCTCATCGGAGATGTCGAGCAGTGCCTGACCGTACTTGATCGCGCCGGCCCGCTGGTGCGCGATATTCCACTGACGCAGCCCCAGCAGCGATTTCACGGGCGCCCGATCGCCGAGCAGCGTGAGCCACGTGTTGAAGTCACGCTTCATCCCGTACTTGAAGGCGATGGAGCAGTCGGCGTCGCGTCCCTTGGCCTGATCGAGGCCGCTGCACGGATTCCAGTTCAGGAAATTGTTGGCCGCCACCGGCTCCACGACACTCGGAATGTCGGCGGGATCGACGATCACGGCACCCTGCGCCTTGAGCACCGCGATGACCTCGTCCATGGCCGTTTTCTGGGCGGCCGTGAGTCCGCCGCGCGGCGTGGTGCTGCCACCGGCAGGCGGAACCGTCGGCTCGTAGAAGAAGGCGCGGGGAATGCCGATGCGGGCGCCCTTGAGCTTGTCGGCGCCGAGGAACGCGGTGTAGTCGTTGCGCGGCGGTGGGGTGCACAGCTTCGTGGCGGCGTCGTTGGCGTCGGGCGACGTCCCTTCCAGCGCGCCCAGCATGATCGCGGCATCGCGCACCGTGCGTGTCATCGGCCCGGGCGTGTCCTGATCGGCCGTGATGGGAATGACGCCATAGCGGCTCACCCGTCCCACCGTGGGCTTGATGCCCACGAGAAAATTCTGCTGCGCCGGACTGAGAATCGAGCCCGACGTTTCCGTCCCGACATTGCCTGCCCAGAAGCTCACATTGGTACCCACTCCCGAACTCGACCCGCCGGTATTCATGACCGGACGTCCATCGAACGTCCCATCGCGAGGATCGCGCCGCGGGTCCCACGGATTCATGCTGTAGCCGGTGAGCCCTGTGTAGTTCCCGGGCATGCCGGTCGCGGTCCAGTTGGCGAGCTCGGTGAGCTGGGTCTTGGCGATGATGATGGCGCCGGCCGCCCTGAGATTGCGCGTGACCGTGGCGTCGTAGTTGGGCATCAAGTCGGCGAAGGCAAGCGCTCCACCAGATGTGGCCATCTCCACGGTCTGGATGTTGTCTTTGAGCGCGATCGGAACGCCGTGCAATGGTCCGCGAATCTGCCCGGCGGCGCGCTCACGATCGAGCGAATCGGCAATTGCCAGTGCATTCGGATTCACCGTGATCACCGCGTTGAGTTTGTCCTCGTATGTCGCGATGCGGGCGAGATACTGCTGCACGATCTCGCGCGAGGTGATGCGCTTCTGCTCGAGCGCGGTGCGCAGGTCGGCGAGGCTCGTTTCGACAACGGAGACGGGCGCGGCGACAGGCCGCCGTTGCGCCGGGAGCGCGCACGGGGCGAATGCCATGACCGTAAGGACGCACGTGATCACGCGCATGCGAAAGCTCGATTGTGAAGAGGAATCGGGAAACGACGTACCCCTGCGCATACAATGTCGTCGTATTGCCTTCACGGCAATGTGACGCCAGATATCCTCGATATGCTGCCCTCGTTCCGATGGATGTGCCTCGCGCTGGTCGTCGCCGGTGCTCCGCTCCGCGCGCAGAGCACCGACGCCCAGCGCCCAACGCGCATTCTCTTCGAACGCGGGCGCACCCTCGATGGCAGGCTGACCGAAACCGTATGGTCACAGACCGATGGTCTTACCACGTTCACGCAGCGCGATCCGCGTCAGGGTGAAGCGATCAGCGAGCGGACAGTGGTACGCTTCATCGGCTCCCCCGAACGACTCTGGATCGGCAGCTGGGCCTACGATCGTGACCCGACGGGCATTCGCCGGACGCAGTTGCGGCGCGATGCGGACCTTGGTGCCGACGACAACGTCTCGGTCATGCTGTCGCCGACCGCCGACAAACGCATGGCACTGTTCACGATCAATCCGAACGGCGCGCTGAATGATGCCGAAGTGTTGAGCTTCGAAGGCGAGTCTCGGGAGTGGGATGGCATCCGGGATGGACGCGCGCGAGTGACAGAGGTGGGGTGGCAGGCCGAGACGTTGACCCCGTGGCAAACGCTCCGCTATCGTCCGATCGACGCTGATGCCGCCGCCGATGCGTGGGACGTCAACGTGCGACGCTACATCCGTCGCAAGAACGAGTCGGCGATTTGGTCGGCCTGGAAGCGCACCGAAGGCATTCGCTTTCTCGAACGGGCAGGAGCATTGATCGGCTTCAAGGAAGCGGTGAAGGTGCTCGAGGATGGACTCCCTCGTCGCGCGTTCGCGGAAGTGCGCCCGTATGTGTTTTCGAGCGGCGCGCTGACGGAACGCCGCGTGGGTGCCGACGGCGCACTCCGCGCCACGCGCGATCCCGGCTTCCGCGGCACGGCCGGCCTCGATGCCAAGCTGGCACCCACGCCCACCCTCTCACTCGATCTGACCGCCAATGCCGATTTCGCACAGGCCGAAGTCGATCGAGTGGCACAGGCGGACTCGATTTCAACCTCCCCTACGTCATCCGCGATCAGAACGTGGTGCTGCTTGGTACCGCCGCAGTGGACGGGGGCAACACGGCGGGCGATCCCTACTATAATGCGCGCCATGTTGGACTTCCCGAACGATATTACCGACATCGCCCTCTGGATCGACCGGGTGGCACAAGGCTTCAGCCCTGACATGGGTTTCGTGCAGCAGCACGGCATCACGCGCACCGGTTGGAAAACGGAGTTCACGCCGCGCCCCTCGGCGTTGGGCCGGATTGGGCGTCCATTCACGGCGATGCACGTACGGCAGTTGAAATGCGACCTGCTGGAAGGCGACCTGGTGCGCACGAGGGGGAACACGTCGCTACTGTCGGGCCTGTCGAATGGCCGACTCACGACGACCCCCTTCGGACTCGAGTTCGAGAGCGGCGACGAGTTCACGGTGGATCTCACGCGGTCGTTCGATGCACCGCAGGACGCATTCGATCGGTTTGACGGCGCGCTGATCGAGGCCGGACGATACGCCTGGAATCGCGCGGAACTCGACGTCCGGTCGTCGAGCGCCCGGACACTGAGCCTGGATGCCAAGATCTCGCGAGGGGGATTCTACTCAGGACGGTCGTCGGACCTCGAGTTCAGTGTGCGCGGACGATTCGCGCCGCATGTGAACGTGAGTATGGACTACAACCGCACGTCGGCATCACTGGCCTTGGTAGACAGCACCGTGCGATTCGTCGCGCAGACCGCGCCGCTGCGTCTCGATGTCGCGACGAGCCCGCGACTCAGCACCACCCTGTTCGCCCAGTGGGACAACGAGTCGAATCGTGGAGCATCGAACGCGCGTGTGCGTTGGACCTCGTCACCCGGTTCAGACCTGTACCTCGTCTGGACCAGTCAGTGGCCGACCGACCTGCCGAACGGCCTGCCGTGGCGCACTCCGGCGCGCGGAACGCTCGTCGCCACGTATGTGAAGTACTTTCGCGTTCAGGAGACACGCGCATGAAAGGACGACGGACCGGGCTGCTCTTGGCGATCTGCGCCCTCGCAGCCGCCCCCGCCGAGGGCAAGGCGCAGGCTCGGGTGATTCGCATCGCGTCGACGGTACTGCAGGAAACGCGGGTGATCCATGTGCAGCTGCCACCGAACTATGCGATGGCCCGGCAGCGATATCCGGTCGTGGTGCTGCTCGATGGACACGTGCGCGCGTTCTTCGAACTCACCGTCGCGTCCACCAACTACAACCTCACCGGTGATGGGTATCGCTTCGCGATGCCGGCGCAGATCGTGGTCGGCGTCGAACAGGGGGAACGCAGTATCGATCTCGCGCGCAATGCTGACGCGTTCTATCGCTTTCTCACCACCGAGGTGCTGCCGCGCATCGACCGTGAGTATCGCACGATGCCGTTCCGTACCCTGATCGGCCATTCGCTGGGCGCGCGCTTCGCGCTCACGATGATGTGCCGCAGGCCGACGGAGTTTACGGCGATCATCGCGATCAGTGGCGCGCTTCCGGATTCAGCACGCGCCGAGACGACCCGCTGCGTTTCGACACCGGCTGGCGGTGGTACGCCGGCCACACCGCTGCGTCATCTTGCCATCTCCGGTGGCTCGCTCGAGCCGCGTACGATGGCCAGCACCGATCGACTGTTCGCCACGCTTCGTGAGCAACTCAGCGCGCAGGCTTCACCGACGTGGCGTATGCACCGTGTCGATGCGTCCGAACTCGAACACACCGGCGCGCCCTTGGTGAGCATTCCGATGGGGCTGCGCTTCGTATTCAGCGGGGAGGTCTGGGATCTGCCGCCCAGCACTGCGGACAGTCTGCGCGAGCGGCAGGGTGATCCCGACCAGCTGCTGGCAGCCGGTATGGCTGCTGTGTCGGCCCGCATCGGCGTGTCGGTCGCGCCGACGGCAACATGGATGGGCGCGGTAGTGCGCACGTGGCTCGCGCGCCGCAATGCCGACGCCGCACTCGCCGCGGCGGAGCGGTTGGTGCGCGATTACCCCGAGCAGATGGACAGCTACACGCTGCTGGCCGATGCGCGTGAACTGAGTGGTGATCTGGATGGCACGCGCAAGGCAATTTCGGCGGCGCTCGACCTGTCAAACCGAATCGCTTGGCACGACGAGCGACAAAAAGCCGCCGTGCAAGCGATGCTCCGTCGGTCGCTGGCCGACCGCTCGCCGTGATGCACCTCTGCTTCGGGGATACGAACCGGAACAGGCTATTCCTGCTTGAACCGATACGAGCGGAGACAAACTGACAGCAACGGATCTGCCCGTATGGACGACGGCTGCCGGCACGAGTCAACGGCACCTTCGCTTGTTGTTTTGCTGTTTCCAAAACATTGCAGTGCTCGAGGGAAAGTCGGCGTCGCCAGTCGCACCAACGGAGCAAATCCGATCCTGTCGATTGCTATCCGTTCGTATCCGTTCAAGCAGGAATAGCCTGTTTCCGTTCATAGCCCGAAAACGAGCCACACGCTAATCCGCCCGCACGTCGAGACCCATCGCCTGCACGATCGACAACGCCTGTTGCATGTCGATGATCGCGCCCTTGAGCCGCACGCGGGTCGGATCGAGAGAGATCACGTCGCTGCCCCGCAGATCGCAGTCGGTGAAGTCGGCCCCGTCGAAGTCGGCACCAGACAGATCCGCATCGCGGATCGATCCTTCGTGGCATTTCACGCGCGAGAGATCGGCTTCGCGCAAGCGCACCCCGCGCACGAGCGCCCGTGAAAGGTCGGCACCGGAGAGTCCGACGTGCGACCAGTTGCCGCCCGCGATCTGCATCAGGTCGAAAGTGCAGCGCACGAAGTTGCTGCCCACGAACTTGCACTCGGTAAACCGCGTGTCGAAAAACGAGCAGCCGTTGAAGGTGCAGTTCACGAACGCCGCATCGGTGTGTACCGAGCAGTTGAACGTGGCCCGCTGAAACGTACAGTCGGTGAACACCGCGCCGCGGTTCACGACTTCGGTGCAGTCGAGATCGGTGAACTTCACGCCGGTGTGGATCTGCCCGGAAATGTCTTGTCCTTCCCAGTCGGTCTTTGCCATGTTGGTGAGAATAGTGCGCAATACCGTGCGTATCTACGACGGTGATCGTCGTAGTGTCCTCTCGCGCCCCGCCCCGCCATGTCCACCCGCGCATTGCTCGTCTCGCCGCCTGTCCTGCTGGCTGCCGTGCTGTTGACCACCGCGCCAGCCCCCGCCAGCGCGCAGTCGTTGGCCAACCTCTCGGTTACGCCGGCCGCGTCCAGCTGCGCCCAACCGGTCGATGTCATCGTCGCACTGACGGAGCCGGCACGCCCCGGCGGATTGGTGGTGCCACTCGAGAGCTCGGTTCAGGCCGTCGCGCCGGTACCGCCCAATATGCGGATTGGCAGCGGCGCGACCACGGGTGTGGTCCGGTTCCGCTGCGTTCCCGCGCGGCAGGCGACCACCGTAACCATCAGCGCCGGCTCGGGCATCGCCCGCAAATCGGCCAGCCTGTCTGTCGCCGCGGCACTGCGCGATGGTGGCGTTCGCTCCCTCACCGACGGGACCTCCAACACGCTGATCGTGGGCGAGACGCCGTCGCGAACCGACGGCACGTCAAATACGATCACCGTGGGGACCACCGTTACCGCGAGCCTGCCGACACTGAACGGCCTGTCACTGACGTCGTCCGAGGTGGTCGGTGGCCTCAGCGTCTTCGCGCGCCTGAGCGCGACCGCGGGAGCGACCGGCGTCACCGTCTCAGTCTTCCCGAATCGCGCGCAGGCCGTGACACTCCCCACGACCGTGGTCTTCGCGCCGGGTGAAACGACCAAGACGATCGTCATCAATACCCGTCCGCAGGCCGTGCCGTTGCTCGTGGAGATCATCGCCGCCGACAGCCGCACGCCAGAGCTGCGCAAAATTGCCAAGTTCACCGTCCGGCCGCCGCGCGTGCGGTCGATCGCACTAGCCTCCACGTCGGTCGTGACCGGCCAGCCAGTCGTCGGCACCCTCACCCTCGATGGCCCCGCCCCAGAGGGCTTTACGGTGCGGCTCGCCAGCAACAGCACGATCGTGCCGATGCCGGCGCCGATCACCGTGCAAGCCGGCGCGACCGTCGTGTCCTTTTCCCTCCCGACCATCGGGTCCTCGGCCGGTGCCATCGTGACCCTCACGGCCACGGCGGCAGGCGATGCCACGACGGGTGGGATCGTCACTGCGGTGAAGATCACGCCATAACCAGCACGCACGCGGTCTCGGTGAGAATCTGCCGAGGTGGGATGCGTACCTATAGCGACGTGTTCCGCTCGTCTCCGATCCCGCCCCCAAGCGCCCGCCTCACCATGGCCGACCAACTGCTGCGACGCGCCAGCTGTCTATCATCGCGATGCGCGGTGCTGAGCGTCACTGCCCTTCTGCTCGCGCCACTCGCGGTACAGGCGCAGACGCCAGCCGCCGTGACGCTCGCGACGCCCACGACGCTCTGCGCGCTCGACGTCACCGGCCAGGTGACAGTCAGTACCCCGGCGCCGACGGCCGGACTCATGGTGCAGTTCACGAGCAGCATGCCGGCCGTCGTCGCCGCGCCCCTGTCGGTCACCGTGCCGGCGGGCGCGACGTCGGCTCCGTTTCGTATTCCGCGCTGTACGCCGACTCCGCAGGCCGTCGCGGTCACGATCAGCGCCACCGCGAACGGTGGGACTCAATCGGCGATCCTCAATGTGCTCGCCCCGACGCTCAAGTCGATCACGTTCAAGACGAACCTCACTACGCCCGTCTCCTTCACCGGGTCGGCGACGCTGCAGGGACCTGCACCAGCGGGCGGCGTGATCGTCACCCTTGCCAGCAGTCAACCGGCGCTCCTGACGCCCCCGGCATCCGTCACGATTCCGGCAGGTGCCAGCTCGACGAATTTCTCGATGGCTGCCACGGCGGCCGTCTCGCTGGCGACGACCGTGACGATCACCGGCAGCGGGCTTGGCGCCACGGTGGCCACGAACGCGATCGTTCCGACAGCCGTCCCGGTGTCGGTCCAATTCGTGGCCGGCCAGACCGCGAGCGCGACGTCCACGATGCCAAGCGGTACCAGCACCGTAGCACGGCTCACGTTGAACGGTCGAGCCGGCCCAAGCGGTCTACCGGTCACGCTGTCCAGCAGCAACAGCAGCATCGCGACGGTCCCCACGAGCGTTCAGGTACCAGCAGGCGACTCCGTGGCACAGTTCACGGTGACCACCATCGGTCAGTCGCAGCCATCGACGGTCACCGTCGCGGCGACGGTGGGCTCAACTACCGTGTCCGGCATACTCACGCTGACCAGCACCACGCTGGCCTCGTTCAGTGTGTCGCCGAACCCCGTGATTGCCGGTCTGACCACGCAGGGTCTCGTGTTATCGAGCCGCGCCGCTGGCCCGGGTGGATTCAGCGTGCGATTCACGAGCGGCAACAGCGACTTGGTCCAACTCCCCGCCATCGTCACGATCCCGGAGGGCGCCACGTCAGCGACGTTCCCGGTACCGACGCGCTACACCGACGCGCCGCGCACGATCACGATCGGAGCCACGGGTGGCGGCGTAACGCAGTCCACAACTATCACGCTCACGCCGGAGGGCCTCTCAACATTCACGATCAGTCCAACGCGCGTGATCGGCGGCACCACCGTGACCGGGCGGCTGTCTGCTCCATTCGGCCATGACGGATTCACCGTCACGCTCGTGTCGACCAATCCGGATATCGCCGTCGCTCCCGGCAAGATCGCCTTCACAGCGCAGGACACCGTGAAGACCTTCACGATCACCTCGATCCCGCAGCGCGTCGCGGCGACGGCGCGCATTACGGCCACCGTGACCTCCAGTTCGATCAACACCACATCGAAGATCGGCGTCAGCGCGGTAAGCCAAAGCCGTACCGCGGATCTCACAGTGTCGCCGCCGACCATTCGTTCGATCACGATGACACCCAGCCGCGTGGTCGGTGGATCGAGCACCGTCTTTACGGGCACGGTCACACTGACCGGCCCAGCGCCGTCGGGCATGGGTGTTTCGCTCACCTCGACCGACCCCGCCGTGGGTGTGCCGACGGGCCTCAACTTCGTCGCCGGGTCGACCACGGCAACCTTCACGGCGCGCACGCTCGCGGTCACGGCCGACAAGGATGTCACCGTGCGCGCGAAGATCGGCGATGAGATCGGAGGCGCATCGACCACAGTGCGCGTAACCGTCAAGCCGTGAGTGCTGTGCGGCGAGGCACGTGCATCGCGTGCGTGGTTGGCACGATGGCCGGTGCAGCTACCACCGCGTCGGCGCAGGCAGACACGAGCGCAATCACGGTCACGCACGACACGAGTCTCGAGACCCTCCGTGATCGTCGGGTCCCGATCGCGTTCACGCTCAGTCGTGCCCTTACCGCCGACGAAGGGGACTTGGTCGTACTCATCGGAACGAACGATGTCTCATCGCTCGTCACGCTCTGCGGAACGCGGGCCACGCTCGAACCCGGTCTCTTTCCGCTGCCGGTTGGAGAGTCGCCGTTGCAGCTGCTGCTGTACACGAAAGGAGAGTGGAGCACGATCGGGACGTTCACGCTGCGGGTTCGCGGCGCGGGCGGATTCACACGCGCCACGGCTACGCCGTCGCTGACACTCAGTAGCTCTGGGCTCGTGGCCGACGGACAAAGCGGAGGCGACGCCACTCCGTCCGGCCCCAAGCGACAGGATCTCACGCTCGCCGCCGGCCTTCGCACTGCTCAGGAACGGCCAGACATCGCGATCGAAACGCAGGCCAGCCTCGTGGGCGCCACGCGCGAGGAGCAGGCGCTTCGCTTTGCACAGCAAGGCGCCCAAGCGCCGCAGGTCGACCTCTCCGACTATCGCCTGTCGCTGCGCATGCCGCAGGCGCGTGTCGACCTCGGTCACGTGTCGCTCGGCAACAACCGTCATCTCATTTCCGGTATGACGTCGCGCGGCGTTGCGCTTACCACGGGACCATCGTGGGCGTCGCTCACGCTTGGCTCCGTGGCGGGCGCACCGATCGTCGGGTGGGACAATCTCATCGGGCTCGCCGAGTCGGCGCATCGGGTGAGTGCCGCGTCGCTTGGCGTTGAATTGCGGCGTAAGCGCCCCGGTGCGCTGCAACTGCGCCTGACGACGATGAACGGCTCGCTTCTGCCGCGCGCTGGGTTCACGCAGGGAGCGGTCACCGACGCCGAAGAAAGTCGCGGGTCCGGTGTGGAGCTCACGACATCCACACCGGGACAACGGGCGCGGCTATCGGCTGGCTATGCGCAGAGTGCGTTCAGCAACCCGCTCATCGACACCGAGCTCACCGGCGGAATCACGGTGGTGCGCACGGAGCGGGTGCGACGCGGTGCGCGGTACCTCGAGAGCGCGTTCGATGTCCTCAACAACGCCAGGCTGTTCGGACGGGTTGCGACGCGGCTCAGCGTGGGATGGCGCCATGAGCGCGTCGACCCGTTGTACCGTAGCGTGGGGAGCTTCGTACAAGCCGATCGGCGGCAGGATGTACTCGACCTGAACGGCAGCCTTGGCGCGATCGCGTGGCAGGGCGGCCACACGATGGCCCGCGACAACCTCGCGAACGTAGTTGGAGTGCTCACGTCTCAGACCCGCTCGACCACGATGAACATGGCGCTACCGCTCGCCACGCTATTCCGTGTGCAGCAGCGCGCGACGTGGCTGCCGCAATTGAACATGGGCGTCGTCCTGTCGTCGCAATTCGCCGAGTCCGCCGCCGCCGCCGATTTCCGCCCGGAAGATCTCACCGATCAGCGCAGCCGCTCGATCGAGTCTGGCGCGCAGTGGCAGCTCGACCAGTGGCGCGTGAGCCTTCGCGACAATCGCACGCATCAGGACAACCGGCAGCCGAATCGCGAACGGTCCGATTTCAGTGGCACCGTGCAGGCACTGTCGGTGCAGCGCAGCATCGGCACGCGGCTGGACGGGTCGCTTGACGCGAGCCTCGAACGACAGCGCAACGAGGAGTTGGCGCAGGTGAACACCGTGCGGCGTGTAGGGATCTCGAGCAGCTGGCGCGTCACCAACAGCACGGCACTCTCGTCGAATGTGACGGCGGCCGTCTCGCGTACGCCGCCGAGCACGAGCGATGTCACCAACATCGAGATGCGCGCCGAGCTCACACATACCGTTCGCCTGTTTCGCGTCGGCGCGGATATGCGCACCGGACAGTTCTTCCTCCGTTTTGCCCGCACGAGCGTCAGTGCCGTACCGTTCGGATTCGTCGAGAACGCGGCACCTCCGCTCGGACTTGCTGTCCGGATTCAATGGACCGTGAACACCGGTCTCTCGCTGAGGCTCTGGTAATTCCATGCGAAGACTGACCGTGCGTACCGCTGTCCTGCTGGCGGGTGTATCACTTTCGGGTGGGGTGACAGCTGCCGAGGCGCAGATCCGCGTGAGTCCCACCGGCGTGTCGACGAACGCAATGGCCGCGACCACGGTATTTCTCACCTTCGCCGGCCTGCGCAATCAGACGGCGGTCGAGGCGTTCTGGTGCGGTGAGATCGTTACCGCCACATCGCCCGATCGCGGAACGCGCTGCAATCCCGCCACGCTATACGGTCGCTTGCCGCTGCGCAGCGATCGCTCGACACTGAGTGCCGCCGGCGTGTTCACCGATATCATGTCGATTCCGGCGTCGGTGGCGCGTCGCGCCTATCAGGACGCACAACGTGGAGAGCGCGGCACGTTCTTCTATGTGCGGCGCTTCGCGAGCACGACCGGTGGACCCGATGAATTCGTCGCCGTGACCTGCCGTCTGACGGGCGGTGGGGCGAACGTGCCGTTCTCCCTCACGAATGTCACGGTCGCGTTTGCCTCGACGGCACCAGTGGAGTTTGTGAAAGCGGAGGACGCGCCACCGCCGATCGCCGCGCAGCTCCGTTACAACGGCACGGGGCGCTTGCGAGGCCGATGGGAAGTCGTGATGCCGGGAGACGAACGACCCACCGATGTGGATCTGCTCACGGAAGCATCGCTGCCGGCGGAACAGCGTGGGCGGCAACGTCGCTATGCGCAGGTGGCACGCTTCAACGTGCTACTGCCGCCGGGAGGGCCGTATACGCTCGAAGGGCCCGACCCGGCCGCCCTGCCCACCAGCACTGACGGCGCGTACGTGGTGCTACTGCGCATCGAAGCGACCGACGATCGCGCCGGCGACTCCGATCCTGGCACATTCGGCGCAATCTTACATAACGGAGCGGTGGCAGGCTTCCCAATGCCCACGCTGCGCTACGTGGTGGGAAGTGTGGCGCCGACGCCGGAGTCGTCAGGCACTACACGCACGCTACGATTGCTATCGCCACGCGCGGGCATCATCGTCGCGCCTGACTCTTCGCTGATTGTGCAGTGGAGCCCAGACGTCAGTGCGCGCTTTTCACGTGTAGAGTTTCAGGCGCGCGACGGCACGGTGTTGCTGTCGTCAGTAGTGCGGCGAGGTGGCACCAGTTACCGCGCGCCGCCGATCCTGGCAGAACGCGCGGCAGGACAGACGATCCGG
>JBBQXC010000039.1:0-29435 GCA_038210005.1 Gemmatimonadales bacterium
GGTTTTGGCGCAGCTCGTACTTCGAGGTGCGAAAGGAGCTTCGCGGGCGCTATCCACGGCATCCCTGGCCGGAGGATCCGCTCACTGCAGTAGCGACCCGGCGAGCGAAACCGCGAGGGACGTGAAGCCACGCGAAGCAGAGCAAAAGGGGGAGACCGCCGACACCGCAGCGTTTACGCCAACGCCCCCGGAATCAGGTGCACAAACTGCTGCATTTCGTCCGGCGTCCCGATGCTGATGCGACACCAGTCGCCGTACGGCTGAAATGCGCGTCCTACCCGGAAGCCGCTGGCGAGGAAGTGTTTCTGCAGCTGTTCCACCGGGCGACCGGCGTGGAAGAACACGAAGTTCGTCTGCGACGGTGCGACGCGACGGCCGGCTTTGGTGAGCGCGGCGGTGAGCAGGGCACGGCTTTCCCGGTTCCTGGCTTTCACGAACTCCTGGTACTCCGTGTCCTGCACCGACGCCAGAGCGGCGCGCATGCCGAACGTGTTCGGGCTGCCCGTCGCGAATGCCGCCATCTTCTTGATGACGTCCGGATGCGCGATCGCGAAGCCGATGCGGAGACCGGCGAGGGCGTGAATCTTGGAGGCCGTGCGTGACACGATGATGTTGTGGCCGGCCGTCACCAGATCCGTCATCGACCGATAGCTCGGATCGTCCACGAAGTCGTGATACGCCTCGTCGACCACCACGAGACATTTCTTCGCGGTGCTGATCACGAAGTCGCGCATCGTGGACTGATGGTCGAGCACCGCGGTGGGATTATTCGGGTTGCACACGAAGACCAGCTTGGTGTCGGCGCCGATCTTCGCGTTCATCGCGGCGAAGTCATGATGCAGATCGGCGGTGAGTGGCACCTTGTGCACCGTCACACCCATCGACGTGGCGTAGTCCGGCAGCTGCTCGAAGGTAGGCCACGGCAGCACCATCTCACCGCCTTGCATCTCCGTGGTCAGCGCGGCGAGTGACAGTACTTCGCTCGACCCTTGTGTGACCAGCACCTGCTCGGGCTTCACCCCCACGTGTTTTGCGTACGTGTCCGTGAGCTCCTTCATGCACGGTGGATCGTAGTGCGGATGCTCGCCCCACGAATTCATGATCGCGTCCTTCGCCTTGGGTGACATGCCGAAGGGATTCTCGTTGTAGCAGAGGCGAATCGGTCCGGCGGCGCGACGCTGCGTGGTGATGTCGCGCTCGAGCTGCTTCAGCACCTCGCCGTACGACGCGCCGCCGAGGGCGCGGGAGGCTTCGAGCGCGGGCAAGAGTCCCGGGAGTGCCACGCTGGCCCCGACACCGATACCGGTCTTGATCAGCCATTGACGACGGGACACGGTTTCGGACATGAGAACCTCGCGTGCTGCTGGTGGGCGGAAAACGTCGCGCGATGGGTGGTGGTCCGCGACGTGGGTCTACGATACGGCGTGAACTATCTTTCCGCGATGTCCGCTGTTCGATGGCTGTTTACTGCCCTGTCGTTCGCCGCCATGCTGGGGGTGTCGGCATGGGTGGTGGCCTCGCATTGGCCGGCGGGCGGCATGCCTTGGCTGGGCTGGCCGGTGCACGCGGCGGCGCTGGCCACCGTGACGGCCGAGATTGTGACACGGGCGCTCAAGATCCAGGTGTCGGCTCGGGCGTGCGGGATCCCACTGCGTTTCGGGACCGCCGTGCGGGTCTGTCTGGCCGGCGACTTCGCCGCCGCCATCACCCCGGCGCGCTCGGGGGCAGAGCCCTCACGGTTTCTGGTGCTGGCGGAAAGTGGAACCGGCGCCGCGGCGCGAGTGCTTATCCTCTTTCTCGAGCTGTTTCTCGAGATGTGGTCGCTGGTGCTGGTGTGCAGCGTGCTGGCCGTATTGTTCGTCGGCCGTGGTGCCTCCGTGGCGGGGCTCCTCGGTCTGGTCGGCGGCTACAGCGGCTTCGTGCTCGGGGTCGGCGCGGCGGGATGGGTACTCTCGAAACGGAATGCCCACGGGCCGCCGCCAGCGTGGGCGCGTCGCGTGGGCCTGCCGGCCGGTCGCTGGCGCGTGGTGCAGCTCACGTTGCGGGCGCTGCGGGGATGCGTGCAGTCGCTGCGTCGCGCCGATCGGGGGCTGATGCTCTTGGCCTTCGCCGGCTCAGTGCTGCATGTCTTGTTCAAAGTGGCCACGCTGCCGATCCTGGTATTCCTGGGCGATCCGTCGTTCCCGCTCACCATGGACGCGCTGGCGCCGTTGGTGCTCTGGCCGTTGGCGCTCTTTTACGGCGGGGTGGTGGTGCCGGCACCGGGTGGCGGCGGATTCATCGAAGGCGCCTTTGCGGCCACGCTCAGTTCGGCGATCCCTGCCGGTATCTTTGCGGCATCGCTGCTCTGGTGGCGGTTTTACACCTTTTATCTCTACCTCCTCGTTGGCGGGGCGGCGGCGGGCGATGCGGTCCTACGCGCCCTGCGGCGTCCTGCGGCGTCCGACCTGACGCGATGACCTCCACGAACCGCCCGATCTCCAGCACCGACACCGACACCGCGGCTGCCGCCACCGCGGCTGCCGCCTCCGCGGCTGCCGCCTCCGGCCACGAATCGGCGACCGCGGCCACCCAATGGCAGCTGGTCACCGGTTTTCTGGTCGTCTACCTCGTATGGGGATCGACGTACTTGGCGATCCATTGGGGAGTGGAAACAATCCCACCGTTCGGCATGGGCGCAGTTCGTTTTCTCTTTGCTGGCTCTATGCTGTACGGATGGTCACGCTTTCGTGGCGCTAAAAAGCCGACGGTAAGTCAGTGGAAAACGTCGGCGATTATCGGCGCGCTGTTGCTCTTCGTCGGCAACGGCGCCGTCTCCTGGGCCAGCCAGCGCGTCTCGTCGGGACTGACGTCCGTTCTCGTGGCCACGGTGCCGCTCTGGCTCGTGCTGTGCGAACTCTGGCAAGGCAAACGTCCCGACCTCCTCAAGGTCATCGGCGTCCTGATCGGCCTCGCCGGCGTCGCCCTGCTGGTCATGCCCACCGGCGCCGCCACGGCCACCGTCGACCCCGTCGGCGCGGTCGTGCTCGCCCTGGGCTCGCTGTCCTGGACCATCGGCTCGCTGTACTCGCGCACCGCCCGTCAGTCCGCTTCCCCCGCGCTGGCGATCGCCATGCAGATGCTCGTAGGCGGATCGCTGCTGCTCACGTTGTCGCTCGCGCTCGGCGAGTGGACACCCGAGCTACACGTCAGCGCGCGGTCGGCGGCCTCGCTGTTGTATCTCATCGTGTTCGGCTCGCTGATCGGCTTCAGCACCTACATGTGGCTGCTCAAGGTGGCGAGCCCGGCGGCGGTGGGCACCTACGCCTACGTGAATCCGGCGGTGGCGGTGTTGTTGGGCGTGCTGCTGGCTGGCGAGCGGCTTCCTGCCCGCGCGGTCGCCGCGATGGCCGTCATCCTGGGTGGTGTCGCGATGGTCAGCATCGCCGGCGGCGGCGCCCGACGCATGGTCACGGCCGTCTGGCGCGCACGTACACGCACGGGCTGAATCCTGGACCGGCAGGGTTCCGTACAAGACGGCGTACCCATTCACCGGAGCGGTCCTGTGCGCACCCACATCAAAATCGTCGGCGTCGTCAACCTGCTGTACAGCGCGATCGGCATACTGGCCGCGGCGGGCGTGTTGCTGGGCGGCATCTTCAGTTCGCTCGCCACGCTCAATCCCATCGTGCTGATCGTCGGCACGGTGACCAGCGCCATGATCGCCATCGTGATCGGCGCCATCAGTACCTTCGGATTGATTGCCGGCTTTGCGCTGCTCAATCACCAGCAGTGGGCGCGCTACGTCATTCTCGTCGTGTCCGCGTTGCGCCTGTTCCGTTGGCCCTGGGGCACGCTGTTCGGTGGCTACTCGATCTGGGTGTTGACCCACGACGAAACGCGTCAGCTGTTCGCGATGCGGTCGTAGTCCGATAACGGTTCGTAGTCGCGGAGCCGGCGGTGTGGGGTGGTGCGCCGTGGTAAGTGCTCGAGACCATGTGATAAAGATTTCCCTCACTTCAGATCGGGTCTGACACGATTGCGGAAGATGCGCTGGGGCGACTGATATGCGATTCGTCTGATGCGTGCTTCGCTGGGTCCATTCCTGCGTGGGTGGGTGAGCTCGGATATTGCCTACGATCAAGCGGACTGGCGGGGGGTTCACCTAGCTCGGAGGTCCAGTGATCGGTGTCACCGCAGTGCTCTGGAACCTGAAAATGGTTGCGGTAACAACGGCGCTGTTGATCGTATCGCGAGCGGAAGCGGACTCGCCGCGCAATACTGCCAGTCGGCGTCAGGAGTCGGCATCGCTAGCCGTCAGGCTAACGTCCCAGTCGGCGGCGCTCGTAGCCACCGCGTCCGTTCGTGTGCGACACGCCGGTGGACTACGAGAGGCCCGCTTCGATTCTGCGGGTGTGGTGGTGCTCCTAGACCTGCGGCCGGGTGTCGTGGAGGTGGACGTGCGTGCCGTTGGCGCCCAGCCTAGGAGCGCGCGAATGGTGTTAGAGCGCGGAGCGAATGTGGTGGACTTCGTACTCAAGGATCAGCGGTTCGAACTCGCGACGGTGTCGGTGCTCGGAGATCGCCCGGTGCCGTCGCGGCTCCAAGGGTACGAACGCCGCCGGATGCTGGGTGAACCCAACGGTGTCGTCGACCGCAGCGAGATCGAGCGCGTTCGACCGATTGGTGTCTCGGTACTGCTCGCTCGCCTCCCGGGGGTGCGTGTCATGGACTCACTTGGAATCAAGAAGCCCGTGTCGCGACGTGGCTCGCTGATGCGAGGAGGGCAGATGATGCCGTGTCAGATGCGCGTGATGCTGGACGGTGTGCTCTTGCCCCTGGACTTCAATCTTGATCAGATACCGCCGATGGACGTGCACGGCATCGAGGTATACGCAGGTGCGGCGCGCCTCCCGCCGCAGTTCGGCAGCTCGCGGGAGAACTCCCAATGTGGCGTTGTCCTGATCTGGACGCGAGGCGGCTGACTTGCGATTCCACCGCAGCGCGTTCGGTTGGCGGGCAGATCGATGATGCCCGGCGGTCGTCGCGCGATACCGTCGCGCTAATGGCGTGATTCCGCGATAGGCGATACCGTTCGGATGTGAACGAATCACCGGCCTTCAATCGCATGACCAACGTCACCCCCGACAGCACAGCAATCCGAACACCACCCCGCGTGCTGCTCCCGCACTTGTCGCGGAAGCAGCGCACGTCGCTGGCGGCGCTTGCGCCGTGTGTATTGCGGGGGGCACCGCCGAGCACTGAGCTCACGGAGGAGTTCGTGGCGCGGTGTGATGCGCGACTGGAGCTGCTTCCGGCGCACCGTCGAGTCCAGATGGGGTTGGCGTTTGACGTGCTCGCCACGCGCACGTCCGTTTTCGTGGCCATCGGCAGACCCACGCGGTTCGCCGACCTGTCCGCCGATGGACAGACGCGCTGCTTCGACAGCTGGCTCAATTCGGCACTGCCCCCGCTGCGTTCGGCCTCGCATGCCGTGCGCCGGCTGCTATTGGCGGTGCATTACGCGCGTCCGGAGATCAGTGCGGCCATCGGGTATGCCGGACCGATGCATCTGCGTTCGCCGCGGGTGCCGTGGGAAGGTCCGTTGTCCGGGATCAGTCGCACCGACGAGCCGGTGGCGCGCGGCCTCGTGGAATTGCCCACGCACATCGAGCCAGCCCCGTTGCCGCGTGGAGTCATTCCTGCTGTGGCAATGCGCACCGACAGCCATCGGACGGCGGACGTGGTCGTGATCGGCACGGGGGCGGGCGGTGCGGTGACGGCCGCCCGATTGGCCGAAGCCGGTTTCGAGGTCGTGGTACTGGAGTCGGGTGCCTATCGCACGCGCGCCGATTTCGACGAACGTGAGGCCGAGCTTACCGAGCAGCTCTATGCCGACGGCGCACTGCGGACCACCGATGATGGGTCGGTGGCGCTGGTGCAGGGCAACACCGTGGGCGGCTCCACCACGGTGAATTGGATGATCATGCTGCGCACGCCCGATTTCGTGCTCGATCAATGGGCGACGGAGTCGGGCGTGTATGGCATGACGCCGCGCGAGATGGGCGCCGTGTTCGAGCGTGTGGAGCGTGAAGTGCACGCCAGTGCCGTTCCCGAAGACGCGCATTCGGCCAACAATCGCATTTTGTTGGACGGCGCGCGGTCATTGGGATGGAAGGTGTCCACGGCGCAGATCAACGCCACCAACTGTGTGCGCTGCGGCTTCTGCGGCGTGGGTTGTCGGCACGATGCCAAACAATCCACCTTGGTCACATTCGTGCCGCGCGCCCTCACAGCGGGTGCGACGCTGCACGCCGACACGCACGTGGACCGCATCGAGGTGCGCGAGCGGGACACCGGCGCGGGCACCCCGCCGCTCAAGCGCGTCCATGCCACCGTGCGCGATCCGTATTCCGGGCGTCCAGCACGTGCGCTCACCATCGACGCCCCGATCGTGGTCGTGGCCGGTGGGGCCATTGGCACACCGGCGCTGCTGCAGCGCTCGGGACTTGGCGGCGGCGGCGTCGGTCATTGGCTTCGCCTGCATCCCACGACGGCCGTTTGGGGGCGCTACGACCGCGAAATCGTGGCCAGCACGGGCATTCCGCTCACCACCATGTGCGACGAGCATCTGCGTTGGCGCGGTACCGATTTTGGCTTCTGGATCGAAACGCCGCCGATGCACCCGTCGTTCACGGCGGCGGCGATGCCCGGGTTCGGCCAATCGCACCATGCGTTGATGTCGTCGTTCAATCAGCTCGGCGTCCTGATCGGCCTTACCCGCGACGGGGCCGAGCGAACGCGGTCGAGTGGACGCGTGCGGGTCAACCGTCGCGGTGAGACGTCGATCGACTATGCGCTGACCGCCGAAGACCAGCGCCGGGTCCGCGCGTCACTGTCGGCGACAGCACAGCTGCATTTTGCGGCCGGCGCCCGTGAAGTCGGTACCATGCACTCCCGGCCGATCGTGGTGCGTTCGGCGGCCGAGGTGGGCCGCTTGGAGGAGGGATCGGTCGGTCCGAATCGTATCGGGCTCTTCTCAGCCCACGTGAACGGCACCTGTCGCATGGGGACCGATCCCGCGACGTCGGGGGCGACGCCGGAAGGCGAGCGGCACGGCGTGCGCGGGCTGTACATTTCCGATGGGTCGCTGCTTCCCACGTCCCTCGGCGTGAACCCGCAGGAAACGATCATGGCGATCGCGACTGTGCTCGCCGAGCGCATGGCGATGCGACATGCCGGTGTGACCCGCAACTAGTGCGCGTTTCCCCTCTGCCGCTGTCCCCGTCCTCCGACCACCAACGCCCGCATGAGTAAAGGAGAGAAGAAACGCCGCCGCGCCCTCGATGCCTATTCGACGTTGCAGCGCGCCGCCTCGATGGCGGCGGCGCAGGTCGAGCAAGCGGTGCATCTGTTCGGGCTTTCGGCGTCGCAGTTCGGTGTGCTGGAAACGCTGCAGTCGCGCGGGCCCGTGCATCAGCAGGAGCTGGCCGAGGCGCTGGGGCGCAGCAAGGCGCAGATGACCGCGATCATCGACGCGCTCGAAGCGCGTGGCTGGGTGCGTCGTGAGCGGCACGCGACCGACCGGCGTTTCATCTCGGTATTTCTTACCGACGACGGGCGCGAAGTGCTGGTCAGCACCACCCCGGCACGCAGTGATGCGATCGTGGCGATCATGCGCGAACTCAGTGGCGAGCAGCGAGCGCGGTTGGCGCGTCTGTGTCGGCGGTTGCTGCGTGTGCTCGATCCGGATCAGTCGAACGAACCGGAGGACGAGGCCCCCGCTGATGCGCACGAAGATGCGAACGAGGATACGCACGACGACGAGGATGATGATGTTTCCGACGACGAGCCCGAGACCCCGGCCGTCGAGACCACGCTTCCTTCTCCGACGTAATCGATGGCCGGACGCCACTTTCTCCAGATCCCGGGACCGACACCCGTTCCCGACCGACTGCTCCGCGTGATGCACCGAGCGATGGAAGATCATCGCTCGTCGGCATTTCCGGCGCTGACGCGATCGATCCTTTCGCGACTGCCGCACGTTGTGCATCAGACGACGGGCGAGCCGTTCGTCTTCCCCGCCACGGGCAGCGCGATGTGGGAAGCGGCGCTCGTGAACACGGTGAATCCCGGCGGGCGACTGCTGGCGGTGCGTTTCGGACAGTTCTCGCACCTGTTCATCCAGACGGCGCGTGCGCTGGGGTATCAGGTGGACGTGATCGAAGAGCCGTGGGGTGACGTGGCCGATCCGGCACGCATCGAAGCGGCGCTGTCTGCTGATACGGCGCACGAAATTCAGGGTGTGCTGCTGGTGCACAACGAAACAGCCACCGGTGTCACCAGCGACGTGGCGGCGGTGCGCGCGGCGATCGATCGCGCGAAGCATCCCGCGCTGCTGTTCGTGGACGGCGTGAGTTCGATCGCCAGTCTCGACTTCCAGTTCGATGCGTGGGGAGTGGACTGTGCGATCACCGGCACGCAAAAGGGCTTCATGCTTCCGGCGGGACTCGGCATTCTCTACATGAGCGAGAAGGCGCTGGCACGGGTCGATGCCTGCACGATGCCGCGCGCGTACTTCGATTTGCGCGCGATGCGTGCCAACAACGCACAGGGATTCTTTCCCAGCACGCCGGCGTTGTCGCTGCTGTTCGGTCTCGACGAAGCGCTGACGATGCTGCTGGATGAAGGCATGGATGCCGTGGCCGCACGTCACCGGTTTCTGGCGAACGGGGTGCGGGCTGCGGTCGACGCCTGGGGACTGCGTCCGTGTGCGAAGCGCCCGGAGATTGCGTCGAATTCGGTGACGGCGGTGATGGTGCCCGACGGGCATGATGCGCGTCGCGTGATCGAGTTCGCGTTCACGCGCTACGACATCTCGCTGGGTTCGGGATTGAGCGAACTGACCGGTAAGGTGTTCCGCATCGGTCACCTCGGTGACACCAACAGCCTCACGCTGGCGGGGGCGTTGTCGGGCATCGAGATGGCGCTGTGCGATGCCGGTATTCCGATCACGCTCGGTAGCGGCGTGGGTGCCGCCCTGCAGCAATGGCGCGTGACGGCATGAGCGCGCTGTCGACGGATACAAAGAACATCCGCGTGGTCGTCACGCGGAAAATGCCGGCCGCCGTGGAGGCGGAGATCGCGGGGCGCTACGACGCGCTGTTCAACAAAACGGACGTGGCGCTGGCGCCGGATCAGCTGAAGCAGGTGCTGCAGCAGGCGGACATCGTGATGACCACGGTAACCGACCGGTGGAGCGAGGAGATCTTCAACACGCCGGGCATCCGTGCGCGCATGCTGTGCAACGTCGGTGTGGGGGTGAATCACATCAACGTCGCAGCCGCGAAGCGGGCTGGCATCACGATCAGCAATACCCCCGATGTCGTGACCGACGACACGGCCGATATTGCGATCGCACTGATCCTGATGACGATGCGTCGTCTGGGTGAGGGCGAACGTCACGTCCGCCATGGCGCTTGGGGTGGACTGCGTCCCACGTTCATGCTGGGTCGCACGTTGCGCGGGAAGACGCTGGGTATCGTGGGCTACGGCCGCATCGGTCGCGCGGTCGCGCGTCAGGCGTCGGCAGCGTTCGACATGAAGATCATCTATCACGCGCCGCGTGATCCGCGCATCGATGATCCGGCCACGGCTGGACCGGCTGGCGCCGTGCGCATGGAGTCGCTGGAGGCGCTGCTCGCACGGGCCGATGTGGTCTCGCTGCATTGCCCGGCCACGCCGGAGACGCGTCATCTCATGAACGCCCGCACGCTCGCGCTGATGCCGGCGCATGCGTATCTCGTGAACACCGCGCGCGGTGACGTCGTCGACGAAGCCGCGCTCACCGCGGTACTGAAAGAGCGGAAAATCGCCGGCGCCGGCCTCGATGTGTACGAGTTCGAGCCCAGCGTGACTGCCGAACTCAAGGAACTCGAGAACGTCGTGCTGTTACCGCACCTCGGCAGCGCCACGATCGAGACGCGCACCAACATGGGCATGCGCGCCCTCGAGAATCTCGACCAGTTCGTTGCTTCGGGAACCGTCACCGACCCCGTGTAGTCCACGCAGACCATAGCGAACGTTCTGCGCTTTTCAACCCGTGCATTGCACCCCCCTCTCAGCTTAGCTTGCCACACGCTGTGGCCCCCAGGTCCCCGGTACTCCCGGTAGCCCCACCACGTTCCTGTCCAAACGGCTTCCCCAGCCCCTCACACGTTCTTCACCGTGGTCCATGCGGGGCTCTCCGACGAGTTGCACCCTACACCACCGGTTCCCCGGGTGGTGGGTTCTCTGTTGCATTTCACGGAGATCCGGTCGCGGTTTCTGCCGCATCCGCACGATGTCATCGTCTGTCTGCCGCCCGACTACGACCTGAACCGCGACCGGCGCTACCCGGTACTGTATTTGCACGACGGGCAGAATGTGTTCGACGACCTGGCGATGTCGCCGTTCGGTGTGCAGTGGGGCATAGACACCACGGCGCGCGCGCTCATGCATGCGCAGGTGATCGAGCCGATGATCATCGTCGCGATCGGGAACGCCGGGCGCGATCGGATCGACGAGTACACACCTACGCGCGACAACGGGCACGATGCCGGCGGCCTGGCGGATCGTTATGGGCAGATGCTGGTGTACGAGCTCAAGCCGTGGGTGGATCACAATTGGCGGACGCGTCGCGGCGCGCGCGACACGGGACTGGCCGGCAGCTCGCTGGGCGGACTGCTCACACTGCATTTGGGGCTTACGCACTCGTCGGTGTTCGGGAAGATCGGATTGCTGTCGCCGAGTGTGTGGTGGGACGACCGTTGGATCGTGCGTCAACTGGTGGCCAACAACGGCATGCGTCCCGGGCTCAAGATCTGGCTCGACGTGGGGACCGGTGAGGCGCGTATGCTGAAGGGAACCCGGTTGCTGTATCGCATGTTGTTGCGAAAGGGGTGGCAACCCGGGCACGACCTGCTGTACATGGAAGCGGATGGCGCGCTGCACGATGAGCGGGCGTGGGGCGAGCGCTCCGGTCTCTTCCTGCGCTTCCTTTTTCCCGCCATGACGTCGTCGATCGACGCGCTGGCGACGTCGATGTCCTCGGGGATGTCATGACTGCATCGATCGGCGAGAACTTCACGCAGTTCACGCCGAAGGCGTTCACCTTCCTGCGCGGTATTGCGAAGAACAATCGCAAGGAATGGTTCGAGGAGCACCGCGCCGACTTCGAACGCGACATCAAGCGGCCGCTGGCGTTGCTGGTGGAAGAGGTCGACGTGCATCTCGCCACGATTGCGCCGGAAATCGTGGGGTCGCCGAAGAAGTCGGTGTTCCGCATTCACCGCGATGTGCGTTTTTCGAAGAACAAGGCGCCGTACAAAACGCATGCGGCCTGCTGGTTCTTTCATCGCGACGCGGGGCGCGGCGTGGGCACCGAAGCGGTACACGGCGGTGCGGGGTTCTACTTCCACATCGAGCCCGGCAAGTCGTTCTGCGGCGGCGGCATCTGGATGCCACCGCGGTCGGCGGTGAACAAGATTCGCCAGGCGCTCACCGACGATCTCGAGGGATTCGAGGAGATCGTGGAGGGGCGTGCCTTCCGCCGCCGCTTTGGCGATCTGGATACGGACGGCATGCTCACGCGCTTGCCACGAGGATTTGCCGCCGACCATCCGGCGGCCGCTTGGCTGCGGTATCAGTCGTACACGGCGTGGACGGATCTCACGCCTGAAGACGTGGTGAGCCCGAAGCTGCCGCAGACGCTGGCCAGGCATTTTGCGGCAATGACGCCGTTTGTGCGGTGGTTGAATGGGGCGTTGGGTTTGGGGCAGGCGGCGAGTCGGTAGGTCCTGCAGTGCAGCTCCGCAGGGGGATGAACGGCAAACTCCCTAGGGGGATGAACGGCAAACTCCCTAGGAGAGATGGGGGAGGGTTTCAGGGGGCAGGACGCAGCAACAACGCGCCGTTCACCTGCTCCCTGCGTCCTGAAACCCTCCCCCCTGCCCCCTAGGGAGTTTGCCGTTCATCCCCCTAAGGAGTTTCAGTTCACGGACCCCCGCCGGTACCGCCCACCCCCGCCCGCGGTGAGATTCCGTGTCCATGTCGAAAACGATCAAACTCACCCTGGATATCCTGATCGGTGCCGTCGCACCGGTGGTAATCCTGAAATACGGCACCGCCCCGCTCGGAACGCTCAACGCGTATCTGTTGGCGGCGCTGGTGCCGGTGGTGTGGGTGATGCTCGACCTGCTCGTGATCACCCGCCGGTTCAACTTCATCACCACGTACGGCGGGTTGTCGGCAGTGATGCGTGGTGCCTTGGCGTTCTGGTACGTGGACGGCGCGCTGTTCGCGTTCAAGGACAGCGCCAGCTATCTGCTGGCATTCTTCGTATTCGGCGTGACGGCGCTGCTGGGTACGCCCGTGACGCGCGCGATCGCGCTGCAGGGGCTCGGGCCTGATACGCCCGAGCGCGAGAAGCAGATGGACCGGCTGCTCGACGAGCCGAGCGTGTTGACGGCGATGAAGCGCGCCGGGGTGCTGATCGGTGTGACGAATCTTGGCGCCGGCGTGGTGAACTATGTGATCAACTTTCGCATGGTCGTCGCCCCGTTCAACACGCCCGCGTTCAATGATCAGGTCGCCAACGTGAACGCGATCACGCGGCTCGCGCTGGTGCTCCCCGATATGCTCGCGCTGTTCTTCGCCTTCTCGCTGATGTACAAGGCGATGTACGCGCTGCTGCCGGCCGACGAAGGGGCCGATCCCGATGCCGGCGAGTTCTGGACACTGCTGGCGCGACGCGAGGACGCCATGGCGCTGGTGAAAGCGGGTGAATCGAGTGGTGCCGCCCTCGATGCCGACGATGTAGAGCACCGGGCCGCGCGTCAGGCGCGGGAAGAGTTCGGCCTGAGCTGAGACTGTTTTTCAGCGCACGACATGCAGCTCTGCGCGCGCCTCGTCGTACTCGGATTGCAGCAGCACCAGCCCGGTCGGGGCCGGCCCGGACAGGCGATTTCCGGCGAAGGTGAACTCTGAGCCGTGACACGGGCAGATGAGGCGCGGTCGGTCTACGATCGACACGCCGCACCCGGAATGCGGACATGCTGCCGAGAGCGCACGGAACGTCGTGGGGCCCGTCCGAACGACGATGATGCGGGCGGCCAGCAATACGACGACACCATCCGCGGGCAACAAGGCCGGGATACGATTGACGCGCACGCGAACGCCGGTTGTCGATACCACCACGGCGTCCGCGGGCAGCTCGTCGGGCGGCGGCGCCTCCAGACTCGTGATGTCTGCGCCGCATGACACGATGGGAAGCATCGCCCCGGCAAGGCGAAGCACATCACGGCGTGAGAATGACGTCAAGATCCTGAGCTCGGTAAATGGTCGTACACGGTGACGGACCGAGACAAGGATCGTACGCGTGCATTCGGCCTGCACGCCGCCCGCCGTTTCGTGACTCCTCGGTGACCCGTCGGTGACGGAAGCGTGAAGGAATCGTCGCCCAGCCCCCCGTATGTCCTGCGTCCGACACGATCTCGCTTCCGATCGTTTCATTCGTTACGCACTACACACATCGAGGACGCAGGACGCATGCGCATTCCTTCAAATTTCACTTCCCGGGCGCTCGCCGCCTCGTGCGGTCTGTTCGTGGCAGCGTGCAGTGACGACTCCCCTACCGATGTGAAGCAGGTCGCGCCCGTCGGGCTCAAGAACCAGTCGGTCACGCCGGCGCTGATCAAGTCGCTCGTTTCGGGCGTCGAGATCTACAGCATGATCAGCAGCGACGATCAGCTCGCCGGTTCGCCGTCGTTCGTCTTCGGCGGTTCGGCCGATGGCGCGGGCTTCATCCGCAACACCGATGGTTCGTTCACGGCGCTCATCAATCACGAGGATAACTTCGCCGTCTCGCGCATTCGCTTCGACAAGGACCTCAAGCCGATCTCCGGCGACTACGTGGTGAACTCCACGGCCGGCCGGTACCGTTTGTGTTCGGCCACGCTGGCGACCGTGGAAGAGCATGGTTTCAGCGCCTTCATCACGGCGGGCGAGAGTAACGAGGAGTCGGAGATCCTCGCCGTGGATCCGTCGGGTCCGGCCAACACGCCGAAGTACCTTTCGGCCTTGGGCCGCTTCAACACGGAGAACGCCGTTCCCCTCCCGAAGGTCGCGTTCCCGAATCGCACCGTCATCATCATCGGCGATGACGACTCTGGCGCGGAAGGCGGCCAGGTAGCGATGTACCTGTCGAACACCGTAGGCGATCTCGACAACGGCAACCTGTACGTACTCGCACGCACCGACAACAACAGCCGCGAGCGCGACATGGCGATCGGTCAGACGTATCCGGTGCAGTTCCGCCAGATCGCCAACCAGAAGACGCTCACCGGCCGCCAAGTGAATCTGGCGGGTGCGGCGCTCAATGCGATGCGCTTCGCCCGCGTGGAAGATGTGGACTACCGCAAGGGTTCGGACGCCAACAACCGCGAGATCTACTTCGTGGCGACGGGCCAGAACAACACGGGCGTGAATGCCGATTACAACCGCACGAAGTATGGCCGCGCCTACCGCTTACGTCTCGATGCCGGCAATCCGCTGCAGGGCACGCTGGAACTGCTCGCCGATGGCGATGACAAGTCCCCCACCAATCCGGCGCGCACTTTCCAGAACCTCGACAACATTTACGTCGGCACGAACTACGTGTACTGGCAGGAAGATGACAATGGTTACGGCGACGAAACGCATGACGCCTACATCTACCAGTACAACATCGCGACGCGTGAAATCAAGCCGGTGATGGAACTGGATCACCGCCGTACGATGCCCGATGCGGCGCTGTACAACGCGGTCGGCGCGCGTCCGGCCGGCAGGGCCGGTTGGGAGTACGGCGCCATGGTCGATGTGTCCTCGCAGCTCGGTCAGTCCAACACCTTCATGATCTCGTTGCAGCCGCACTCGTGGCGCGGCACCAAGTATCAAGGCGTAGATGGCGGCACGCTCCGCCCGAATGAGAATCAGGCGAGTATGATGGTGCTGGTGAAGGGTCTGCCGCGCTGATTCGCGATCCTGCTGCTACTGTTGCCGGCCCGGGGCTTCGCGCTCCGGGCCGGTCATCTTTCACGAAACTATGAACACCCGATTCTGTTGCTTCCTCGTGCTCGCGTGCACGGTGGCCGTGGGTGCGTGTAGCACCTCCAGTACGGATTCACCAAAGGCGGCCACGTCCTCGTTGGGCGATGACCCCCGCGCCATGCAGAGCGTGGTCGTCTGGCGCGCACACATTGACACGCTGGCGCTGCGCGTAGCCGCGCTGGATTCGGCGGCGATGGCCCTACGCACGGTCGCCGATGTGCCGCGCGCCCAGCGCGCATTCGTCGACGCTCGGCGCGCGTTCAAACTCGCCGAGTTGGCGCTGGAGTACTACACTCCCAGCACGGCCAAGGAGATGAACGGCCCGGCACTACCGGAAGTGGACGAAGAGGAGGGCCCTGAGGCCGTCTTTCCGCCGACGGGGTTCCAGGTGATCGAAGAAGCGCTGTACGGCGGTGAACCGATCAACGAACGCGACGTCATCATCCGGGAAACGTCGACGTTACGCCCGCTCGTGACGCGAGCCCAGACCATGATGGGCGCGCAGCACGCCTCCGACGCGCACGTGTGGGATGCGGTGAAGCTGGAGCTCGCGCGCATCGCCACGCTCGGCGTCACCGGCTTCGATTCGCCGGTCGCGGGGCATTCCTTGGCGGAGGCGGACGCTGCCCTCGAAGGGGTGGTGCGCACGCTGGCTCCGTATCGGGACGCCGACAGCACGTGGCGGCGCGTCGATTCGCTCATCGCCGATACGCGCGCCATGCTGATGGCGACGTCTGATCGTGACGCGTTCGATCACTTCGCATTTCTGACGCAGCGACTCGTGCCTCTTGGCCACGCGGTGCAGCGAGTGCGCGTGTCGATGGCGATCGGGCTGCCTCCGGAGCGTCGGGCGTTCCGCATGGACGCGGCCACCGTGTTCGACAGCGCGGCCTTCGACGTGATGGGCTTTGCGCCGCTGGATGCAAAGCCCGGCACGCCCGCGCAGGTCGCGCTTGGGGCGCGACTTTTTCATGATACGAAATTGTCCGGTGACAGCAAGCGTGCTTGCAGTTCCTGTCACCTGCCCGAGAAAGCGTTTACGGATGGTCTGACCGCCAACACCGCGCGCGGTGGCGCCCCGCTGGCGCGCAACACGCCCACGGTGATCAACAGCGGCGTGCAGGTGGGCTCTTTCGCCGACTTGCGGACTACCTATCTCGAAGACCAGGTCACCGATGTGGTCGAGAACGTGCGCGAGATGCATGGCAATTTGGCCAGCATAGCGGCGCGGCTCGCATCGGATACGTCGTTGGTGACCCAGTTCCGCACCGCCTTTGCGGGTACGCCTACGCGTCCGGATTCCGCCATTACCGCGGCACAGATCCGCACCGCGCTCGCCGTTTACCAGCGCAGCCTCACCCGACTGAACTCGCCGGTCGATCGGGCGTTGCGCGGCGACGTGGGCGCCTTGTCGGAGGAAGAGCGCTATGGCTTCAACGTGTTCGTGGGCACGGGGAAATGCGCCACCTGCCACTTCATTCCCCTCACCAACGGCACCGTACCTCCCATGTATCGGAAAGCCGAGCTCGAGGTGCTGGGTACGCCATCACGCGCCGTGACCGCCAACGCCACCATCGACCCCGATGTCGGTCGCTATCGGCTGACCCGTGCCGAACCGCACCGTTATGCGTTCAAAACCCCGTCGCTGCGCAACGTGGCCCTGACCGCCCCGTACATGCACAACGGTGTGTATCGCACGCTCGAGGCCGTCGTGGACTTTTACAATCGGGGTGGCGGGGCCGGGATCGGCATTCGGCTCGACAACCAAACGCTGCCCCCGGACTCCCTGCGGCTCTCGGCGGGCGCGCAGCGCGCACTCGTGTCGTTCATGAAGGCGCTCACCGACACCACCGGAACACAGCGCCGGTAACTGACGCGGCAGGTGCTTCCATACGGCTGACCCGGCGTCGACACTGGCGCCGGGCGCTCCGAGAACCCAGACTCCACCGGTCGACATTCTCATACCGGGTTCCGTATGGCTACGTTGATCGCCCCTGAAACCGCTGCGGCCAGCACGCGCGCCTTTCCTGCTCCGAGCAGTCGCCCTTGGGGACGACCGCGCGGCGCCCGTCATGATATTGGCCATCATGAGCTGACCGGTCAGTTCCGCATCGATCTGCGCGATCAGGCCCCCGACCTGTTCGACGATATCCGCGCCATGGACTGGTCGACGCTGACGTGGCGCGATGTGGGTCGACCGTATCGCACCGAGCGGTGGTCGAGTGCGCGAACGCACTACGAGCAGGCGCACCAGCAGCCGCTCCCCATCATCGACGGCTGGCGTCTGTTCAATACGGCGTTTCATCGGTTCTTCCTGACCGACGTGCCCGAGGCGACGCAACAGGCCAAGGCGCAGTTCGGTGAGGCGCTGTCGCACATGCATCTGCATGAGGCGAAGGAGGCACTGCAGGACATCGCCTACCTTGCGGTGTGGAACAAGATCATGCGCGTGGAGGACGCGGTGTGGGATCCTCGCGGCAAGCGTGCGTTGTTCGCCGGACTCGACGTGAAGAAGCCGCGCATCCTGTTTCTCGGTGCCGCCGATGGCTACGAAGCGATGCAGCTGGCGGCGATGTATCCGGGCGGCGAAATCGTGCTGGTGGACTACGATGCGTTCTGCGCCACCGACCGCTTCGGCACATTTCCCCTCGACTATCCGTTTCTGGGCGTCGATCCCACCACCGGACATCGGCGCGTGTGGTACCGCGACGAGATGCCGATCCATTTCGAAGTCGCCGACATTCGCGATCTGAAGTACGGACGGGAGTTCGATGTCGTGGTGTCGATCGGACTGCTCGAGCACTTCCCTGATGCGCACAAGGCCGAGTGCCTCGAGATGCACCGGCGATTCCTCAAGCCGGGCGGCACGGTGGTGATGACCACGCCGCGCAATCAGTTCAAGTCGCGTGTGTTCTACAACCTCATGGCCGACTGGATGAATCACGGCTATCGCGAACTGATGGACGTGCGACAGATGGGGTTGTACTGTCACGAAAACGGCTTCGACATCCAGCGGGCCGGTGTGATCAAGGCGCACAACGGGTTGGTGATGACGCTGCGGTAGCGCAGTTTGCTCAGGTAGGTCGTAGTTCCACTCTGACCATCGGGAAACGTGTGACTCTCCTCTCTCGCTCGACGCATCGCGTCGTGTCGCATCGCGTCGTGTCGCATCGCGTCGCGGTCTTCGCATCATTCGTGGTGCTGGCTCCGGTCGTCGTGCCGAGCACGGCACAGGCGCAGTACCGGCAGCCGCCGCCGCCGATCGCACAAATTCTCGACCAGCCCGCGACACCGCTGGTGCAGATGAGTCCCGATCGTCAGCGGCTCCTGCTGCTGGAACGTCCGGCACTGCCACCGATCAGTGAAGTGGCCGCGTTCGAGTATCGACTGGCGGGCTTGCGCTTCGATCCGAAAACCAGTGGCCCCACGCGTGGCCAGAGCTATACAGGCCTCTCACTGCAGTCGGTCATCGGCGGTGTGGCCCGAAAGATCGAGGCGTCGATTCCCGCCGGGAGCAGCATCGAGAACGTGTCGTGGTCGGCCGACGGACAGAAGATCGCGTTCACGGTAACCAGCGACGATGCGATCACGCTGTGGATCGCCGATGTCGCCACGGCGCAGGCGAAGCCGCTTACGTCACAGCGTCTCACGGCCATTCTGGGCAATCCCTGCTCATGGGTGTCGACCGCGGCGCTTGCGTGCACGTTCGTGCCGGCGACGCGCGGCTCGGCCCCGGCCATGACGACCGCGCCGGACGGCCCGATCGTGCAGGAAGCGCTTACTGGTCGGAGCGACCGGGCCGCCACGTATCAGGATCTGCTGAAAAGTCCGTTCGACGAAGCGATCTTCGCGCACTATGGCACGAGTCAGCTCGCGCTCGTATCGCTCGACGGCACGGTCAAAGCACTGGGCGCTCCCGACCTGCGCACCGACGTGAGTGCATCGCCTGATGGCCGCTTTCTGCTGGTGAGCACGCTGTCGCGTCCGTTCTCGTATACGGTGCCACTGAACTACTTCCCGACGCGCACGGAAGTGTGGTCGCTGGACGGCGCCATGGTGAAGTCGATCGTGAGCCGTCCGCTGATCGAGCGCGTCCCGTGGGGTGGCAACGGCGCACTCGCCGGCATCCGCAATGTGCAGTGGCGTCGCGACGTCGATGCAACGTTGGCGTGGGTCGAAGCCCTTGATGGCGGCGACAGTGACGCAAAGGTGGAAAAGCGCGATCGCATCGCGCTGCTCGAGGCACCGTTCACCGGTACGCCGAAGACGTTGCTTGAAACGAGCTGGCGTGCCGGCG
Organism: Gemmatimonadales bacterium; assembly: GCA_038210005.1. Classification (GTDB taxonomy): domain Bacteria; phylum Gemmatimonadota; class Gemmatimonadetes; order Gemmatimonadales; family Gemmatimonadaceae; genus Gemmatimonas. The sequence goes on from JBBQXC010000039.1 coordinate 19,403, forward strand.
TCATCACGTGGGGCACGCCCGGACTCGCCATCGCGCGTGAAAACGAAGGCAAGACGCGCAAGGCGCGTGCGTGGATCATCGATCCGTCGGGCGCCAAGGCGCCGCGGTTGCTCTGGGAACGCTCCAGTGAAGATCGCTACGCCGATCCCGGTGACTTCCTGACCACGCGCGACGCACGCGGACAGACGGTGCTGCTCACGACGCCCGACAAGAAAGTCGCGTTCCTGAGCGGGCTAGGAGCCGGACCGGAGGGCGATCGGCCGTTCGTAGACCGTTTCGATCTTGCCACGGCACGCAAAACGCGGCTGTTCCAGAGCGTAGCGCCGTACTTCGAGCAGCCCATCGGGATGCTCGATGCCAACGGTACCGTCGCGCTGACCCGCCGCGAGTCGAAGGCCGATGCGCCCAACTACTTCGTGCGCGATCTCGTGCGCAAGATTGCACCGCGCGCGCTCACGCAGTTCACCGATCCGGCGCCGGTGTTCGCCGGTGTCACGAGCCAACTGATCACGTACACCCGTCCCGATGGTGTGAAGCTGTCGGCCACGATCTATCTGCCGGCGGGCTACGACAAGGCGAAGGACGGCCCGCTGCCGTTCTTCCTCTGGGCGTATCCGCTGGAGTTCCGCTCGCGTGAAGCGGCGTCGCAGGTGGTGGGCTCGCCGTATCGTTTCGTGCGTCCGAGCGGCGCGTCGCATCTCTTCATGCTGACGCAGGGATATGGGGTGATGGACAACCCGACCATGCCGATCGTCGGCGTGGACGGCAAAGAGCCGAACGACACGTACGTGGAGCAGCTCACCGCGAGCGCCAAGGCCGCCGTGGATACCATCGTGGCGATGGGCGTCGCCGATCGCGATCGCATCGGCGTGGGTGGACATTCTTACGGCGCGTTCATGACGGCGAACCTGCTGGCGCATACGCGACTGTTTCGCGCCGGCGTCGCCGAGAGCGGCGCCTACAACCGCACGCTCACGCCGTTCGGCTTCCAGGGCGAGGAGCGCACCTACTGGGATGCGCCCGAGCTGTACGGCGCGATGTCACCGTTCACTTACGCGAACAAGATCAAGGATCCGATCCTGCTGGTGCACGGCATGGCTGACAACAACACCGGCACGTATCCGGTCCAGAGTGAGCGGATGTACCAGGCGCTCAAAGGCAACGGTGCAACCACGCGCTACGTACAGTTGCCCGGTGAAGCGCACGGGTACCGTGCGCGCGAAAGTGTAGGGCAGGCACTCGCTGAGATGACGGCATGGCTCGACCAGTACGTGAAGCCGAAGAAGCGCAACACGATGTGATGGACGTGACGAGCACGGGAGCGTCCCACATTCGTGCACTGCGCGCGCAGTCCAATCAGGCGATCGCGGCGCATGACGCCGACCGCACGGTGTCGTTCATGGCGCCGGACATCGTGGTCGGCGTGGCCGGTGGGCCTACACTCACCGGGCGCGCCGCGTCGCGCGCGGCCTTCGCCGAACAATTCGCCGATCGGGCGTTCGTGACGTACGTGCGTACGATCGAGCAGGTCACGCAGGCAGACCCGATGCGTGCCACCGAACACGGCCGTTGGGTCGGCCGGTGGCGCCTCGCATCAGGAATGCACGAGCAAGGTGGCAATTACACCGCCGAGTGGCGCTTCAGCGAAATGGGCTGGCTGATCCACTCGGAAACATTCTTGGAAGCGTAGGGCGCTATTGCTTCATGGCCGGCTTGGCGGTGGCGATGCCGCCGCTCTTGAGGTAGTCCACCGCGAGGTTGGCCATGGCGCGCACACCGGTGGGCAACGCGGCTTCGTCGGCGAAGAACAACGGCGAATGGTTCGCCGCCTGCGACTTCTGATCCATGCCCTTCGGCGCGACCCCGAGAAAGTAGAAGAGTCCCGGAATATCCTTCGTGAAGGCGGGGAAGTCTTCCGAGCCGGTCACGGGGTTGATGATCTTGAAGCCGCCATCGCCCGACGTGCGCTGCAGCGTGGGCATCATCTTCTCGAGGAGAGACGCGTCGTTCTGCGTGATGAGCCCACCGATGGAGACATTCACGCGCGCCGTTGCGCCGCCGGAGTGTGCGATGTCTTCCACGGTACGCTTCACGCGCGCGTGAATGTCCTTCCGCATGTCGGCGTCGAAGGTGCGGATCGTACCGATCATGACCACGCTGTCGGGAATGATGTTGCCCCTGTTGCCGCCTTGAATCATGCCGATGGTGATCACGGCCGGCGCTGCCGTGACGTCGATCTGCCGGCTGGCAATGGTCTGCAGTCCCATCACGATCTGCGCCGCGATCACGATCGGATCGACGCCCGACCACGGCGCGGAGCCGTGCGTCTGTCGTCCCTTCACCACGATGTCGATCTGATCGGCGGCGGCCATGAAGCCACCGGCGCGCGTGCTGAGCGAGCCGAGCGCCGAGGGCCACACGTGCAGCCCAAAGATCGCCGACGGACGCGGGTTCTCGAGGGCTCCGTCGTTCACCATCGCCTGTGCACCGCCCAGTCCTTCTTCGGCCGGTTGGAAGATGAACTTGACGGTGCCGGGAATGCGGTCCTTCATGCCGGCGAGCACTTCGGCCGTGCCCATCATGATCGCGACGTGATTGTCATGCCCGCAGGCGTGCATCACGCCGACCTCCTGGCCGTTGTACATCGTGCGGACCTTGCTCTTGAACGGCAGATCCACGAGCTCCGTGACCGGCAGCGCGTCCATGTCGGCACGGAGCGCAACCACCGGGCCCGGCTTTCCGCCGCGCAGCACACCGACCACGCCCGTCTTGCCGACGTTCGCTGTCACCTCGAGGCCGAGCGCGCGCAGATGCTTCTCGACGAGCGCCGCAGTGCGCACTTCCTCATTCGACAGCTCGGGATGCTCGTGGATGTCGCGACGCCACGCGACCACCTTCGGCATCACGGCTGTCATGCGCGTTTCTATTTCGGCTGTGAGCGCATCGGCCGCTCTACCTTGTGCGGAAACCGGTGAAGCGGCAGCCGACAACATGAGCGCGGCAGCGAAAAGCAAATGGCAGCATGTGCGGAGCGTCATAGCGGCAAGTCCGAAGTGAAGGATGTTCAGGATTCACCGACGATCGCGTCGGCTTCGATTTCCACCAGATACTCGGCGCCCACAAGCCGCGCCTCGACCAGTGTATTCGCGGGCAGAATATGTCCGAAGCGCTCGCCGTGGGCGCGTGCGACCGGCTCCCAGTGTTCCACATTCGACACGAACACGCGCGTACGCACCACGTCTTCGAGCGTACCGCCCAGCGACTGAATCGCGCCGGCGATCTTGTCGATGGCAAAGTGTGCTTGCGCGGCCGCATCGGTGCCGCCGATCAGTCGATCGCCGTGTGTGGATGTCGTACCCGACACGGTGATCTGCGAGCCTTTGCGCACCGCGCGACTATAGCCCGCCATCGGCTCCCACACCGTGCCGCTGAGTGCGAGGGTGCGTCCGTTCACGCCGGGGCGCGTGGCGAACGGTGCCGGAAACTGTGACACATGATGGCTGAGGTCCCCGCTGGCCGTGAGATACGGCGGGTAGCGGTACTCGTCGCCGCAGTCGCCGGGAATCACGGTGAGCGCCGACTGCGCCTCGGCGATCGCACGACGATCGTCGCGGTCCATGGTGAAGGTGAAGAGCTTCGCCGTATCGGCCACGTGTGCCGACTGCCCGAGACGCGCGCCGACGATCACACCGGCCACACCGGGCTGATCGAGTACCCAGCGACTCGCTACGGCGGCAATCGACACGCCGTGTTTGGTGGCGATGGCGTGCGCGGCGCGCAGCAATCCCTGAAACGGCGCCCAGCCACCGGCGGCGCGAATGAAGCGGCCGTATTTGAGCTGCGACCAGGTGCTCAGCGATTCCCAGTCGGGTTCTGCCGCGCCGAGCCAGCGCTCGCTGAGAAATCCACCCAGCAATGTGCCATAACACAGCAGCCCGACACCGTTCGCCAGCGCATACGGCGCGAGCTTGGTGGTGAAGCGCGTGTCGAGCATTGAGCCGCTCACCTGATTGCTCGCAATACGAATGCCGCTGGCGATCGCCACGCGCAGGTGCGCGGTGTCCACGTTGGTGAGACCGATCGCGCCAATGCGTCCGGCATCCCGTTCTGATTCCAGATACCACAAGGCATCGAGCCATCGCGGATCGGTGAAGGTCCACGCGTGAAACTGGAGCACATCGATGCGATCGGTACGCAGTCGCGCGCAGGCGCGATCGATGGCCGAACGTACGTCGTGTTCGCTGACGGGACCTGGTTCGGGCACCCATTTGGTGAGGCACTGTACGGCTGTACCGGGCCCAACCTGCTGCCGGAAGATACCGGCCACCTCTTCGGCCGATCCGTAGTGATCGGCCATGTCGAACGTGGTGAAGCCATGCTCGACGTACTCGGTCATCGCGTGGGCGGCCGCATCGCGATCGAACACGCGTCCGTCGCGTTCCATATCGGCCAGTTGCCACAAACCGGTAAGAACGCGGGATATCTCGAGACCGGGTGCCAGCGTATAGCGGGGAATCGTCGTCATCAGCGTATTCAATGGCCTGTCGAGAGAGTCGATTATTCGGGCGGAAGCACGGAGGTGATCGCGCGCAGGTCGCCGCCGCGGCGGGCGAGTGCGCGCGTTTCGCGCCAGTAGATCGCGCTGCCGATCACCATCACGATGATCCACACCGGCGTGGAGCGTGCATACCACACGGCGACATCGGCATGCAGATCGCGCCAGACGTGCACGACCAGCAGCACGGACAGCAGCACCACAGCGCCGCCTGCCACCGCGATCTGCAGCGCGCGGGACGGCAGCACGCGCATGGCCCGAGCGAGCGATGGATTGCGCGCCGGCAATCGTAGCACCGACAGCGACATGATGATGAAGTTCACCAGCATGGCGGTCACCAGAATATCCACGCCGAGAAAGAAGTCGCCGGCGAAGTGACCACCGAAAATGCCGATGGTGGCGAGGATCGCCGATACGAATAACGCCACGTGCGGTGTGCCGAAGCGTGGGTGTACGGCGGACAGCCCCTGCGGGAAAACGCCGTCTTCGGCCCAGGCGAAGCACAAGCGTGACACGCCCAGCAGCATGCCCGGCAAGTCGTTGATCAGCGACACGGCCGCGCCCGACACCATGATGATGGCGACGATCGGGGACGTGAGCGGCGACAACAGTCCGGGTGCCGTGACATCGCGTACGCGACTTTCCGCCGCCACGTGCCACCAAGGGACCGTGTGATACACGGCGGCGGTGAAGAGGAAGTAGAACGCGCCCACGATCGCGATGGTCAGCCCGATCGCGATCGGAATCGAGCGCGACGGGTTCTTCGCTTCGCCGCCGGCCTGCGCGATGGCGTCGAAGCCGATAAAGCTGGAAAAGAGAATGGCCGCCGCCGGTGGCACGACGACCCAGAACGAGGCGCGTGCAGGCTCAGGCGGGAGCGCGCGCTGTTGTGCCTCGAGCAGCGCGACGTATTCGCTGGCCGAGTGCGAGAAGCCCGTGATGATGACCAGACCGCCGCACACGAACATCACCAGCATGAGCGGGATCAGCGTGTTCGCCACCGCGCGCACGCCGCGCAGGTTCACGAACACGAACGTCCACAGAAACAGCAGGGCAAGTGCGAGTCGCAGCGGGCGCTGGTCGAGCGCCGCGGCCACCGTGGTCCACTGCGCGGCGGCTGCGATATCCCGCAGAAACGGTGGGATCACATACGACACGACGCCGATGGCGATGCACAGCCCGAACCATTGCGAGAAGCTGGCGAGGAAGCCGGCATACGGGCCGATCGCGCGACTGGCGTATACATACGAGCCACCGGCGCGTGGCATCGCGCTACCGAGCATCGCGTAGCAGAGCGCCGCCAGTACGGCAGGGACTGCCGCGAACGCATAGGCGATCAGTACCCAGTCACCGACGCCGGGCACGGTGCGTTGCAGCACGAAGGGGACAATGTTGATGCCGGCGCCGACCATCGAGCAGATGCCCGTGGCGGCGAGGGCAAGCACACCGAGCTCGCGACGGAGCCCGGTGGGACGCGCAGATCCGGGGGCGGTCACCGCGTTACCGCGAGTTCGCGTCCACCGCGGAAGGCTCGCACGCCGGCGTCCGTGTCGTTGAGCAGGAGCAAGGCATCCGGTCGTCCATACTGTCGCATGAGGTCGTGCATGAGAGGGGCGTCGTCATCCCACGGGTAACCGAACACGACGTCGAAATCGTCGAGGGCACGGCCGAGCTGCAAGTAACCCGAGGGTCCGTCGCCGATGGTGTCGGAGCCGTCATCCCCGCTGAGGCGCTTGTAGCCGGTGGGGAGAAAGCTACCGGTCACAAACTTCGCCCGTGCGTCGAAGCGCGTAGCGAGCGCGCGCGCGGTCGTGACCAGTGACGCATCGAGTTCGATGCCGTAGGCGTCGAAGCCCATCATGTCGGCCATGATGGTAATGACGCCGGTGGCTGAGCCCCATTCGAGGAAGCAGGCGCCGGGGGCGCGGTGGGTCAACAAGGCGGCCCGGACTGCATCGTAGTCGGCGGCCACGAACGAATGGAAGTCACGGTCGCGTACGTTGCGCTCGAATCGCTCCCAGAGGTTCCACCCCTCGGCGCAAATGGCGTCGAGACGCGCGTGCAGCGCGGTATCGTTGGCAGCGTTCAGGGTGGTGACCAGCTAATCCAGGTGCGTATGCGCAGCGCCATTCACGGCGTGGGTCCGCACGGTTTTCATGATGCGGGCCATGTCCGCCTCGTAGCGGTCGCGCTCTTCCGGCGTCCACAGTTCGACATTGGCGGCGGCGCGGATGGAGGCGAGCATCTCGTCCACCAACTCACGTAACCGCGGATTGTGGCGGCGCTCTGGTCCATCGCGATGGGAACTCGTCTGGGCATTGCTCATCGCGGTAATGTGGCCACGGTTGTCGCGCGTGGGCAGAGGGGGAAGCGATTTCGGGCCACGGGGGCAAGCGTGGGATTTCCGAGCGGAAGCGATTTTGGAGCGAACGTGTGAGGGCTGCCGGAAGCGGTGCTGCGATGCCGGCAGCGAGAATGGCCGAGCTCGCTAGGCCATCCGGAGCGCCGCTTCCGGCTGCCCCACGCGTTCGCCCCAAACAGCGTCCCTGCCGCCCCACACGTTCGCGCCCGCGGCCGGTCAGTCGTGCAGCACCCGCACCGCCGGCGTCTCGAGATCGTCGTACTGCCCGTTCTTGGCGCTCCACACGAACGCCAGTACCGCACCGCCGACAATGATCAAGGCCAGCGGCAAGACGAGATAAATGACGCTCATGAGACCGACTCCGTGGTCGTGGGTCGTACAAAGGTGGTGCTGTACCAAGAGCCCAGCACGACGGAGATCGAACTCGTCGGCATCAGGATCGCGGCGATGAGTGGGGTCAGCAGGCCGAACATGGCGAGGCTGGCTCCTATGAGATTGTAACCGATCGAGAGGGCGATGTTGCGGCGAATCACCCGCAACGTGCGCCTCGAGCCCTCAGTAAGTTCGACCAGCGCGCCGAGTCCGGGGCGCGTGAGGTAGATGTCGGCGGTGGCGAGGCAGGCTTCCGCGCCGCCGTGTACGCCGATGCCAACGTCGGCGGCGGCGATGGCCGCGGCGTCGTTCACGCCGTCGCCCACCATGACGACGGTGCGTCCTGAAGTGGCCTTCAGCCGTTCGACAAACGCCAGTTTGTCCTCGGGCGAGACTGCGCCGATGGAGTCTTGCGCTTCAAAGGCAAGCGCCCGGCCCACCGACGCAACCACGTCCTGGGCATCACCACTCAGCATCACGGTCCGCCATCCACGTCCACGTAACTGCTGAAGCGAGTCGAGCGCGTCTTCGCGTATTCGGTCGCCAAGACCTCCTACCGCAACGACCACGCCATCAATTGCGATATGGACCGGCGTCAGGGTGCGATCGAGGTCATTCATCACACGTTGGAGCGATTCATCGATGGTGATGATCGATTCGCGCACGAATCGCGGTGACCCGATACGCACCACGTGGCCATCGACGATGCCGTCAAGCCCGCCGCCCGCGATGTGGCGTGAGGCGGACACCCTGGCCGTGGGTAGATCCGGCCAGGCGCGACGGAAGCCGTCAGCCAACGGATGTGAGGATCCTTCCTCCAGCGCGAGGACCAGCGGCTTCACCCAGTCTGGACCATGCCAGACGGTGAGGGCGGTGCGTCCCTCGGTGATCGTGCCCGTTTTGTCGAGTACCACGATGCCCGGGGTGGCCAGCAGCTCGAGCGCGTCGCCGCCCTTGATCAGCATGCCGCGCCGCGCCGCGCGCGCGACGGCCACCGTGATCGCCAGCGGCGTGGCCAACGCGAGCGCACAGGGGCAGGTCACGATCAGCAGCGCAATCGCGTCGTCGAGCGCATGCGCCGCCGACAGCTGCCACTTGATCACGAACGTCGTGGCCGCCATCACGAGCACGACGGCGGTGAAGATGCCCGCCATGCGATTCGCCATCTGCACGATGGGGGCGCGTCGTTTGGCGCTCTCTTCCACCTGCTGCATGAGCTTCGCGATGCGGCTCGTTTCACCGGCCTGCTCCACCTGCACGCGCAACGGCGATTCCACGTTCAGCGTGCCGGCATACACCATCTGACCCACCGTCACCGATGCCGGACGCGATTCACCGGTGAGCAGCGCCGCATTCACCGTCGAATGTCCGCGCATCACCACGCCGTCGGCGGGGAAGGACTCGCCCGCGCGCACATCCAGCAGCATACCGGGTAGCAGCGCTTCGCTCGGGATATCGCGCGCCACGTCGTTCTCGACGACGCGCGCCGTGGTCGGCGCGATGGCATGCAGTTCTTCGGCGGCATCGACGGCCATGCGCTGGCCGCGCTGCTGTAGGAAGCGCCCCACGAGCAACGCAAAAATCAGCAGCGCCAGTCCGTCGAAATAGATCGGTCCGGAATCGGTGATCGTATTCATCGCGCCGCGAAAGAACCCGGCAGCGAGGGCGATCGCGATCGGTAGATCCATATGCAGCGAGCGCGTACGCAACGACGCCCAAGCGCCGGTGAAGAACACGCGACCGGGCCAGATGAACGCTGGTACCGTGATCGCAAAACTCACCCACCGGAAAAACCGCGTGAATCCGGCGTCCATCGTGTCGAGCTCGCCGGCATAGAGCGCGAGCGCGGCCAGCATCACATTGATCGCGATGGCGCCGGCAATGCCGATGCGTACCAGCATCGCGCGATCTTCGCGCTTGCGCATGTCGGCGCGCGCCACGCCGCGAAACGGGTGCGGCGGATAGCCCAGCGTATCGAGCGACTGCGCAATGCGGGACAGCGGTACGGTGGCGATATCCCACTCGATCACCGCCAATGACCGTCGCACATCGAGCTCGGCCCGCAACACCCCGGGCACCAGCAACGGCGCGCGCTCCACCAGCCACACGCACGAGGCGCAGTGCACACCCTCGAGATAGAGCTCGGTGCGAGAGAGTCCATTGGGAAGCGCGGTCACATACAAATTCGCGAACGCCGGATGATCGAACTCGGCGTAGCTGCGCCCCGACGCCCGCACCGGCGCTTCGCGACGTTCGGCGAAGCCATAGTAGGAATCGAGTCCGTGCGCGTGCAGAATCCCGAACGCCGTATGACAGCCGCTGCAGCAGAACTGCTGCTCCGCGTTGTCGTCCAGCAATCCCTCGGGCACCGGCAGACCACAGTGTGCGCACAGCACATCGGCGGCTGCGGCAGCGGGAAGGGCCGCTGTGCTCGCGGCGTCGCTCACGGCATCGCACCCTGATGCATGTGGGCCGCATGGGCCGACGGTGCATCGGCGCCGGTGGTGTCAGCACCGGCGTGCTGCATCGAGAAGCGTCCGGAGATCGACAGCAGTCCCATCACGAGCACCAGCGCGGCGCTGAGCATCGGCAGCCGCCGGCGGAGCGGTCCGAACAACCGCTGGGCACCCAGTCCGACGGCCAATAAGGCCGGAACGGTGCCAAGCCAGAAGACCGCCATGGTGAGTATGCCGGCGCGGATACTCCCTGAACCACCGGCAGTCGCGACAAACACATACAGCCAT
>JBBQXC010000040.1:0-28644 GCA_038210005.1 Gemmatimonadales bacterium
ATGATCTTCGCCTTGAGCTCGGGGCTTGCGGCTTTGAGGGCCAAGGCGAGCTGCTTGACGTCCACTTCGCGCAGGAGGCGCTGCAGCGACTTGTCGTCGAGCGTCAAGAGATCGTCGAACACGAACATGAGGTTCTTGATCTGATCGCTGAGGTGCGCGTCCTTCTCGGCCACCAGGTCCAGCACTTCCTTCTCGAGCGACGAGCTGACGAGGTTGAGGACCGCGGCCACAGCCGCCGGACCACCGACACTGGACATGCCCTGCGAGAAGGCGAGGTCGGCTTCGCTGCCGATCGCCCGTTCCACCAGCGAAATCATGTCAGGCGATACCTTCTCCATCTTCGCGATACGGAACATCACATCACCGCCCAGCGCCGGTTCGAGCTCGCGCAGAATGGCGGCCACGTGGCCCGGATCGAGGTGCGCGAGAATGAGCGCGATCGTCTGCGGGTGTTCACCGCGCAGGGTGTTGCCCAACTGCTGCGGATCAGCGCGACGCAAACGGCCGAAGCGGTCGCTGTCGGCGAGTTGCCCCTGGATACGTTTCAGAATCTGCTGTGCCTTGGCCGGTCCGAACGCCGCTTCGAGCACGTCCTTGGCGAACTCCACACCACCGGCGCTCAGTGAGTCGACACCGATCGTGAGTTCGAGCCATTCGGCCAGCACCGTATCGACCGTCGACGGCGGAACACGATCGAGCTGCGCCATCTCGAGGGCGACGATTTCCGCCTCTTCGGGGTGCAAGCTGGCGGTGATCTTGGCGGCGTGCTCTGTACCGATCGCCATACACACGATCGCCACCTTCTGGCGACCCGTGAGACGATCGGGAGCGTACTTGTCCGCGCTGTTGCTGCCGCCGCGAGGGAGTGCGATCATGGAGGAACTCACGAGCGAAGCCAGCCGCGCATGACACGGACGGCCGCGTCAGGACGCTGGTCCACGGTGGCCATGGCCTGCTCACGTTCCGGGGTGGTGGCCGGAGGAGGAAGGCGTACGGGGCGCTTGGGCTCCTCGAGTTCCTCGTCTTCGTACGGGTTCATGCCCGGCATCGCGGACTGCATTTGCGAGCTGGCGGGCAGCTCCGGATAGCCGGAGGCCGGCGGCAGCAGATTCGGCGCATCACCCGCGACCGCCTTCGACTTCTTGGGCTTGAGTGCGCTCACGCTCACGAGTGCGATGACCATCAGGACCACGAGTGCGGCGATCGCAACCACCGGCTTCGGGTTCGCTTGCAGCTTGGCCACGATGTCCTGCGGCGGCAGCACCGAATCACGCGGCACGATCGGCGCCGGTATGTCGAACGGCGCGCTCACCACCGAGATCATGTCGCCGCGTGTGGAATCGACGCCGAGCGCGTTGCGCACCAGCGTTTCAATGCGGGCGATTTCTTCGGGGGTGCGCACCGTGATGATCGGTGCCGGCGCCGTCGTCACGGTGCTGTCGAGCACCGGCATCGTGACCTTGTCGGCCACGAGCACCGCCACCGTGAGCTTCTTCACGTTGCCGATCGCACCGCTGAAGCTTTCGACGCTCTTGGTGTTCTCGTATGACGTCGCGGTCGTGCTGTAGCCGGCGCCCTGTGCCGGATTGCTCGGCGTCACTTCCGCTTTCTGTTCCGTCGCGAGCGCCTGGCGCTCGGGATCGACGGCCTGCACCGTGCGCTCGACTTTGTCGAAGTTGATCGACGCGGCGACCTGCACGCGCGCGTTGCCGGTGCCGACGAGGCTGTTCAGCAGTTTGTCGGCCTTCTGCTCCATGTACGTCTCGACTTCGCGCTGCACCGAGAGCTGACGACTGGAGAGACCGGCCACCGAGCCTTCGTCTTCGAGCGTGAGTGCTCGTCCGCGCTCATCGACGATCGTGACGTGCTCCGGATCAAGACCGCCCACACTGTTGGCGACCATGCTCGCAATGCCGTGCACCGTTTCGGCGCGCGGCGTCTCGCCACCGGCCATCTTGAGCGTGACCGATGCCTTCGACGGACGCTCGCTCTCTTTGAACATCTGCGCGTCTTCGAGGGCGAGGTGCACCTGCACCATCTCGACGTTCTTCAACTTGCCGATCGTGCGCTCGAGTTCTCCTTCGAGGGCGCGGCGATAGTTCACCTTCTGCGTGAAGTCCGTCATGCCCCACGAGGGCTTGTCGAACAGCTCGAGGCCGGGACGGCCGCCGGTCGGCATCGCTTCGGCCGCGAGATTCACGCGGGCGCTCGCCAGATCGGCGCTCGCCACCATGATCGTGGAGCCGGTGCGATCGAGTTCGTACCCGATGCCCGTCTCCGTGAGCTTGTCGGTCATCGCCTTCACATTCTCGACGGGGATGTCCGCATAGAGCGGCACCATCGTCGGCTGCGTCGCCCAGCGCGACACGCCGAAGACGAGCGCGGTGGCAATGACGCCGACCGCGATGATCGCGATCTGCCGTCCGTTGCCCATGCGTCCGAAGAGAGATTCCATCAGGGAGTTCATGACGGTCGCTTACTCAGGACTGCATGGCGATGACGGACCGATAGGCCTCGATCATCTTGTTGCGCAACTCGATCATCATATCGAGCGCGAGACCCGCTTCTTCACCGGCCGCCATCACCTGGTGAAGTTCGACGTTCTCGCCGGCGGCGAAGCGCTTGGTGAGGTCGCCCGCGCGATCGCGCACGTCGGACACTTCGTTGATGGCTTTCGTGAGCGTATTACCGAACGAATGCTCGCCTTCACCGATGACCGGGACCTGCTTGGCGATCCCGGTGTCGCGTCCGCCGAACTCGGGCATCGCCCGTGTGAGAAGATCGATTCGATTCTGCATGATGATCAGTCGGTGGGAGTCGGGAATCAGGCGCGGACGTCGAGGCGAATCCCGCGCGCCGCGGGCGGCGCAGGATTCGTGACGGCCTTGATGCGGCTGTACGTCAGCGGGCCGAGCGCGGCAGACTTCGCGAAGAAGTTGCGCTCGTCATTCGTCAACACGCTCCACAAGGTCGGGTCGGTTCCGGCGGGCGCTTCAGCCGGTATCGTGCTCTGCGCCGCGGACTGTCCAGCGATCGGCGTCTGCGGCTTGAGTGCCCCGTGCTGTGGCGCGCGAGCGTTCGTCGTGGCCTGCTGCGCGCGCTCGGCGCCGTTTTGCGCGCCGTTCTGCGTGCGTGCCGTCTCGGGTCGCGACAGCGAGCCGAGGTTGGGAAGCAGCGGGGTGTTGTTGATGCCGTTGACGCTCATGTGAATCTCTGGTGTTCGGTTGACGCGAGTGGTGTGGTGCTGCCAGGAGTGCTGCGGGTCGGGGATCGTGTGGTTCGGAGAGGAGGAGGAGGAAGAGTCACGCCGATCCCCGAGCCCGCAGCGGACGTGCGGTTATGTCATCAGATGTCGATCGACGCGCGCAGCATGGACTTGGCGGTCTGAAAGACGGCGGCGTTGGCTTCGAAGATGCGTTTCGCATCCATGAGCTTGACCATTTCCTGCGTGGTGTCGATGTCGGGGTAGCGTACGTAGCCGGCGTCGCTGGCGTCCGGGTGGCCTGGCTCGTACACGAGTCGGCCTTCGCCCTGATCTTCCGCGATGCCCGCCACGCGGACGCCGTACTCACCGCCGATCGTGCCGTTCACGCCGCCGGTGGTCGGCAGCACGGGCACCTCGATCGATTTGCGGGAATCGGTGGTTGCGACTTCGAAGGCGTTGCTCCCCAGCACGCTGTTGCTGGCGGCGGCGGTGCCCATGGTCGCTGCGAAGTTCTCGCCGTTGTAGAGCGCGTTCTGCGACGTGGCAGCTTCCATGACGACGTCTTTTCGCTTGTACGGCTGACCGTCGGGGCCGCGGGTGACATCGGCGTTCGCCATGTTCTGGGCGATCGTTTCCATGCGCTGGCGCTGCGCGCTGAGTCCACTGGCGGCGATGCCCAGCGAGCGGAACATCGGGCGGATCGTCTGCTGGCCCGGGATCGGGAGCAGGGCAGGGCGGCGCGTCGGATCAATCGGCATCAGCCGTTACCTCCCTTGATCGCGGAGCGGAGTCTGGAGTAGGTCTTCTCGAGCAGACGGGCGGTGGCGAGGAAGCGAATCTGTTCATCCGCCAAGGCCGTCATCTCGTCTTCCACGTTCACGGGATTCAAGTTGGCTTGAGCCGTGCCGGCCTTCGCTTCGAGGGCGAATCCGTCGGCGTTCCCCACGGTTGCCTTGGAGACGCGATCCGCGATGCCACGAGACCGCTCAGCACTCTTGTCGAGTGCGCCTTTGAGCGACGTGGCGGATGTGGTGCGATCGATGAGTCCGAAGAGCATCTGCGTATTCCCGGTGTGAAAGGGCAAGCGTATCCACACCGGTAAAAAGCAACGGCCGGGCCACACGGGCTCGGCCATCGGGACGTCACTGGATCTAGTGTGCTAACTCCTTGCTGCTGTGAGTCTTGAGTGGTGAGTTCAAGGGTGGAGTCGTGAGTGTTTCCAAGCAAGCGGCGGGTGGTCAATCATGCTGTCGGGGCAAGTTTTGCCGGGTGTCGTGAGGTCCAAACTTGCCGACGACAGCCACTCGACGACTACTCGTCGTCGGTGTCGGTGTCCTTGCCCGGACCGTTGAGCTTGTTGCGGAGGGTGCGCACGCTGATGCCGAGCAGTTCGGCGGCTTTCGTACGGTTATTATCGGCAGCTGCCAGCGCATGCTGAATCAGCACACGCTCCGCATCGGCCACATTCAGCGACGCGAGCGCGATGTTGCCCTTCGCCGGGCTGCCGACGGCGCTCCCCGCCACCGGCGTCGCTTTGCCCGCCACGGTCGCCACGGCGCCGGGCGTGGGGATCGCGCGCGGGCGGATCGAGGGTGCGCCCAGCGAGTGCGCCAAACCGAAGCGCGTCCCTTCCAGGCAATGCGCATGGATCATCGGGTCCGGCGTCAGAATGACCGCCCGCTCGATGACATGCTGCAGTTCGCGAATATTGCCGGGCCACGGATAGTGCTGCATCGCCTCGAGCGCGTCGGGCGAAAGCCCGTCGATTTTCTTGCCCAGCTCGGCTGCCGTCCGCATCGCGAACCGGAGCGCCAGGACCGCAATATCCTCTGGGCGATCACGCAGGGGCGGGATCAGGACCGGGATCGTGGAGAGCCGATAGTACAGGTCCTGCCGGAACGTTCCCTGGTCGGCCTCGGCGGCCAGATCGCGGTTCGTGGTCGCCACGATACGCACGTCCACCTTGATGGGCGAGGTGCCGCCGACCCGCTCGAATTCCTGCTCCTGCAGTACACGCAACAGCTTGGCCTGCAGATCGAGACGCATCTCCGAGATTTCGTCCAACAACAGCGTGCCGCGATTGGCGCGCTCAAAGGCGCCCTCGACCCGCTTGATCGCGCCGGTAAAGGCGCCCTTCTCGTGGCCGAAGAGCGCCGATTCGACCAGCCCCTCAGGAAGGGCGGCGCAGTTGAGCTTGATGAACGGCTTGTCGCGACGCTCGCTCTGGTCGTGGATCGCGCGGGCGAACAGCTCCTTGCCGGTGCCCGACTCACCCTGTAGAAGCACCGTGGCCCGGGTCGGAGCGGCCATGGAGACCGTTTGCAGGATCCGACGGATCGCCGGCGAGTCGCCGATGATCTGCCGTTCATTCCGGAACTGCATCACTTCCTTGCGGAGCGTCTCGTTCTCGCGCCGCAGGCGGACGAACTCCAGCGCCTGGTCGACCGCCAGCTCGAGCTGCTGAGGACGGACCGGCTTGGTGATGTAGTCGATCGCTCCGGCCTTGATGCTGGCCACCGCGTGCTCGATGCTGGCGTGCCCCGTCAGCATGATCAGCGGGATGTCGTACCCCTCACGGGTCAGGAGCTGGATAAACTCCAGTCCGGTCAGCCCCGGCATTCTATAGTCGGAGATGATCAGGTCGATGCCGCCCCGCTCGAGGATCTGCAGTGCTTCCGGGACGCTCCGGGCGCCGATCGGCGTGTGACCGGACTGCGCGAGCGAATCTTCAAGGATCAGTCCGACGCTCGGCTCGTCATCGACGTACAGAATTGTGGCCATGGCGGAGCAATGCTGGGACAAAGGAAGCGGCGGAAGGGTGCCTGAGCTGGGCACCCGGCAAAATTAGCCGGATGCTCTGAGAAACGCGAAGAACACCGCTATCCAGGTCACCAAACCGGCCGCGTTGCTAAAGAACCGGCTCACCAGTCCGATACTCGAACAGGAGTGCCGGCACCGTGTTGCAACCCTTCGGGTATGTAACGGTCACCGATTCCACAGGTTACGATGCGCGTTTCCAACTCGATCATCACCCGAAACAGCCAATCGCGCCTGCAGGCCAACCTGCAGGGGCTCGATCGCATTCGGGAGGACATCTCCTCCGGCATCAATCTGCGGAAGATGTCCGACAATCCCACGAGCGGCGGTGAACTCGTGCGTATCGGCAGCTCGATGCGCGCGCTGACGCAGTTCAAGCGCAACGTGGACAGCGGTATCGCCCGCGCCTCCGCCGAAGAGAACGTGCTCGACCAGCTCACGAACGCGCTCACACGCGGCATCGAGCTCGGCATCGCGCAGGCGAATGCCACCGCCAACGCGCAGTCGCGCCTCATCGTGAAGGCCGAAGTCGATCAGCTCATCAACTTCGCGGCGAACCTTGGTAATACGCGCATCGGCGACGAGTATCTGTTCGGCGGTAATCGCGCTGGAGAAGCACCGTTCGCGACGCCCGCGCCAGTGACCGGTAGCTTCTCACGCTTGACGCTGGCTGGCGTTGCGGTCGATCCGAGCGGAAACATTTCGCTGGAGATCGGCGACAATGTCTTCGTCACGCCCACGCACAACGGCACGGACGTGTTCATCGACACCGACGCCCTCGAGTCGCTTCGCGCCCTCTCGACCGCACTCGGCGCCAATGATCCGGTGGCCATTCAGGCCGCAGCAGACCGCATCACGACGGCGAACAACAACGTGCAGTCGCTTCTCGGGACACAGGGGGCGCGCATCAACGAGTTGGAAACGGCCAACGTCAACCACGGTTTGATGGAATTGAACCTGAAGGCGTTCCGCTCCGACCTGCGCGACACCGAGATCGACAAGGCGATGGTCGAACTCGTAGGCAAGCAAACGCTGTATCAGGCGGCGATGGGCGCGACTTCGCGTATCCTCGGACTCAGCCTGGCCAATTACCTCTGACGTTCTCATGAGTCTCGCAGGCAATCAGGAAGCACCAGGTGCCGCTGTACCGACGCGGCACGTCGCGTCGACGGCATTCGGCGATCTGGATATCCCGGAAGCGGTCATCATGCAATTCGCCGAGCCACTGTGGGGATTCCCGGATCGCACGGAGTACGCCCTGTTACCGGCGGCTCGTGCAGGGCTCTGGTGGCTACAGTCCGTTGCCGATCCTGTCACCGTCTTCGTGCTTGCCGACCCGTTTGTCGTCGATGCCACCTATGACATCGATCTCAGTGACGCGGACCGCAGCAAACTCGCCTTGAGCGCGCCGGATCAGGCGATGGGGTTGGTGATGCTGTCGCTGCCCGGGACACCCGACGGGGCGGTCACGGCCAATTTCCGCGCGCCGATCGTGTTCAATGTCGAGTACAAGGTGGCTGCGCAGGTGGTGAGCCGTAACGAGTCACACGACTTGCGGCATCCCGTCGACCTCACCAAGTACCCGCTACAGGACGGGGGCGTGTCGATCGGCTGACCCGACGAGGGGATGGACGATACATTTCCGTTCATTGCCCGGTCGGTCGACGCCGATCCGACGCGCGACTGATCCTCCCTTCCGCCGTGCCGAATGACTCTGTCCGCATCGTCCGCCATGGCCCTCCCGTTCTCGCAGGATCCGCGACTCGACGGCGCCAGCATCTTGGTCACAGGTGCAACCGGGTCGTTTGGCCATTGTTTCCTGAACACGATCTTGTCGCGCTATCGGCCGCGTCGGGTCATCGTATTCAGTCGCGACGAGCTCAAGCAATTCGATATGCAGCAGCGCGAGCCCTTCTGCAGCCGTCGCGATGTCATGCGCTGGTTTCTGGGCGATGTGCGCGATGCCGATCGTCTGCGCAAGGCGATGGAGGATGTGGACGTCGTGGTGCACGCCGCGGCGCTCAAGCAGGTGCCGGCGGCCGAGTACAATCCCTTTGAAGCCGTCAAGACGAACGTGCTCGGTGCCCAGAACGTCATCGATGCCGCGCTCGAGGCCAATGTGCCGCGGATCGTCGCGCTGAGCACCGACAAGGCTGCCGCGCCCATCAACTTGTACGGCGCCACGAAGCTGGTATCGGACAAGTTGTTCGTCGCCGCCAACAACTATCGCGGCAAGCGCCCGAGTCGCTTCTCCGTGGTGCGGTACGGCAACGTCCTGGGGAGTCGCGGTTCGGTGATCCCGTATTTCCTGGCGCGGCGGGAGCTCGGTGTCTTGCCCGTCACCCATGAGGCCATGACGCGCTTCAGTATCTCCATTCAGGAGGGCGTCGACTATGTGCTCATGGCGCTCGCACAAGCATGGGGGGGCGAAGTGTTCGTACCCAAGATTCCGAGCTATCGGATTCTCGACGTCGCGAAGGCCATCGCCCCCGACGCGCGCATCGAGATTGTGGGCATCCGGCCTGGCGAGAAGCTGCACGAAGAAATGATCACGGCCACGGACGCGATCACCACGGTGGAGTTTGACCGCTACTACGTGATCTTGCCCGCGACGGAACTGTGGGACGTGGAGCGCTTCCGCCTGGAGAGCAGCAGTGCCCCGGGGCGGATGTGCGACACCGGGTTCAGCTACAACAGCGGAACCAACGATCGCTTCCTGACCGTCGAGGAGTTGCGTGCGCAAATCTTCAGTCCGGTGGCGCATGGCTGACCGGCCGGTACCCTACGGACGTCACGAGATCGACGACGACGACATCGACGCGGTGGTCCGTGTGCTGCGTGGGGACTGGTTGACCACCGGCCCCGCGGTCGAGACGTTCGAGCAGGCCTTTGCCGCGTTCGTGGGTGCTTCGCACGCGGTGGCTGTGAGCAACGGAACGGCGGCACTGCATCTCACGATGCTCGCGGCTGGCATCGGCCCGGGTGATGAGGTCATCGTCCCCGCGCTGACCTTTGCCGCCAGTGCGAATTGCGTGCGATATGTGGGCGCGACGGTGGTGTTCGCGGATATCGAGGCCGACACGCTGACAGTCGATGTGGCGCATGTCGCCTCGCTGATCACGTCACGCACCAAGGCGATCGTGGCTGTGGATTTCGCGGGCTTGCCGGCGGATCTCACGGCGCTGCGTGTACTGGCCGATACGCACGGCCTCCTTTTCATCGAGGACGGATGCCACGCCCCGGGTGCGCACTGCGATGGGCGTGCGGTAGGGACGGTGGCCGATGCGACGACGTTCAGCTTCCATCCAGTCAAGCATCTCACGACCGCCGAAGGCGGCATGATCACGACGGCAGATGCCGGCATGGCCGCGCGTCTGCGTACGCTGCGCAATCATGGCATCACCACGGACGCCAGAGCACGCGAGCAGGCGGGGACGTGGGAGTATGACATGGTCGCACTGGGGTACAACTATCGGTTGACGGACATGCAATGTGCGCTTGGTACGAGCCAGCTGGCGAAATTGCCGGGTTGGTTGGCGCGTCGTCGGGTACTGGCTGCGCGCTATCGGGATCGAATGGCTGGCTCTCCGCGGTGGTGTCTGCAAACGGTGCCTGTCGGTCGCACGCACAGCTATCATCTGTTCGCGTTGCGCGTGGCAGGCGACGCGCCGGTGCAGCGTCGCCGCGCGCTGTTTGAACACCTGCGTGCGCACGGCATCACGGCTGCTGTTCACTATCGTCCGGTGTACTTGCATTCGTATTACCGCGATCTGGGCTACCGCCCCGGCCTCTGTCCGGTGGCCGAACGCGCCTACGAGGGGCTGCTCTCTCTTCCGCTCTGGCACGGCATGACCGAGGCGCAACAGGACCTGGTGTTCCGGGCACTGGACGCGAGTGCGACGGTGGATGATCGAGCGGGCGTATGACCGCTTCCGGTACACGTGATGTGGCGGATGCGGACGCCCTGCGGCAATTGGAGGCCATGCTCGAGGATTCGGCGGCGCAGCCCGCGCATCTGCGTCCTACGGCCTTCTGGCAGCAGGCCTCCGAACGCATCGTCACCGAATTGCGAGCGCACGGTTTTGCGCTGTTTCGGCGCCTGCCGAGTGCGCTCGACTACTTCGTCCCCACCTACGGGGCGCCAGGAAACAGTCTGGATTGCGCACTGGTGGACGCCCTGCTTGCGGTGACCGCGTCGCAGGTACCGGAAGGGTCGAAGGCGTGGCACACGGTGAAGGCGGCGCTTGATGGGCAGGCGTGGGCGTTGTCCGATTACCGTGTGCTGCTGGCCGGTGACCGGCCGGAGCAATCGCCCGATCTCTCCGCCATTTCGGAAAGCATGACCGGAGCGCCGCTCGAACAGGTGGTGTTCGACGGGCGTCGGTTCAGCCGCACCATGTTGAACTATCTGCACGGATTGGTCTTCTTCAAGCAGGTGGCCGGAGATGCGCCGTTGCGCACGGTGCTCGAAGTGGGCGGTGGTTTCGGCACGCTGGGCGAAATCCTCCTGCAATCCGGAAGCGAGACGGCGTATATCGACGTGGATATTCCCCCGACGGCCGCCGTCGCGGCCTTCTATCTCGGTCAGCTGGCCGGAGCGCGTGTCCGAGGCTATCTCGAGACACGCTATGCGCAACCGCTACCGGTACCGGCGGAACGCGCGCAAATGGTCCTGTGCCCGTGGCAGCTGCCGAGACTCGAAGGGCGCGTCGATCTGTTCTGGAACTTCATCTCCTTTCAGGAGATGGAACCGGAGGTGGTGGCGTTCTATCTCGCTGAAGCACGCCGACTCGAATCTCGGTTCGTGCTGTTGCGGAACCTGAGGGAGGGGAAGCAGGTGCGGACGTCGGCGAATGCGGTCGGCGTCGATACGCCAACGCTGGGTTCGGACTACGACCGCTGGTTGCCGGACTATGACCTCGTTGCCACGAATGTTCATCCGTTCGGGTATCGCACCGTGGATGGATTCCATTCGGAGCTACGACTGTACGCCCGGCGGTGAGTGTGTCGATGCCAGCCGTCTGCATCATCCCGGCGCGTGGTGGCAGCCAGCGCGTTCCACGCAAGAATATCCGCCCACTGGCTGGCCGCCCACTGCTGGCGTGGACCGTGGAGACGGCGCTCGCCTCACAGCTCTTCGCTACGGTGATGGTGTCCACCGACGATTCGGAGATCGCGGAGATCGCGCGTGCTGCCGGGGCGGAGGTGCCATTCCTTCGGTCGGCAGCGTCGGCCAGCCACGTGGCCTCGACGGTCGAGGTGCTCGACGAAGTCTTGCGGGCATACGCGCAGATATCGCAGCAGTTTGCGATCGGGTGTTGTCTCTATCCGGCGGCGGTGCTGGTGACGGCTGCGAAGCTGCGGCAGGGCGCCCTGCAGCTCGAACAGGACGCCGCACTTGATGGGGTGCTGTCGATGTTACCGTACAGCCATCCGATCGAACGCGCTTTCCGTATCCGTGATGGATACGCTGGCATGATCGATGAGTCGGTGCGCTTGACGCGCACGCAGGATCTGGAACCTGCGTACCATGACGCCGGCCAGTTTTATTGGTTCCGCCCCGATCGCATGCTGACCACTGGTCGCCTGTTGGGCGATCGATGCGCGCCGGTGCTGCTCGAGCGGTGGGAGGCGGTGGATCTGGACTCCGAGGCTGACTGGCGCATGCTCGAGCGTCTGGCCCATGCTCTGCTGCCGCGACCGCGATGAGTGCGCCCGGCACCCCTCGTGCATCGGTTTCCCTAGCCGCGCGTCCCACCGTCGCGGTGTGGTTCGACGGCGGTGGTGTGCACGGATTGGGCAATGTGCGTCGCTCGCACGAGCTGGTTACGCGGCTTGGAGTCGCCGGATTTGCCGTAGTCGAGCGTCCGTTGTCAGCGAGCGCGGCGCATCTGGTCGGTGGTGCGTCCGCTTCGTGGGATCCCGATGCGACGCCTACGGATCTGGTGGTGCTGGATGTGCCAGGGGACGGCGGCGCTTGGGTACAGCAGGCCAAAGCCGATGGCGCTCTGGTCCTCGCCCTCGACTACGCGGGGGGCGAAGCGCCGGATCTGATCGTGAGTCTGCAGGCTGTTCGCGCAGTGCCTCATGGGGTCCCCCATCACGTGGGGCTGGCCTATGCCATTATCCGTTCGGAATTGCGACTGGCGCGCGATGGTGAGCCAACGGGTCCGGTGCTGGTCATGCTGGGGGGAGGCGCTTCCGCCGCCGACACCGTGCGCGTCGTGCGCCGAGTGGCACAGTGCGCGAGCGATGTCGTGTTGGTACAAGGGCCGATGTCCGAGGATGACGCCGAGGTGTCGGCCAATGTCCCATCGTCGGTGCACCTCGTGCGTGAGCCACCAGATCTGGCCCAGTGGATGGCACGCTGTGCGTGGGCCGTGACGACGGGCGGCACGTCGTTGCTGGAGCTGCTGCATCTCGGCCGCCCCGTGTTTGCTTTGCCACGTACTCCTGAGGAATCGACGTTCGTGCAGTCCATCGCGGCGCAGCGCGCGCTGTTGGGCGTCGGCGAGCCAGCCCTGCGGCGCCCATCGGCCGCGGAGTGTGTGGACCGTGGGCGCGTGGGAGAAGGTTTGATCGATGGCCGCGGGTGCGAGCGTATCGCCGCCCTCTTGTGGGATCTTTGGCGGGCGCGCTCAGGCACCACGACGACGGTAGGTCCGTCGTGACCACTCCGTCGTTCTCCATCGCGGAGTGTCCGTGGCTGGTGGCGGTGGGCGCCGGTCGTTGGCAGGTGCCCGGAATTCGAGCTGCTCGCGCCGCGGGACTTCGTGTCGTCGCCATGGATGCACAGGCGGATGCGCCGGGGTTTGCCGAGGCTGATCTCGCGCTTGTCGTCGATATTCGTGACGCGTCGCAGGTCGTACACGCCGTGGTCGCCGCGGGCCTGCGGCCTTCGGGGGCGATCGCGTTCTGCAACGAAGCCGGCATGCTGGCTGCCGCGGCGCTGCGCGAGCACTTTGCACTCCCCGGTCCCCGTCTGGATGTGGTCACGGCCATGACCCGCAAGGATGTGCAGCGGGCGCGCTGGAGCGTCGCGGGCTTGCCGTGCCCCACCTGGCGGGTCGTGTCCACGTTGGCGGAGGCTCGCCAAGCGCTGTACGAGATTGGCGGGACGTGCATTCTCAAGCCGGTCGATGCCGCCGGGAGTCGCGGAGTCACCGTGGTGGAGCCGCACGATGGATGGGACGCTCCCTTCGCGCATGCGCTTGCCGCCTCGCACAGCGGACATGTGATCGTCGAAGAGTTCGTCGTTGGTGTCGAGCATACGGTGGAGACCTTCACGCACAACAGCGACACGCGGGTGCTGGCGATAACTCGCAAGCGCAAGGTGCCGGGGACCGGAAATACCGTGGCGTCTGAACTCGAAACCGTAGAGTATCCCGCGGCTGAGGTTCAGGCCATCGCCGACGTGGTCACGCGAGCACTCGCGGCCCTCGGATACCACGAAGGTCCGGGACACACCGAAGTCTTGCGTACGGAGCGCGGGAGGTTGGTGCTGGTCGAATCGGCGGGACGCGGTGGTGGTTTCATGGTGGCCGATGGCCTCGTGCCTCGGGCCAGTGGATTTCCCCTCGCGACCGCGTCCGCAGAACAGGCGGTCGGTGCGGCATGGACCTGGCCGGCAACCGTGCCGTCACGCGCCGTCGTCTTGCGATTTGTGCCGTCGCGTCGTGGCCGCGTAGTGGCACTGCGTGGATTCGCGGCGGAGGATACGATGCCTGACGTGCGGTGTGAGGCGCTGGTACAGATTGGCGATGTACTCGGCAGGGCCATCGGCGATGGGGATCGCATGGCATACATTCTCGCGGTGGGCGACAGCGTACTCGAGGCGCGCGCGCGCGCCGATGCGCGCGAAGCGCGTCTTCACATTGACGTGCAGGATGCCGGGGGCCTCGCATGACCAGCAAGCACTATGGCGATCAGTTGATCGATGCGCATCTGCACCTCGACGACCGCGAGCATACGACGGCCGTCGGGGCCGTGGCCACCTTGCTGTCGCAAATGGATACCGCTGGCGTGGACCACGCGGTCGTCCTGCATCTCAAGTGGCAGCGTTGGAGCATGGCGGAGGTAGCGGAAGCACTCGTTCATCAGCCGCGACTTACGGGTTTCGTGAACATCGATCCGGTGAGCGGGCGCCAGCCCTCTGATCTGGCGGAGGCGTCGGCTATGGGATTCCGAGGCCTCAAGTTGCATCCCCGACTTCAGCGCTATCGACCGGATGATCCTCGATGCATCGAGCTCGTGCAGCAGGCGGGCGCACTCGGCTGGCCGACGGTGCTCGACTGTTTTCCCGATGGAGAGTGGCTGCTGGCGGGACTCGATGTCCGGCAGTACGCGATCCTCGCCCGGGAGGCACCGGCGAGCCGCGTGATCGTGGCGCACGCGGCGGGACATCACTGCCTCGACCTGTTGATGCTCGCCAAGCGGGTGCCAAATCTCTGGTTTGACCTCAGCTATTCGTGGCTGTATTACGAGCCGGGGGTGATAGCGGATATCGCGTACTGTATCCGCAGTATGCGAGGCGAGCGCGTCTTGTTCGGCACGGACTATCCGGACCGCGGGCTGCCCGAGTCCATCCAACGTTCACTCGAGCGTCTCGCCGAACACGGTGTAGACGCCGACCTTCAGCGGAAGATCCTATGGCAGAACGCGTACCGGCTGCTGCAGACGCACTCGGTCTGACCGCGGACGATCGCACGCGTATCGCGTCGCTCTACAATGGGCGGCTGGCGGAGTACGGATACGATGTGAGAACGGTGGGCTGGGGGTCAGCGGAAAGCCAGCAGTTGCGGTTTGCCGTGTTGTGCCGCGGCCTGGCGTTGCGTGGCGCCCGGATTCTCGACCTCGGGTGTGGGCTGGGCGATCTGGTGCCGTGGTTGGAGACCCATCACGGCGACGACTTCGACTATACCGGACTTGATCTATCGGCCGATCTCGTCGCGGCGGCGGCGGCGCGTCATGGTGGCGTACGACGTTGCTTCCTCACGGGGACGCTGTCGGCCGATCTCGATGTGGGACGGTTTGACCTCATCCTGCTCTCCGGTACGCTCACATTCCGGACGCACGACAATGCCAGCACCATGCGGTCGCTGTTGGCTCTCGCCTTTGACCGGTGTGACGGCGCGGTCTGCGCGAACTTCATGAGCAGCTACGCCGACCATGAGCTGGAGAAGAACTTTCACTTCGCCCCTGAGGTCGTGTTCGCGTACGTCAAGACACTCACGCCCTATGTGGCGCTGTATCACGACTATCCCCTTCGCGAGTTCACCGTGCAGCTGTTTCGCCACCCTCATCCCTGACGGGCCGATCTCCATGTCGTCGACACCATCCGTTGCCCAGCAGATTGTTGAGACCATCACCCGGAATCGCATCTCCACCACCGAAGTGGCGGATGCGCTGGGGAAACGCGGGGTGCTTCCCGGACTCCGGCCGATGTCCGACAACCTGCATCGCGTGGGGCTCGTGCGCCCCGTGTTCACCGCACACCAGTCGAACTATGCCGTGCACGAGCAGGTCCGCGATGTCCAGCCGGACGAGGTCTGCATCATCTACGCTCACGACTGCGCTGACCGTGCGATCGTCGGGGATCTGGTATCGAAGTTCGTCACGCTCTATCGCCGCGCATCGGCCATTGTGGTGAACGGGCTGGTGCGAGACGCCGCCCGTATCCGTCGTGAACGCTATCCCGTGTGGAGCGCGGGCGTGACGCCTCTGGGGTGCTGGAATACGCCCGCGGCTCCGTTCCCGGAGGAACAGGCGGCCGCGATCCGGAACGAAGTTGATGGTGGGATCGCGGTGTGTGATGATGGCGGCGTGGTCGTCATCCCACGCGGCGATGTCACCCCCGACATGCTGGCCCGCCTGCATCGCATTGAACTTCAGGAGGATCTCTGGTACTTCTGCCTCGACGTTTTGAAGTGGGATACGAAGAAGATCGTTTGCGACAAGGCCTATCTCACCGAGCCCGGGGTGCTACCGGCCGCGTATGCGGACCAGCTTCAAGGGCTACGTGACGCACTCGATGCCGGGAGGCGCCAGCCATGACCGGGGGGCCTGCGCACTCCGCCGCGCTGCGACTCCATCAGCTGTGGGCGCCGGATGCCGGGCGGCGACCGCCGTACGTGGTGGCAGAATTGTCGGGGAACCACAACCATTCGTTGGAGCGGGCGCACCGTCTGGTAGCCGCGGCTGCCGCGTGTGGTGTCAATGCCATCAAGCTGCAAACGTACACAGCGGACACGATTACCCTCGACGCGGACACCGACGATTTTGTGGTACGCTCGCCGGGGAGCGCGTGGGACGGGCAGCGCCTACATGCCTTGTACGCGCAGGCCGCGCTCCCGTGGGACTGGCACGCCCCGCTCGCGGCGCAGGCGCAGTCGCTGGGCATGGACTGGTTCAGTAGCCCGTTCGATAGCACCGCCGTGGATTTCCTCGTGTCCCTTGACGTGCCGGCTTTCAAAATCGCGTCGCCGGAGATCGTGGATCTGCCGTTGATTCGTCGATGTGCCGAGACTGGAAAGCCGCTGATCATCTCCACGGGCATGGCCACGCTCGAGGAGATTGTGGAGGCCGTGACCACCGCACGCGAGGCGGGGTGTACGCGACTCGCGCTGCTCAAGTGCACGACCGACTATCCCGCGGATCCCGCGGACGCGAATCTGCGCACTCTCCCGGACCTCGCCGCGCGCTTCGCATGCCCGGTCGGCTTCAGCGACCATACCCCGGGAATCGGGGCTGCGGTGGCCGCGTGCGTCCTTGGGGCCACGCTCATCGAGAAGCATCTGACGCTGGCGCGCGCCGACGGTGGCCCGGATGCGCACTTCAGTCTCGAGCCCGATGAGATGTCGGCGCTGGTGCGGGAGTGTCGTGCCGCGCACGCGGCGCTGGGCGAAGTGACGTACGGTCCGCGAGAGCGCGAGCGTGGCTACCGGCGCGGCCGCCGGTCGCTCTATGTCTGCGAGGATGTTGCCGCTGGCACAAGTCTGACGGCGCAGCATGTCCGCAGCGTCCGGCCGGGATTCGGCTTGCCCCCGAAGTTCCTGGAATCCGTCATCGGGCGACGGGTCAACGTGGCCGTGTCTCGAGGCACTCCGTTGCACTGGGACCTGCTGGCCGACCCGGAGTAGGCTCCGCGAGGCGCGACCCACGCCCGGAAGATTTCGCCGGGGAGAATCTGCCGGATCGTGGAATCTATGGTGCCCAATATCGTGTAAGTATTTGCTGGATAATAACTTAGATCTGGCATTTTTCTTGCTTTTGCGGAGGGCGTTCGCGACCTCTACCGCCGATTGCCATGACTGCTCCTCCATCGCTCACCGATTCTACTGCTGCTCTCGCCGCCGCCATCGCGGCCGACGGGTATGCGGTGATTCCTTCTTCCCAGGTCAACGACGTCGGCGAGCCGCGGTTTGTGGTCACGGGGAGCGACGCCGACGCCTTGGCGAGCGCACTGGAGATGGAGGAACGAGTCGGGGTCAACGCCGAGCTCCGGAACTTTCTGGACGATGCCTTGGCGGCGGGCGACGTGTTCGTGGACCTCGCTCCCGGGCTCGGCTTCGCCGCGCTGGCGGCGGCTACCGCGCCGTCCGCTCCGCGCGTGCTCGTGTTGCACGGGCAGCCCGGCATCCGAGAGGCCATCCGCCGGTCGGCCGCTCGTAACGGCATCGGTCACCGCGTCGACGTCGCCGAGCCACAGCCGCTCGACGCGCGGTCGTTCGACCTGTCGGCACAGGCGTTTCTGGTTGTCCACGCTGGCTCAGCCGCACAGGTCGCTCACGTGGTCGTTGGTGTCGCTGAGACCATACGACTCGATGATGTCGGTGTGATCGCGTGGTCGCGATCCTCCTCCGACGATGGCGACATGCGCGTCGCCACGGCGGTGCTCGAAGCACTGGGGTTCTCGCAGTTTGCCTTGACGGATGGCGATGAGAGTTACGAGCTCGTTCCGGCCAACGCCATTCACGGAGCGGACATGACGTTCTCGCTCTCGCCCGCGTACGTCGCCCGCCTGAACGGCACGGCCGATGCGAAGCGGCGCACTATCGGGTACGCCGCTCCGTCCTCACGCGCGGAGCTGATCGAGATGCACGCGAGCGCCCTGTTCGAGGCCGTTCAGGATGAGCTGATGCCCGGTGCGGCCTCACTCGCGCAACTGCCTCGCGACGGCGAGCTCACCATGGCTGAAATAGAAGCGGCGTGGCCGTCGGCCGACGTGATCTCGTTCGACATCTTCGACACGCTCGTCGTGCGCCATGCCGCTCACCCGACCGACGTGTTTCTTCACTTCGCGAAGCACGCGGTCTTCCGTGAACTCGCGCTGACGCCGGAGATCCTGTCGCGCGCGCGACAGGATGCTGAACGCACGGCGCGACGTCTCGGCTTCGCGCAGCACGCGTCGATGGAAGTCACCCTCACCGAGATTCACGCGGTGCTTGCTGCCGACCTCGGCTGGCCGGCGAGCCGCGTCGCGGCCATGGTGGGTGCCGAACGGGAGATCGAGCAGTCGCTGTGCCGCGCCCACCCCGCACTCCGCTCGTGGTTCGTCCGAGCGCAGGTGGACGGGAAGCAGGTCTGGTGCATCAGCGACACGTATCATGAGGCGACGTTTCTTCGCGAACTGCTGGAACACTGTGGGTACGACCTGACGCACGTCCGCGTGCTGAGTTCGGCCGACGCGCGTTGCAGCAAGGCTGACGGCAAGCTGTTTTCCCGCGTGCTCGGCGAGACCAAGACCACACCCTCGTCCGTGCTGCATATCGGTGACCATCCGAGCGCGGATGCCGACGTGCCTAACCGGCTCGGACTCGTGACGGTGCTTCATCCGTGGGCAGCGGCCCGACACACGGACCGGCCCAGCACCGCGCCCGACGACTCGGTCGCCTTGGGCCTCGCGATGATCGGCGCACGCACCCACGAACCGCCATCCCCGTTCTGGTGGCGCTTTGGATATGCGGTGGCAGGACCGATGCTCACCGGCTTCGCCCTCTGGTTGCACAAGCGTTTTCTCGCCGACGGCATCGACCGCGCATACTTTCTGCTGCGCGACGGAGAGATCATCGAGGAGGTCTATCGTGCGGTGATTGGTGCGTCACCTGGACCTGTCACCGCACTCCTCGAGTCGTCCCGCCGCGCCTTCTCGTTGCCGGCGCTGCAGGCCGATCAGGCCAGTCTGCTCTCGCAACTCATGGTGTCGGAAAACCCGCGGCCGGTCCGCGAGTTTCTCGAACGTCTCGGGCTCACCGCCGATGGGTTCGCGAAGGAGTTCCGTGTGTCGGGTTTCGCGTCGGCAGAGGATGTCATCGTACCGCGGGACCCGGCAGCCGCGAAGCGCCTCGTAGCGCTACTCAAGCAGCCCAAAGTTGTGCGGGCGCTCCACGAACGGTCGGCGGTCGAACGCGAACTGCTCCTCGCGTATCTCGACCAGCAGGGGGTGCTCGCCGGTGGTCGCATCGCGCTCGTCGATATCGGATGGAACGGCACTATCCAGAAGTCACTGGTCGCCGCGCTCGCACTCGAAGGTCGGACGCAACACCTGCGCGGTTACTATCTTGGCTCGCTGCCGCCAGCGCATGTCGAACTCGGGACCAGCACCGCCGCAGGCTTTCTCTTTGAAGGCGGCGTACCGGCCGAGCGTGCGGATCCTGTGATCGGGGTACGGCAAGTCGTGGAATTCATGTTCACCACGATGCGGGGTAGTCTGCGCAGCTTCACCAGACACCACGGCACGGTGATCCCGGTTCACGGGTCCTTCGAGCACGATGCCGCGCGTAGTACCCATCTTAGTGCGCTCCGTGAGGGAGTGCGTCAGTACACGACGGATTTCGCGGCGCTGCGTCAGTCGGTCGCTGTACACGACCTCTCGCCGGATGCTGCCGTGCGCGGGTTGGTGCGCACCCTCACCACGCCGACGGCCGAGGAGGCGACGTGCATCGGCGACATCGAGCACGACGATGGACTTGGCACCGCCCGTGCCCGTCGCGTAGCTGCCTTCACCACGGGGGCGTGGGACGTTGATGCGCTGAACCGCGATGCCGCCCAGACCTATTGGCCGGCGGGGCTCGCGGCTCGGCGCGGTCCGCAAGCGTTGGTGTTGCGTACCATGCGATGGCTTGCTGAAGGATCCATCGCATGACGGGTACCGACGTAACGGCATTGCTGCATGGGTTGGTGGCTTCCATGGCTGCCGGCGAGGTGCGCCCGAACGATGTCATTCTCGCGCCCGGACCCCAGTCGGCAGCGGCGGTGCAGTCGCTGATGGCGGGTTTGCCCAACGCTCCAGCGGTGGTGGCGGATGCCGACGCCCTACCACCGCATGGTCGCGTCTTTGCCTTCCTCGAATCTGAGGAGATCGGGGGCGATTCGTGGTGGATGCAGGCGCTCGCCAACCAGGGACGCCTCGCGTTCTTGGCATGGCCGAGAAACACCGGGGCTCCCCGTGATAGCGACGCCCTCGGCATGCTACGCTCGCTCGGACTCGATCCGTTGATGCCGGCGTCCGTCGATGCGGCGAACGACGAGGACTTGGTGTACGCGGGCATCATCACGGCACTCAACGAACCGATCGAACTGGTGGATCCGTCGCCGGCCGATTACGTCATGTCGCCCACAGAGTGGGTCGCCGCCGCACGCGCCTATCTGTCACTGGGGCTGCGGCACGCGGCAACGGCGGCTGCGCAGCGCGCCGGTGCGTCGAATGCCAGCGTACTGGCGTTGATCGACCGACAGTCGCACCTGGATACCGCGCTCGCGACGGCGCTTGAAGGCTCCGCCACCCCGCTGCTTCCCGTGATGGCTGCGGGTTCGCGACCGGCGGCGATTCCGCTGGTGCCGTCGACGATTCAGGATTTCCAGTCGGCGCGATTTGCCGAGATGTTGGACGACGAAGTGATCGGGCCGGGCGTACACGTCATGCTGCGCGAATTCATCCGGTCGTGCTACACGCCGACGACCGCCTGTCTCGATCTGTCGCCGGGACACGGCCACGTGGTCTTTGCGCTTTCGCAGCAGCGTGTTTCCAACGGTCGCATCGTTGCCGTCGAGGGCAATGCATCGCGCTACGAAGCACTCCGATTGGCTGCGCAGCCGCTCGGGGAAAGTGCGCCCCACATCGTGCACTCGGTGTCGGATGCTGTGGCGATGGTGAGCACGGCAAGCAGGATTTTAGTGCATGCGGCATTGCCGGTCATTGCATCCGGTGAGCTGGAACGACTGGTCCCGGTGCTGCGCGATCGCCACGGCGACTTCGCCATCATCGTTTCCGGGCTGACGATGGCCGTGGCGGAGCAGGATCCGACGGTACGCGCGATGCAAGCATTGTCCGATCGACTGCGCTTGACGGTACGCGGTGTGGTGCCGGACGGCTCACAGTACGCCGCGCTCGCGTTGACGGACGTGGCGCGACCACAGCTCTTGTTCGTATGTTGACCCTGCAGGAGGTCGTCGCGCAGCAGCGCGATCTCGCGCGACTGTGCGCCGATCGCTCACGGCCGCACTCCGAACTGTACGAGCAGAACGAGTTGTACGGCTACGCAGAGATCCTCAAGCGCGTGGCTGGTGTGAGTCCGACTCGCCCGGTGCACTTCGTTATTCCGCACGGTGTGTCAATGCACGGAGCGATTCCGTGGGACGTCGCGACCGACGCGCGTACCGTCTACTCCTTTCAGCGCGAGGTCGACAGCCAATTGAGCAGGCACGGGCGACGCGCGGTCGTGGCAGGGGCCTGCCCGCTGGTACACGTTGCCGACGAGGTGGGGATCCCATCGCCAACACAACGTCAGGGCACGCTCTTCTTTCCCTCCCACACGATCCGCACGGTAGACGCCGATGCCGAGTACGATCGGATAGCGGACACACTGAGCGCCCTTCCCGCGTGGATGCATCCTGTACGGATCTGCCTGTATTGGGCGGACTATGAAAAGGGCCAGCACGCGCCCTTCATCGAGCGTGGCTTCCACGTGGTTTCGGCGGGGCACATGTGGGACCCGCAGTTCGCCTATCGCCTGGCGCATCTCCTGGGAATGCACGCGCTGGCCGCCGGCAACACGTTCGGGACTCACACGATGTTCGCCCTGCACATGGGATGCGCGTACATGCACGTACCCGGTACGGTCCGCTATCGCGCGAGGGCCGGGCTCGAGAGTCATCTCGTCCGCCCGAACCACTTCCTGCTGTCGTCATTGAAACGGATGTTCGCGCCGCTCGAGGCCGTGCAGGCAGCGGACGCGCGACGGCTTGCCGACGGCATGCTGGGTGTTGATCGCCGTCGTTCGCCGGAGTCACTCGCTGACGCGATAGTCGCGGCGGAACGGCGCAGTCGCCTCGGCGTCGTGGCGTGACGTCAGGGCGCCAGGTGCGACGCCACGATCGCATGAGTGATCGTGAGCAGCGGAATACCGCGCACCACGGGATACACCACCCCCATATCCTCGCTGACGTAGATGTCGCCCGCCTCATGGAGTCGAGCACCAGTGAGTGGGCATTGCCACGTCGGGCCGGCGAGTGAGTCGGCGGTGTCCATCTCCTTCGCAATCGCGAGAATTCCCGATGGGTTCAGTGGATTGACGGAGTACGGCAGCAGCTCGTGCCGGGTCACGTGTGCGCCAATCGACTGCGCGGCCTCACGCAGTCCCCGTACGTAACCATGCTCGCGCATACGCGCCTGAGCCGCCTCAGATGCGAACTCGTACGCGGGCTCCACCAGTACAAGGCCGCGACGGGCGACGCGGAGGCATTCGCGAATCGCATCCGCCTCGCGCCCGCCGTTCGGCTCGAGTGAGTGCGAACTGTAGACCACATCGACGGCATTGTCTGCCAGGGGAATCCGGAACGAATCGGCAACGCACGTAGTCGCCGAGATCTTGTGCTCATCCAGCCAAGCACGCGCGACATGGATTCGCGACCACGAAATATCCAGGCCGATCGCCCACGACACCGAGGATCCAAGTCCCGCCACGACGCCGGCGAGTGTGGTCGCCTCTCCGACGCCCACCTCGAGGATCGACGTGGGGCCCAGACCAACGAGCGGTCGAAGGCAGTCGACCACCTGGTCGGTCCAGCGCGCGACATGCGCCGGTGCTGCGCGCGCTGCGTCGACGTACGTACCCGCTTGGAGGTCGTAGGCGATTTCGATCGCCTGAGCGCTGTTGCCCAGCGTGCCACTGATCGCCCGCGCAGCCGCCATCACATTCTGGTTCTTGGCGTACGCCGATCGCATAGCCGTGAGAAGTGCCCCGGTGTCCTGACGGTCGTGGATCTCGCGCCACGTCATCGTGCGCCTCCTGTGCCGAGCAGGACAGCCAGTTGCGTTGCTACCTGTTGCCAGTCCCGCGGCGACTGCTGCCGCACCAGCGTCGCGGTGGGATACCACGGTGTCCGGGCGCCCTTCCACCCCCATCGCCAGTCGGGGGAGTATGGCAGCAGGACGTACACGGGGCGCCCCATGGCACCGGCGAGATGCGCGAGGGCAGAGTCGATGGTGACCACCGCATCGAGTTCCTCCACCAACATCGCCGTCGCGAGCCAATCGCCCGTGAGCGGTGCGGCGGTGAAACGCGGGTGTTCGAGGGGCAGCGGCTCCCCCATTTGCAGTGAGACCCACTCCACGTCGGGGATCTCGACGACCTGATGGAGGGCAGCGGTTTCGAGGTCGCGCAGGCGCGTTGCCAGAAACGCCGGATTGCCCTGCCATACCAGGCCGATGCGGCGTGGCCCCGCTCGCCGAGGCGGTGCACTTCGACCAGTGGAGAGATACGGAACGAGGTCGCCGGCGAGATCGCCGCCGCTGGCCAGACGATGCGGGAGCGAGAGGATCGGCACGTACCAATCCACTACTATCTCGTCACCTTTCGCGACCGCATGAAACCCACTTACGGTCAGTAGCGAGACGGCTGACGGCGGACACTCGACGATCACTCGACGTGGGCCTCTTCCTTCCAGACGGCGAACGTATCGGAGAAACTGGAAGAGGTCGCCGAGTCCCTCTTCCATCACCACCGCAATACTCGCCCCTTCCAGCGACTCGCCATGCCACGGGGCGGCCCCTGCGGGGCCTTCCCGCAGGCCACGGGCCTCGAACGACTCCCATCCGGCACTGAAGGATCCTTCCATCAACAGCGTGAAGGCCCGCTGAACCTGTGTGAGTCGGTGTCCGGGGCGCAGCCGCTCGGCCTGAGCCAGCCACCGCTTGGCTCCCGCGAGGTCACCCAGTGCATACCGAATCTGTGCCGCGGTAAGCAGCAGGGCTGGAGTCTTCGGGGAGCGCCCGATGGTGTTCTGCATCAGGGCCCAGGCGCGCTGGGGGTCGCCGTCGGCCCGCAAAGCGGAAGCCAGGGCTCCAAGGGCAGACGTGTCCCGCGGAAGTAACCGTACGACCTCCTCAAAGCACTCTCGTGCGGCCGTGGGCGAACCGGTGGCCAACAGTCCGGTCCCCAGCTCGTACAGTGACGTCGCATCACCGGGTCGGGCCGTCGACAGCACCGATTGCCACACGGCGCGTTCCGCAAGTACATCGCCGACGAGCCGCCACGCGTTGGCGGCCATCTGCGCGAAGGCGAAGGCTGACGGGACCAACAAGAACGCTTCGTTGAAGTCCCGCGCGGCCTCTCGGACGTGTCCGATTTCCAGCGCCGTCTGCGCCTTCGTGAGCAGCTGGTCGAGCTCCTCCGCGCTCGAGGTCATGTCCACAGGACCAGCGAAGTAACGAAACGGGCCATGAACGTGAGGTCTGTGCCGGCGACGTGATGAGGTGTTCCCGGAACCCACGCGAAAACACAACTCGCGCTCAAGTTCTGGTCGGCCGATGCGACACTGACTAATGACCGCGATTCGAGAGTCGGATCCGGGCGAGGCACGGATGCCTCAGAGCAAACATCAAGGAGGATAGGACCATGCGTGTAAATACCAACGTCGGCGCGATCACGGCTTCTCGCAACAGCTTCGTCAACAACATGGCGACTGAGAACAGCATGCGGAAGTTGAGCTCGGGTCTCCGCATCAGCCGCGCGGCTGACGACGCGGCCGGTCTCGCCATCTCGAACAAGCTTCGTACGCAGAGCCGTTCGCTCAACCAGGCCGCGGCCAATGCCGAGCAGGGCAATGCGATGCTCCAGATCGCGGACGGCGCCGCCTCCACGATCCAGCGCATCATCGAACGTCAGAAGGAACTGATCACGCAGAAGTTGAACGGCACGTCCAACGCGGCGACGACCACCACGATCAACGCCGAAATCAGCTCGCTGAATACGGAATCCATTCGTATTCAGGCAGACGCGAACTTCCAGGGTACCTCGGTATTCGGATCCCGCGTCTTCCAGGTGTCGGACAACTCGACCAACGGCACGGTCACCGTGAACGCCGCGCTGACGCAGACGGCGCTCACCGGCACTTCGACGCTGGCGAACGCGGACACGGCGCTTGATGCGGTGAACACCACGCTCGCAAACATCGGTGCCGGTCAGAACGTGCTCGACTACACGGTGCAGAACTTGAAGTCTGCCGTCGTGAACGTCCGCGCGGCTGAGTCCACCATCCGCGACGTCGACATGGCGGAAGAAATGGCCAACTTCACCAAGAACAACATCCTGACGCAGGCGGCGCAGGCGATGCTCTCGCAGGCGAACCAGGGTAGCCAGGGCGTGTTGCAGCTCCTCCGCTAAACCCGACGTTCTCCAGCAGGTGATTGGCCCCGGGGTTGGCGAGTTCGCCGGCCCCGGGGTATGGCCTTAGCACGAAGGACCTGAGGTAGACATGACCGCACCTCTCAATTTCGGTGGACTGAGCAGCGGCGTCCAATGGAACGACATCGTCGATTCGACGATGAAGGCCATGGAAGCGCGCAACGTCAAGCCGATCACGGATCGCATTACGTTGCGCGGCAAGCAGAAGGAGGCGTGGACCGCCCTCCAGAAGCTGGTCGAAACACTGAACAGCAGCGCACTGGCGGTTCGCCGCTCGGGCATCGGCGGATACACGGCGGCCGTCCCTCCGAGTCCGAGCACGTCGCGCACACTGCTGGCGGCGACGGCGACGTCCTCGGCGACGCCGGGCCGCTATCGCGTGGAAGTGCTGCAGCTGGCGGAGACCGCCAAGCTCGCGGGGCGCACCGTGGCGGATACGAATGCCGCGCGTGGAACCGCCGGCGCCTTCTCGATCAACGGCACCGAGATTTCGGTGGCGGCGACCGATACGCTTGCCGATATCCGCACCACCATCAATGCGGCCAATGCCGGCGTGACGGCCAGTATTGTGAGTGACGGCGGGACCGCCGGACGCTTGGTCATCACGGCGAATACCGCCGGCGGTACCGGCGCCGCGATCACCGACGGTACGGGCGGTATGGCGCGCGACCTCGGATTCCTCGACACGCGCTCGAAACCGATCTCGTCAGCGACGACCGCCGCTGCGGTGGCGATGGGTATGGCGATCTCGCCGCAGCCCGCAAGCATCCGGGTAGGGAGCACGGTCATTACCGCAGATCTGGCGACGGAGTCGATCGCCGCCATCGCGGCGAAGATCAACGCGGCCGGTGGCTCGGCCTCGGTAGAGGCCGAAGCGTACGGCGACGAAACGCGCTATCGTCTCGTCGCCGACGGCAACGTCACGTCGGTCAGCGGCGATGTGAACTCGCAGGCGCTCATCGATGCCTTGGGCTTCGCCGCCGGGACGTCCGGTGTGGTCGGGCAGACAGTGCAATCCGGGGCGTTTACCGACGCGAGCGACGCCGTGGTGGGTTCGGGGACGTCGCTGGTTGGACTCAAGGTGAACGGGACATCGTCCAACCTGATGACGGGCGACGCCATCAACATCCGCGGAATGCGGGGCGATGGCACGGCGGTGTCCATCGGCATGGTCGTGGAGCCTGGGGATACTATGGACACGCTCCTTGCCCGGATCAACGATGCCAGCACCGGCTTCGGCAGTGGGACGCGGACAGCGATGGCGGGTCTGGGAAGCGATGGCCGGATTCGCCTCACCGACGACATGGGCGGCGCCTCGCGACTCTCGCTGTCGTTGTCGATCACGCGTGCCGATGGCTCGAATGGGACGCTGGGTGCTGTCAGCACGGCGGTCGCCGGGCGCAGTCGTCAGTTGCAGGTGGGGCAGGACGCGGTCATCCGCGTCGATGGTCGGGAGATCACCCGCAGCAGCAATTCGATCGTCGATGGGATCGCCGGTGTCACCCTCGCGCTCCAGAACGCGGAGCCCGGAACGTCGATCGATGTGGTCATCGAGCGCGACGTCAAGGCGTCGGTGGACGCCGTGCAGAAGCTTGCCGACTCCTACAACGCCATCCGGAAGTTCATGGATGAACAGCGCGTGCCGGACGCGCCGCTGTATGCCGACGGAACGGTGCGCCGCATCGTGGAGTCGTTCACGGAGGCGCTGCGCACCGAGGTGCCCGAGAACGCGACGTATTCCCGCAGTGTGAACGCGGGGCTGCTGCTGGACCGCAACGGGCTCCTGACCTTCAATCAGGACGCCTTCAAGACTGCCTTGGCGGATAAGCCAGCAGAAATCGAGACGCTGTTCGGTCTGACGGGGCTCGGGTCGGCGTTCGTTGCGGCGACGGACCGGGCTATCAGCTTCAGTACCGGGCCGATCAGTGCGTCGATCCGCAATATCACCGAGAACACGATTGTATTGCGGCGGCGGGAAGCCGACGCTCAGAAGCGCCTGGATTTGCGTCGCGAACAGCTTGTCGCTCGATACACGCGCATGGAGGAAGCGGTGGCGCGCATCACGTCGCAGGGCAATTCGTTGCTGTCCAGCGTGAAGGGGCTTCAGGGCAACAACTAGCTGCCGATACTCGCCAGAGACACGCCGTTCCCTCCGTTCTGACTTCAGCCACACCCCGAGATGTCTTACGCCACCCAGTCTTCGTCGTATCGTGAAATGGAGGTCCACTCGGCCTCTCCAGAGCGACTCGTCGTGATCGTGTTCGAACAGCTGGTGGTCAACCTGGAACGGGCCCGCATCGCGATGGAGCGGCAGGATGTCGAGCTTCGCGTCACCTCGTTGAGGCGTGCCCGCAGTTTGGTCACGGAGCTGCTGGCCACGCTCGATTTCGAGAAGGGTGGCGCGCTCGCGAATCAGTTGGCCGATCTGTACCAGTTCATGCTCTACGAGCTCGTGGACATCGGCCAGCGCAAGGACGTGGCCACGCTGCGCAAGCTGGTCAACATCGCCACCTCGCTCCGTGATGGTTTTACCACGGCCGCGGAGTCGGTATCCGCCGGCGCACGCCTGAAGACCGCATGACGCGGAATCCGATCATGAACGCCTTCGATTCGATTCGCAGTGGTCGGTTCGGCCGTCGCGGGCCCGAGGCCCGTCAGGCGGCCGCCCGCGGCGCTCTGGCGATCTGTGCCAGCGCCGACGCGCTCGCCCGCGAAGCGGCGGATGTCGTCGGCCAGGATGACGACCGTCTGTTCAGCCTGCTCGAACAGCGCGATGAGATGTTGCAGGACCTCAGCGAGCATCTGGTGATGCTGCGGCTCGAGCGCCCGACCGCCGATAGCCCGCTCTATGCGGCCACGGAACGGGCGGTCGATGATGCGGACGCCCTGCTCACGGAAGTGTCAGCGGCGCTGAGTACGTCGCATCGGGTCACCATG
>JBBQXC010000041.1:0-28610 GCA_038210005.1 Gemmatimonadales bacterium
TGCGCTGAGCGATTCCGGAAACTGCGGCAGCAGTCGCGGGCCGGCTTCGAGGAGCACGACACGAGCGGACGCGGGATCGAAGCGCCGGAAATTGTTCTTCATGGCTTTGCGCGTGATCTCGGGCATCATACCGGCCAGTTCCACGCCGGTTGGGCCTCCGCCGACTATCACGAAGGTGAGAAGGGCCTCGCGCTGTCCTTCTGCGCTGGCGCGCTCGGCCGCTTCGAAGCTGAGCAGAAAGCGACGACGCATTTCGAGGGCGTCTTCGATGCTCTTGAGACCTGGCGCGTTGGTCTCCCACTGGGGCTGGCCGAAGTAGGCATGCCGCGCACCGCTGGCGACGATGAGATAGTCCCACGCCACGATACTGCTGCCGCCGTCGAGCGTGAGCGTGTGCTGCGGCACATCGATGCTGTGCACCTCCGCCATGATCACCGTGGCGTTCGGTTGATCTCGGAGCATCCAGCGAATCGGTACGGTAATGTCGGCCGGGTTGAGCACCGACATGGCCACCTGATACAACAGTGGCTGAAACAGGTGGTGATTCGTGCGGTCGATGAGCGTAATGCGCACGTCGGCCTTGGCGAGTGTACGGGCGGCGGTCAGTCCCGCGAAACCGCCACCGACAATGACCACATGTGGTCGAGGGTCGGTAGCGTGCATACTCGTCACGCGCGTGCTGGTGTTCGGTTCAGCCTTCACGATATCTGCCCTGTGGTGGAGCGATTCAATCCGCTCGCTCGATTACTTCGTCCAGAAAACCAGGCTGCCGCAGCTGCTGAGCTCCGGCTGGAACCGGGCGGGGACCTGACCGGCTCTGTACACCTCGATGCCCATGATGCGATTCGGACGAATGAAGCCGTCCAGATCACTCGCCGTGAGGCCGCTCATCCAGTGGCCATCGATGTAGATCGCGGGCACACAGCGGTCTTCGTAAATGCCGCGCATCATCACGCTTTCCCCGGCGTCCGTGGTGCGCTCGAGAAACAGACCGGGTATGGTGCGGAACAAATCCGACGTGACCACTGGTTGCCGCGCGTCGATCTCGCGCGGGGTCAGGAAGCGACCCATGCCCGAGCGCCGCCGCTCCTGAAAGCCCAG
Source organism: Gemmatimonadales bacterium (assembly GCA_038210005.1). Taxonomy (GTDB): domain Bacteria; phylum Gemmatimonadota; class Gemmatimonadetes; order Gemmatimonadales; family Gemmatimonadaceae; genus Gemmatimonas. The sequence goes on from JBBQXC010000041.1 coordinate 1,102, forward strand.
CATATTCATGTCGATGGTGCGTGTGGCGTTGACCTTCATGGTGTCGAGCACCGATTCGAACGTTGCGAGTGTAACGCGCACTGGGGCGATGCTGTCGACGATGTCCACGGCGCGCCGTTCAGGATAGTAGCCCACGGCGCGCACTTCCAGCATGCGTGTGCCGGCCGGCGCGTCGGTCAGCGTCCACTCGCCGCGTGCATTCGAGCGTGTGTTCGGACCATCCACGATGCTGATCTGCGCGCCGGCCAGCGGACGGTCATCGGCGTTTGCCCGTACGATTCCGCTGAGAAGCCCGTCGCCTACACGGATCTTGCGCGTGCTGTCCGCCGCAGTGGCCACAGTACGCGACGGGCCGAGGTATAGCTCCCGTCGTTGAAAGCCGCTGGCGGACACCTCGACGTCGATCATGGCGGTGCTGTCGGCGCCACGGGTGGCCATGAGCATCATGATGCCGGGGCTGGGCACGTTGCAGAGGGAGAACCAGCCGTTCTCGCGGGCGGTCGACGTACGCCGCGCTATGCGTCGCGTCATGCCCGCCTTTCCGAACGTCAGCTCAATCCATTCGGCGATGACGGTAGCACCGACCGCCGGCGTTCGGCCCTGCGCGTCATGCACTGAGCCGATCAACACGGCACCGGCGCTCGAGCCGGATGATACGGCGCAGATGGCGGCGCGCAGTCGAGCCGGAGAGGGCACGGCCAGATCTGCTTGAACGGCACTCGTCCCAGTGACGGTGAGGGCACGCGCGATGGGATCGAGCCCGAGCGAATCGAGCATGGGATGAAAAAAACCGATCGCGTAGCGTCCCGCCGGTACGGTGTCGAAGCTGAATCGTCCCATGGGGTCGGAGACGATGGTGCGCCTGAAGTCAACGATCGTGTCGGCCGCCACCAGTTGTACTATCGCAGCGGCGAGCGGTCGGGCCGCGACGCTATCGTGTACCGTGCCGTACACGACAGCACTGGTCGAGTCCGTCGCTTTCTGTCGGGTGGGCAGGGTGCGCTGTGCCGACGAGGGCACGGCGTAGGTCGATGCCACGAGTGCCACGAGTGCCGAGAGTACCGAGAGTACCGAGAGTACCGAGAGTACCGAGAATGCCGTCCTCAGTCGTCGTCCGAATGGCATCAAACGGGTACCGTCTGAGGGAAGCGGAAAGACTGGGAATCGAACGCGACCAGACCGATGGACGTTGATTCAAAGAGTTGCCAGACGACTTCCGCTGAGTGAGTGTAGCGACAGATTTCCTGAGACGCCACTTCTTCCCGTTTCCGCGAGTGCACTGCTGCCGATGACGCCGTTTCCGCAGGGTTGGACCCATTATCTCGCTGGCGGTCTCACGATCGGCCTTGGCGTCGGAGTACTGTTCGCGCTGACCGGGTTGATCGGGGGCATGAGCAGCGTGTACTCGTCCACGTGGTCCTACGTGGTGCGCCGCCCCTATTTTCAGAAGCCGCGCTTGGTGACCAGCCGCTCATGGCGTCTGGCGTACGCGGCCGGCCTGGTCGTGGGGGCGTTCGTGTGGTGGGTGGCGTTCGGCGACGGCATGCGCGTAGCCGTGTCGATCCCGCCGTGGCAGCTCGCGCTTGGCGGTGTGCTGGTGGGGTACGGCGCACGCATGTCGCGCGGCTGCACCTCGGGACACGGGATCTGCGGACTGGCCTCGCTCAAGCTGCCGTCGCTGGCGGCGGTGCTGACGTTCATGACGACCGCGTTCATCACGGCGAATCTGCTCGCGCGCGTTGGGAGGAGCTGAGACGATGCTGAAGTCAGCGCTCGGAGCCGGTGCCCTGTTCGGATTCGGCCTCGCCCTCTCTACGATGATTCAACCACGCGTCGTGCTCAACTTCCTGCGCTTTCAGGATATGGGGCTGATGCTGGTGCTGGGCGGTGCGGTGGCGGTCACCTTTCTGGCGTATCGCTTCGTGCCAACGTTGCTGCGGCGGCCGTTACTGGGCGGTACCTTCGGCGCGCACGAGTCGGTGATGGATCGCTCCACGATCGTCGGGGCGGCTATTTTCGGCATTGGTTGGGGCATAACCGGCGTGTGTCCAGGGCCCGCGATTGCCGGCCTTGGCGCCGGAAGCTGGGAGTTGCTGTACGCCATCGGTGGCATCGCGCTCGGCGCCCTGTTGCAGGGGCTGACGGCGACTCGCGAGGCATAGGTCACGCACATCACCAACGCAGGGAAATACGAATGCGCGCACGATCGGTCATTGCACTGCTCGTTGTTCTGAGCACGGCGTCATGCATCCCGTTGTGGGGGGGACGCGTGTACACGTCGAAAGAGGTCATGGAGAAACAGGGATCGAATCTGTTGGTCGCGCGAGACCGTTCAACGTGCATCGTGAGCGATTCCGTGTTCTCCCGCGTGCAAGTCGATGCAAGGCACCGCTGCGTGTGGGACGAGAGTGATCTGAACAGCACGCGAATTCGGCTGGGCACCCTCCCGACGCCGCGCCGGCCGTCGGGTATGCCTCCCGAGCAGCCGACGAGGCGTTAGCGCACGCTATGGAGCGCGTGACTAGATCGCGGTAAGATACTTGAGCGAGCAGTACCCTTCCTCGCCCTCTGCCGAACGCACGAGCGCCCAGTCGGCGTTGTACTTACTAAGTAAGGTGACTTCCGATTCGTGCGCGGCTTTGCCGATGATCGGCTGATCGGTGCCGGGCCCTTTGCGGATGTTCAGGTTGGAGCTCTGGGTCGTGACCTTGAGTTGCGTGGAGGGCGCGGCTGGCGAGACGTCGAGATTGAGCACGAGGTCACCGCTGCGAAAATCGGGGTCGAGCTTGTCGTAGAGGCCCCACAGTTTGTCCTTCGCCTCTCCGGTCGGCACGACGCCATCGATGTAGAGCACGTTGTCTTGCGTCCGCACGGCGATATTTGTCGCACCACTCGCGTTCGCGGCGGTGATCAGCTCTGCGTACTTGCCTTCGAGCGTGGTCACTTCGTCACCTTCGCCTTGTTCTCGATTTTCTTCGGATTGAGCGCAGACAGTGCCTGCATGGCCATCGGAAGATCGGCTTTCTTGATCTCGCCGGTGAGCGTGATCACACCGTCACTGATCGTCGCCGTCAGCGTGGGGAATGCAGCGAGTGCAGCCGTCACACTCGTGCGAAGTGCGTCATCGGGAGAGATCACGACCGGCGGCGCGATGGTCGAACTGTCCGCCACCGACTTCACACCCTTGACGGCGGCAACCTGGGCGATGGTCGAGGTGCGCGTTGCTTCGTCGGCGAACTCGCCGGAGACCGTGGCGACGCCGTTGGTAATGCCGACGGATACGCCTGGAGCTCCGACGATAGCCGCGTCTGCTGCGGCCTTGATGTCGGCATCCTTCGGCCCGCAGGCGGCAAGCGCGAACGTGAGCGACAACGTGATGGCGGAGAAAACGCGGCGTGATCGTGTGCGTCTCATGGCTGACATGATCTGTCGTACCTCATTCTTGGATTGGAGAAGCGTCGTGGTGCATGGAATGCCCACACTGCTGAACACGCACTTTCCTTGCCGCGAGGCAAGCAAGCCCGACTTCACACGTCCGGCGGGTTCAGCTGTGGGAAAACCCCTCTTGTGCCGACGCCCGAGTCCTTTGCATCTCTTCAGCAGGCAGGTCGATTCTCATCACGGAGGGTTCATGTCGGGATCATACGAGCTCAAGCAGAACAACACGGGGCAATTCTCGTTCACGCTTCAGGCAGCGAACGGCGAAACGATACTTCGCAGTGAGCAGTACGAGAGCAAGGACGCGGCTCAGCGCGGCGTCGCATCGGTGCAAGCCAACAGTCCGATCGATGCGCGTTACGAGCGTCTGGTTGCGAAGGACGGTCGTTTCTACTTCAACCTGAAGGCCGGCAATCATCAGGTGATCGGAACGAGTCAGCTGTATGCGAGCGCGCAGTCCCGCGATGACGGCATGGCCTCGGTGATGGTCAATGGGCCGACGACGACGGGCGTCTAGGTTACCTGAGCACTCGAGCGGCTGCCCCCTGTTCGGCGATCGTGCCCTGGGACAGCACTACGACGCGATCGGCGTAGCTGCGCGCGAATTCGGCGTCGTGCGTCACGAGCAAGAGACCACGTCCTTGGGCGGCCAGCGTGCGCACGGCTTCACCGAGCGCGGCGCGGCGGGCGGGATCGAGTGCCGATGTGGGTTCGTCCATCAACAGCAACTGTGGGTCGGGGGCCAGCGCGCGTGCGATCGCCACGCGCTGCGCCTCGCCGCCGGAGAGCTGGTGCGGATAGGCGTTCGCGCGAGCCGAGACGCCCAGCGATTCGAGCAGTCGCGTGGCGGTGGCGGCCGCGTCGTCGCGCGACTGCCCGAGCGCGTGAATCGGTGCCAGCATAACGTTCTCGAGCGCGGTGAGATGCTCGAACAGCGCGTGACTCTGGAACACCACGCCCACGCGACGACGTAGTGCGCGGAGCTTCGACTCCGGTGGCAAGGCCCCGGGCGCGAGGGCGACGCCCCCGATCTCGACCGTGCCGGACGAGAACGGCTGCAGCGCGGCCACGACACGCAGCACCGTCGTCTTGCCGGCGCCCGACACACCCATCACCGCGCAGACTTCGCCGGCACCGACATCGAGATCGAGTCCGCGTAGGATGGTCTGCTCACCGCGAACGGCGTGCAGCGCGCGTACGCGTAATGTGCCGCCGCTCGCCGGGCGAGTGATGTCGTCGCTCATGAGAGTTTCCACCGCTGTTCGAGGCGACCGGCCATGCGCGAAAGCGGCAGCGACATGGCGAGATACACGATCGCGCAGAGCGCGCCGGGGATCGCCCAGCTGCCGACGTTCGTCGCGTAAATCGCCGTTTGCTTCGTGAGTTCGACGACGGTGATGACCGACACGAGCGACGAATCCTTGAGCAAGGCCACAAAGTCGTTCGTCATGGGTGCCAAGGCCAGTCGCAGCGCCTGCGGTCCGCGCACGAGACGCAGGATCTGGAACTCGGAGAGGCCGAGCGTGCGTGCTGCCTCGAGCTGAAGCGTGGGAATGGCTTCGAGCGCTGCACGATAAATCTCCGACTCGTAGGCGGCGTAATTCAGTCCAAGGCCGATCACGGCGGCGGCGAATGCTGGGAGTCGCACGACGTCCGACAGCCCGTAGTAGAGCACGAACAGCTGCAGCAGCACCGGCGTGCCGCGGATAAGCTCCACGTACGCCGCGAGCAAAAGGCGCATGGGACGTGATCCGTACACGCGTCCGGCGGCGACGCCGACGCCGATCGCGATGGCGAGCGCCATCGCGAGTACCGACAACACCAGCGTGACCACCGCGGCGCGCAGGAGCGCCGGGAGGTAGGTCGCGATCGAGATGGGCGTACGTGGCGAGGTTGCCGCGGCTGCAGCCGCCGCCGCGTCACTGCGCGGCATGGAGTCGCGGAGCACCTGTTGTTGATACTCGGCCTGCTGTGCGTCCCACACATTCCAGGACCGGAACACGCGCTCGAGGGAGCCATCGCGCATGCGTGCACGAAGCGTGTTATTTACGGAATCACGCAGTGCGCTGTCGCCCGCCGCGAGCACGGCCACATAGTGACCGCGGGCCAGCGGCACCGGCTGAATCACGAAACCACCGATGCGCCGCAGCGAGCGTTCTGCCAGTACGTGATCCAACAGCACCGCATCCACGCGTCCGCTCACGAGATCGGTGTACGGGTGCACGTCGTCATCGTACGATACCGGCAGCACGCCGTGCGAGCGCTTGGCCGCGAGCAGCATGTCCCACGCCATGGTCGCGCCAAGGGTGGCCACACGCCGGCCGCGTAAGTCGGCGAGCGTGTGCACGCGGGCGCTGTCGGCCGCTCGTACGGCGAGCACCTCGCGGAACTCGTAGTACGGCAGCGACACGGCGAACCGTTCACGTAGCGCCGGGCGATCTTCGAGACCAGACATGCCGATCGCGAAGTCGCCACGCGCCAGCGACTGCTCGATGGATGCCCACGCCACCTGGACAAACTGCGGCTCGCGACCGAGTCCCTTGGCGAGCATTGTCGCGATCTCGACGTCGAAGCCGCGTACACTTGCCGGGTTCGCCGGGTCAGCCTCCACAAAGGGAGCCCCTCCTTCGGCATCACCGCCCCAGCGCAGCGGCGGCGCGGTTGACGGAGTGGCCGCTGGCGGCTCCGCGCAGCTCCAAGTCACCCCGAGCAGCGCGGCCATCGAGATCAACCGCGTTGCAGTTCGGATCATGGATTGGGGCTGGGGAAGGAGATGCGCGAGCAGAAAAACTATCGCATGTGGCGGCGGTGGCAATGCTGTGGCCGCTTGATGCATTCGGATGCACGAAACAGCCAACCGCACAAGCCACAGCCGGGACACGGAGACCACAGATCACACGAAAGCAGCACGGATAAGCGAGGAGCGCTGGTTATCTGGTCCGCGAGTAGTGCCCCAACGTTGGGACACTTCTGCTTTTCCGTGTAGTTTCCGTGTGATCCGTAGTCTCCGTGTTCCGGCTGTTGTAGTTGTAGTTGCGGTTGCTGTCGTGCCCCCCATCGAGATTTCAGGAGTGCGGGACCGTCGGCGCCGTTGCGGTATGCACGGAGCCCGTACGCCGATGAACGTGGTGATTCCCGGCGGGAGTGGTCAGGTCGGTACGATCCTGGTGCGCACGTTTCACGCACGCGGCGACGAGGTCGTGGTGCTGAGTCGACAGCCCCACCGCGCGCCGTGGCGAACGGTGTGCTGGGACGCGCGATCGCGCAGCGGGTGGGCGCAGGAACTCGAGGGTGCCGATGTGCTGATCAACCTCGCGGGACGCAGCGTAAACTGTCGCTACACGCCGGCGAGCGGCGTTCATGCGTGTACGGCGCGAGGCCTGGGGCACGCGCGGGGGACTGCCGACCCTGGCGTGGATGCTCGAGATCGGCGCGATCTTCCTGAAAACGGAGACCGAGCTGGCGCTCAAGAGCCGCCGAGTGGTACCCGGACGGCGGCTCGACGACGGATTTGCCTTTCAATTCCCCACGTGGGACGACGCGGCGCGTGACTTGTGCACGCGCTGGCGACACTGGGAGCTTGCGGTCGAGTAGCTTTCATCGTGACTCAGATTCCGATTACACGACCGGTGAGCCTTGATGTGCAGATCACCGTCCTTCATCCCGATAAATCGCTCGCCGCTGGCGTGCCGCTCCGCGTGATTCTTGGCACGGCGGCCGATTGGCAGTCGCCGACGGCCGGCGAGGAGATGGTGACCGGCGACGATGGCACCGTGCAGCGTACGCTGCCGGTAGTTCTGGCGTCGCAGCGACGCCAGGTGGCGACGAACTTCGTGGCGCGCCTGATGGCCTCGCGTGAAACCACACGGCAGGTACAGCTGGGCATCGTCATGGAATACGCCGGACGCTCCTGGTTGTCGGCGATCACGGTGGATCGCCGCGCCAACGGGGCCAGTCTGCGACTCGATCCGATGCGCGTGTACGGCCGCGCCTCCGATGGCCGTTTCACCGACGATGTGCCGTTGCACGACGGCTCCTGGCACAAGCGGCTCCCCAGCGGCAAGATGGCGTCGCTGCCGGGCTTCGTCGTCACCACGGCCATACTCGATCCGGAGTCGCCTGCCGCCGACAACGCCGCGTGGCGATTGCGCGTGACGCTGCAGCAGTGGGAACCGCATGTGGTGCCCGTCCTCGCGGGAGCGGGAGCGGGCACGTCGCACTGAATCGTGTCGGTGGCGTCACGCGCAGGTTGCGCCGACAAATCTCGGCGCGCTAATGTCCGCCGTTCGCCATCTCGTGCCGCGCACCGTCCGCGCTGCCTGAACTCTCCCGCTTGCCGAACCAACCGTGCCTCTCAAAGAATACCCCGACCATCACGATGCGGAACTCGTCCTCAAGCTGTACGAGCTGCGTCGCGAAGATGTCATGCGCGACTCGCGTACGCAGGTCATCGCCAAGTTTCTGCCGACGAGCCTCGAGGACGTGATCGCAGTAACGAAGGGTGATCACCCGCTCAACGCGGCGTTCCGTCAGTGCACGTCGTACTGGGAGATGACGTACGCGATGGCGCGTCACGGCGTGATGCACGCCGACTTCATGCTCGAGAGCAACGGCGAAGGCCTGTTGATTTTCTCGCGCATCGAGCCATGGCTCGCGGAGTATCGCGCGCAGGTGAACCCGATCGCCTTCCGAAATGCCGAGTGGGTGGCGAAGGAAACGGAGATGGGCCGTCTGATTGCCGAGCGATTCCGCAAGCGCATGCAGGCACAGCTCGACGCCGCCAAGGCGGCGAAGGCGTAGTCGTGAGCCCGCTGGCGCCGTGACGGCGCGGGCCCACGTACTCGCCGGCGTACCGGTGCTGGTCGCCACGCCGCCTGCCATCACTTCGCTGTGGCGGCCCGCCGTATTCTGGATGCACGGCTTTCGCGCAGATGCGCTGGCCCATGCGGCGGAGTTGGAGCAGTGCGCCGCGCTGGGTTTTGTCGCGGTCGCGGTGGATGCGGTCGATCATGGCACACGGCGCGGTCCGCAGCTTGACGATCGGTTGCGTCGCTCCGAGCACGGGGCGCTGCCGGTCATGCTGGATGTCGTCGAGGAAACGGTACGCGAGTTACCGGCGCTGATCGATGCGTTGGTGGCCGACTTTCGCGTCGATCGCGCTCGCGTATCGATGGTCGGCATCTCGATGGGTGCCTTTCTGGCCTATCGCGCTATCGTTGGTGACGTGCCGCTCCGCAGCGTCGTTGCCCTGCTTGGCTCACCGGAGTGGCCAGGAGACACGAGCGCACATCGATCGCTGTCGGCGTTTCGCGACGTCGCGCTGCTCAGTATCACCGCCGAACACGATGTGAGTGTGCCACCCGCGGCGGTGCACCGTCTGCACGACGCCCTCGCCGTACGCCCGGATGATGCGACGCCTCGCCATCATCATGTGCTCCGTGGCTCAGGGCATCTGACCACGGCTGCACACTGGGCCGAGGCGATGACCGAAACCGTGGCTTGGCTCCAGCAGCACGCGCGGTAATCGTCGCCGCTACGCCATAAAACGTCGGGCAAGCTGCTCGAGCCGGTCGTCGCCCTGCTGCTCGGCTTCCACGCGCAGCTCTTCCACGAACGGCTTGAGCAGCGGCTCACCCCAGTAGTATCCCGTAGCCCGCTCAGCCAACTGCGTCTCGTTCACCCGCGCCGCTTCCAACAACGCGCGCGCGCACGCGCGATCGTAGCCAGGATCGCTACGCTCGGGCAGGTGGTAATTGCGGCGGGGCATCTCGCCTTCCGCATCATCTCTCAGAAACGCTCGCGACATACCCGCCTCGTCCGATCATTGTGGTTCCGCACGGGCGCGTCCCGTCTCTTTCGAAAGATAACGAATTATAAGGGGCAGCATCGTGGCTTCACGCTGGCGGGCTATCGCCTGGGCCGCAGGTCGGTGACGACGATCAGGTGATCTGCTGTGCGTGCTGAGGTCTCCGGCGTGAGGCCGATCGACGCCGCGAACGCCGGCGCGAGGTCCGCGCTGGTGAACGCGAATCCCCCCGTGCGCTCGAATACGGCGTCGGCATAGAGCGTGATATCGAGGCGACCGGGGACGAACTGCCCCACCTTCGGATCGGTCCACGTCACGAGCGTGCGCTCACCCAATCGCCATGAATCACTGAGCGTGAGGTCGGAGCCGTCGACGTCGAGGCCTTGCTGCAACGTGCGCACCGATTCGTACGACCCGACGGCGTTGAAGTCGCCGGTAATAACCAACGCTCCGCGCGTGGCGCGCGACGCGAGCTCGCGCTGCACATGTGCGCGAATGGCGCGGCTCTGCAACACGCGCAACTGATCCTGCGGATTGCCGAAGTATCCTCCGCTTTGCAAATCGAGTGGCACGAACAGCGTCTCGATGCCGCCAATGGTGATCCACGCGCCTGTGCTCGACAACTGTGCTTGGGCTTCGATGTCAAACAGATGCTGCGACGCGCTCGGCGCTATCGCGCGCACGCTGTCGAGTACGCCTGCCGGATACTCCATACGCACCATTGAGGACGCCTGCCGGATGTCACGATCGCGCGTGGCTACCACGGTGTGCTGTCGACCGCCGCTGCGCGAGTATACGAAGCGCCAGGTGCCCAACGCGGCCAGCTCGGGGCGCGCGAAAAAGTCGGCGAGCGTGGAGTCGGAGGTACCGGCATGCGCTTCATCCAACAGGATCACATCGGGCGCCACGGCGGCCAGCAGCTTCGCATGATTGGCCGGTGTCTTGAATGATCCTTCGGATACGTTCCACTGCGCGATGCGCGTCGCACCCGTCGCCTTCTGTGGTATCTCCGATACACGGGGTTCGTAGGTCCTCGCGACGGCCGCGGTGGAGAACACATAGCGCGCGGCGGGAAGCGCGGTAACCGCACCGTTCGCCGATTCGAAGACGAGTCGGGCCCTGACTGCGCTGCCAAGTCGCGCAAAGCCATCGAGCCCGCCGCCAGCGGGCGCGCCATCGCGGGCGATCCGCAGCTCAAAGCGCGTGGAGCTCCAGGTAGGGAGCACCACCACGCCAAGGACGTACGCGCTGCGGTACGCGCTCAGGCGATATGCGCCGGAACCCGTGGGCTCGATAGTGCGCAGCGCAGTACCGGCGCCGACGCCATTCGCCTGGGGCTTGTCGGTACGGGACAGGTCAAGCGAAAAGTCCACGCCGGCGAGACCGCGAACGGTATCGAACACGGTACCGCCGGTGGACACGTTGTCGTCGGCGTCGATGAGCAGGTGCAGCGTACCCGGCATAGCGGAATGGCTCACGCTGTCGCGGACGGAAAACGAGAGGTACCACCATTGCGGCTCATCGGTGGCCCATGCCGACTGGAGGGGTCCCGTCGACGGTGCGGCGGCCTGCGCCCACAATGGGACGCCGGCCCAATCGTCGAAGCGCCCGTCCAGCTGAATCTCGGCTCCTGCTGACGTGGGGCGTGCGTTGGAGCTCGTACGCATCCCGGCTCCCGCGCTGCACGCGGTGAGCGCGACGATCGCACAGCCTCGGACGACGTGGCGGCCACGGCACCGTGTAGACGACGAAAATGGGCGCATACCACGGAAACTATCCACCCGTCACAATGGCCGAGGCGCGGGCGCGTACCCAGATTCACCCTATGGCGCGTCCGAGACAGTTACCACCACCGATCAAATCGTTCCGCGAACGGCTCGGCGCGCTTCGGCACGTCGGACCGCTTTTTCTGCTGGTGTGGGGTACCAGTGCGCCGCTCACGATGGCGACGATCAGTATCCGGCTCATCCGCTCATTGCTGCCGGTGAGCACGCTGTACGTAGGCAAGCTGATCATCGACGAAGTGATCCGGACCGCCGCGTTGCCGGGGCACCCGGTCACGTGGAGCGCGTGGGTCGCCAGCGGTCTGCTGGATCGCACCATGCAGCTGATTCTGATCGAGTTCGCGCTGGCCATTGCCGCCGATGCGCTGTCGCGCGCCGGCCAATTGGTGGACCGCATGCTCGGGCTGCAATTCTCGATCAGCACGACGATCCGCCTCATGGAGCACTCGGCCACGCTCGATCTCGAACAGTTCGAGGACAGCGAGGTACAGGACCGACTGGAGCGTGCGCGCACGCAGACATTTCAGGGCCTTGGCGTGATGGGTCAGGTGTTCGGCCAGGTGCAGACACTGATCACGATATTGAGCTTCGCGGCCAGCCTTGTGGTGTATGCGCCGTGGCTGATCGTGCTGCTGCTGGTGGCACTCGTGCCCGCATTCATCGGGGAGGCGCACTTCAATGCGCTTGAGTACGCCCTGCAGTGGTCGCGCACGCAGCAGCGTCGTTTGCTGGAGTATCTGCGGCAGACGGGTGCGAGTGTGGAGACCGCGAAAGAGGTGAAGATCTTCGGACTCAATCGGTTCCTGATCGATCGGTTCCGCGACATCTCACTCGATGTGTACCGAGCCAATCGCGCGCTGGCCATCAAGCGTGAGAGCTGGATGGGACTGCTTACCGCCGTCGGTACCGCCGGCTACTACACGGCCTACGGATACATCGCGTGGCGCACGCTCACCGGTCAGTTCACCATCGGTGATCTCACGTTCCTCGCGGGCTCCTTCCGCCGGCTTGGAGACTTGCTCGCAAGTCTGCTGGTGGGGTTCTCGAGCACGGCCAGTCAGGCGCTCTATCTGGACGATCTCTTTTCGTTCTTCACCATCACGTCGCGCATTCATTCGCCGGCGAATGCGCGCCCGATGCCCACGCCGATCGCCATCGGCTTCGAGTTTCAGGACGTCGGCTTCCAGTATCCCGGTACCGAGCGATGGGCGGTACGTCATTTGTCGTTCACGCTGCACGCCGGCGAAACACTGGCGCTGGTGGGCGAGAACGGCGCGGGGAAAACCACGATCGTGAAGCTGCTCGCGCGTCTGTACGAACCCAGCGAAGGGCGCATTCTGCTGGATGGTCACGACCTGCGTGAGTACGACCTCGATGCACTCCGCGCGAACGTCGGGGTGATCTTTCAGGACTTCGTGCGCTACAGCCTCACGGCGGCGGAGAACATTGCCGTGGGACGTATCGACGAGCGAGAAGATCGCGCGCGCATCGTGCATTCGGCCGAGCAGAGCTTGGCCGCTGATATGATCGCGCGGTTGCCGGCGAAGTACGACCAGCCGATCGGCAAGCGGTTCTCCACCGGCGTGGAGCTATCAGGCGGTGAGTGGCAAAAGCTGGCCATCGCCCGAGCCTACATGCGCGATGCTCAGCTGTTGGTGCTCGACGAGCCCACTGCGGCGCTCGATGCGAGGGCCGAGTTCGAGGTATTTCAGCGCTTCAAGGCGCTGAGCGCCGGGCGTACGAGTATGCTGATTTCGCATCGCTTCTCGAGCGTGCGCATGGCCGATCGGATTCTGGTGCTGAACGAAGGCGCGGTGGACTCGATGGGCACGCATGAGGAGCTGCTGGCACGGAAGGGACGATACGCCGAGTTGTTCGAGTTGCAGGCGCAGGGGTATCGGTAGCGCGTCCGGTAGTCCCCACATTCCCGAATAGGCTCTTCGGGGTTTCGTGTGGGCGAATCTCGCCCGACACACCCGTGACACGATGCGGCCGCGATCGGCGGCGCGTGGTTTTCCATCTTGTTGTCGTTGATCCGCGTGGTGTCCACGTCGATCCGCGGTACGGCTGTGCCGCGGACGTTTTCGGGGTCGAGATTCACCCACACGAAACCGCGAAGAGCCCCAAAATGGACACGGGCGAGGTCGGTCGATGGCATCGCGTGTGGCGCTCCTTGAGCCGAGGAGGGTTCGTGTGGCGGACCGTCATTGTGTGAGCACACCCAACCAAGGCATTCTGTCGGAAACCCCGAGCGGTTGACCTCAGCCACCGCCCGCCGCGCGCCGCACCTTGAGGATCGTAAAAGTGGAATCGAGAATGACCCATTCGCGGTACTCGTGCTGATCGATCACCTTGGGATCAGCACCCCAATGCGTCGGACCCACTCGTCACATGATGACTGGATAGCTGGTCCATACCACACCTGTTTCGGACGTGCGAAGCGCTAGGCACCTCGCTGAGACAGCGTCGCACTGGGCGCTTGTACCACCATACTGCACGCCGTCGGCTGCGAGGTTTGGAAGCCCAGAGTGGGTACGATATCCGTGGGAATACGCACATGCCGGTCCTTGATGTCGTATTGACGAAAAGATCGAGAAGACGAGCAACACCTGTCAGATCAGGATCTCGACCCCATTCAGCTTGTTCTCCAATGAAACATCCTGGGATGCGGCTCCTCGCAAATACACTTTTGACCGCTACCGATCCGCCAGCGCGCGTCGAATCGCCGGTTCCAGCGAGAGCGGCCCGATCGGTCCCATCACACGGTGGCGTACGCTGCCATCACGCCCAATGAGAATCGAGGTGGGATAGCCTCTCACGCCGCCCAGCTCGGCGATCACGTCGGGGCCCACGATGGCGATGGGATAGCTGATGCCGCGCTCGCCGATGAAGTCGCGCACCGTTTGCGGATCGCCTTTGTCGACCGAGGCACCGAGTATCACGAGACCGGCCGCTTTGTGCCGGTTCCACGTGGCCTCCAGCAGCGGCATCTCCGCGCGGCATGGTATGCACCAAGTGGCCCACACGTTCACGAGTACCACGCGACCGCGGAGTGACTGTGATGTGATCATGGAGTCGACGAGCGTGCGTACAGCGAACGTGGGCGCGTTCCGATCGCGCGCGGTGACGTTCACCAGGGCACCGACGTGCGGCAGCAGGCGTGGCAGTGACCACAAGCCGAGCACGATGAGGAGCCACGTTGACCAGTGAAATCTGGTGAGGAGCCGGGTGAGCCACGGTGGCAACGAATCGCGAAACGTCATGGATGCAACGTAATGCGCGCGAGGTTCGGCTGCGATCGACGGCTCGCTGAACAGATCCGGTGGCGACGGCTAGATCGCCGAAGAGATCACGCAGAGGACGCGGAGGCGCAGAAAACGCAGGGGAAGATTCAAGAAAAGGAAATACACGAGACTCGCGGCAACACGCCTCTTCGCCTCTGCGTTCTCCGCGCCCCTGCGTGATGAGTGCTCGATCGGTTGCAGTTGCCGATCCAACCTTACGCCGCGCGTGCCACCACCGGCTTCGCATCCGCCAGCGACGCCAGCAGCCGTCGCCGCTCCACCAGGGCGCGAACGTGATCGCGCTGCAGCAAGTACAGCCAAGCACCGAACAGCGCGGCGACTACGGTGAACATCCACAGCAGCACGCTCGCGCCGGTCTCGGGGTACCAGCCGCGCGCCACTTCCAGCATCAGCGAGATCCCGCCGGCCCAGAGTGCCACCCGCGGTGCCGCATCGCGCAGGCCGCGCGCCTCGCGCCCGTGGAATTCGGCGATCACGTATCCCGCCAGCGTGAAGGCGGCGACGTGCTCGAGCAGGCGGTACACCACCGGTTGCGTCAGCTCCACCTGCGACGGCGCGAGCGCCGCGATCCATTGCCACGTCGGCGTGGCCGCGTCGAGTGGCCAGAGCGACGAGAGCGCCAGATACGCTGCGAACAGCGGCAGCACCAGCCGCAGTGTGGGCAGTTCAAAGCGACGGTGCGCATCGACGGCGCGGTCGCGGGTGGTCGCGATGCTGCGCATGAGCGCGATCCCGACGGTGAGCGTGGCACCGGCGCCGATCAGGTCGATGTCGCCGCGTGCCCCCGGGACGACGGACACGATCACCCAGCCCAGCGCCATCGCGACCAGCCATCGCCGATCCTGATGTCGGTCGGGAGCGAGATAGGCGGCGTGTACGGTGCCGAGAATCGCGCCGGCAAAGGCGGCGACCGGCAACACGAAAATCCGGCGGGCACCGCCTTCGCTGCCCAATCCGATCAGCCAGCAGAGGGGAATCAGCTGATATACCAGCCCCATGAGCGGCAGCTCGAGGGCCAGTGATTGCACGGCGGTCTCGTCTTCCAGGCGTTGGGCCAACCTGACGAACGCCCACGCACCGATCGCGGCGCCGGCCGTGTTGGTGGCCAGGTCCAGTAGCGACGTAAAGCGCGTGGGCGAGAAGAGCTGCAGCGTCTCGATGGCGCCACTGACGGCGGCGCCAAGCAGCACGACCCGGAGCCAGTCGGGGGGCGCTCCGCGGGGCCGCGTGAGCTGGTACACGAAGCCGAACGGCACGAACATCAGCACGTTCATGACGAGGTCTGACCAGCCCCATATGCTGGTCAGGCCGTGCGCTGGCGTCCATTGAAAGCGAAACGGCGCCATCGTGATAATCGACGTGACCAGCGCCAAGTAGCCGAGCACCGCCCGTCCGAGACGGAGGGCGGTGAAGTCGGCGGTACGCCGGAAGCGGAAGCGAGGTGCAGGCATGCTCCGGGGAGTATCGGCAGGTGGTAGCTTTTACTGGTCCCTCTTCCACCCCTGCCAGGCGTTTTCCGATGCGTTTTCCGATGCGTTTCCCCGCACTTCTGACTCCGCTCGCCTGCGGCGTCCTGTTCCAGACCGTGGTCGCTCCGTCGGTCGCCGACGCACAGGCGCCGCGCGCCGCTGCCGGACCTTCTGCCGGGCTCTCGGCGCTCGATTCGACCACCTTCACGGCGCTCTCGTGGCGCAACATCGGCCCGTTCCGCGGAGGCCGCTCGGTGGCCGCCGTGGGTGTACCGTCGCAGCCGCTGACCTACTTCGCCGGGTACACGGGCGGTGGGTTGTGGCGCACCGACGACGCCGGCAATAGCTGGCGCAATATCTCCGACGGGTTCTTCAAGACGGGGTCGGTGGGGGCGATCGCGGTGGCGCCCAGCGACGAGAACGTGATCTATGTGGGGATGGGTGAGCACGCGATCCGTGGTCAGTCGTCGACGTACGGCGACGGCGTGTACAAGAGCACCGATCAGGGGCGCACCTGGACCCACATCGGACTCGCCACCTCCCGGCAGATTTCGGCCGTGCGCGTCCACCCGAGCAATCCTGACGTGGTCTATGTCGCGGTGCAGGGTGATCGCTGGAAAGGTACGAGTGACCGCGGCATTTACCGCACGACCGACGGCGGCAAGACGTGGACGCAGCTGCTGAAGGGCGAAAACGCCTTCAGCGGGGCGAGCGATCTGTCGATGGACGCCACGAACCCGCGGATCATGTACGCGGCGTTCTGGGATCATCAGCGCACGCCCTGGATGGTACGCAGCGGCGGCGCCGGCAGCGGTATCTGGAAGACGGTGGACGGCGGTGACACGTGGAAGCGCTCGCAGGAGGGACTGCCGAAGCTGGTGGGCAAGATCGGCGTGGCGGTGTCGCCGGCCAATCCCGATCGGGTATTTGCGATCGTGGAGGCGGAGAACGGTGGTCTGTTTCGCAGTGACGATGCCGGCAAGACGTGGCGGCAGCTGTCGGGCGATCGATTGATCCAGACGCGCTCGTGGTACTACATGCACATCACGGCCGATCCGAAGAACGCGGATGTGGTGTGGATCAGCAACGCGCCGTTGCTCAAGAGCATCGATGGCGGACGCACGTTCGCCAATGTGCCGGCGACGCACGGTGACAATCACGGCCTGTGGATCAGCCCGACCAATCCGAACTACTTGATCAACGCGAACGATGGCGGCGCGTCGATCTCGCTCGATGGCGGCAAGAGCTGGAGCACGCAGGACAACCAGCCCACGGCGCAGTTCTATCATGTGGCGGTCGACGACGGTTTCCCGTACAAGCTGTACGGCGGACAGCAGGACAACAGCTCGGTGATCATCCAGTCGCAAAGCGACGGTGGCAGCATCGGCATGCGCGATTGGACGGACGGCCCCGGCTGCGAGAGCGCCAACATGGGCGTGAGCGCGAAGAATCCGCGCTATGTGTACGGCGGTTGCTATCAGGGGCTGATCGACGAGATGGACGCGACGAACGGCTTGTCGCGCACGATCATGCCGTGGCCGGAGATGAACCTCACCGAGCCCACCGACAAGACGAAGTATCGCTTCAACTGGACGGCGCCGATCGAGGTGTCGATGCACGACGACAAGATCGTGTACCACGGCGGGAACGTGCTGTTCAAGACCACGACGCGCGGGCAGAGTTGGACGCCGATCTCGGGCGATCTCACGCGCAACGACAAGACACGTCAGGGTTGGGGCGGTGGTCCGATCACCAATGAAGGCGCGGGCGGCGAAGTGTACGCCACGATTGTCGTGATCGAAGAGTCGCCGCACGATGCGAACACGATGTACGTGGGTACTGACGACGGCTTGATTCAGCGCACGCGTGACGGCGGCAAAACGTGGACGAACGTCACGCCGGCGTCGTGGGGTGATGGTCTGGTGAACGAGATCGCGATCTCGCCGCACGATGCGGGTACGATCTATGTGTCGTTCCGCAAGGATCGCATGGGTGATCCTACGCCGCACATCTTCGTGTCGAAGGATTATGGCGCCACCTTCACGCGTATCGTGAACGGTCTGCGCGACGGTGAGCCCGTGCGAGTGGTGCGTGAGGATACCGAACGGAAGGGTCTGTTGTTTGCCGGCACGGAAACGGGCGTGTACGTGTCGTATGATGCCGGTGCGCGGTGGTTGCCGTTCCGCGGCAACTTCCCGGTGGTGCCGGTCACGGATCTGCAGGTGAAGCACGGCGATCTGGTCGCGGCCACCGAAGGTCGCGCGTTCTGGATTCTCGATGATCTCTCGGTGCTGCGTCAGCGCGCCGATGCGATCGAGAAGGCGGTGGTGCATCTCTACGCGCCGCGCGCAGCGGTACTGGCCGGCGGCGGTGGCTTCGGTACACCGCGCAACGCGGGCAAGAATCCGCCGTATGGTGCGGTGGTGAATTTCCGACTGGCGGCGGCGCCCGATTCGGCCACGACGTTGCTGCTCGAGTTCGTGGATGCGAAGAACACGGTGATGCGCTCGTTCGCCACGAAGGGCGACTCGGTGAACAAGCTCACTGTGAAGCCGGGGCTCAACACGTTCAACTGGAACCTGCGTCGTGCGGCGCCGGCGCGTCTGGCTGGCGTACTGCTGTTCGGTGCACCGGGCGACGGTGGTGCCCGCGTGGTGCCTGGCATGTACACGGTGCGTCTCACGATGGGCAGCACGGTGCTCACGCAGAAGCTCGCAGTGAAGCAGGATCCGCGGCTCGACGTGTCGCCGCGTGTGGTGGCCGAGCGTGATTCGGTGGCGAATCTCTTGTCGAACCGTATCAACGAAATTCACGAAGCGGTGCTGCGTGTGCGCGACCTGAAGGCACAGGTGCAGGGCTACGTAACGCGCGCGAAGGAAACGAGCGCGCCGGATACGATTGCCAAGGCCGGTCGTACGCTCGCGGGCAAGATGAGTGCACTCGACCCGAAGATGACGACCAAGGCCGGGAACGGTCAGGACATCATCAACTACGCGAACGGTATCAACGGCCAGTACGGCTTCCTGCTGGGTCAGGTGGAAGGCAACAGTGAACTCACGCAGCCGGTGAAGGATCGTCTGGTGGAGCTCGAGAAGCTGTGGCAGTCACTCAAGGCCGAAGTGGAGCAGGTGGAAACGGTGGACGTGAACGCGTTCAATGCGCTGCTGCAAAAGAGCAACGTGCCCGGCGTGATCGGCGCTGCGAAGAAGAAGGGACCGATTGCATGACAACAGTTCTGAGTTTTGGGTTTCGGGTTTTGAGTGTGACGGCGTTGGTGAGTGGGGTGGCGATTCCCTTGACGGCGCAGAAGGGGCGCGCCGTCGTTGCGCCGTATGTGCCGCCGGCGGGGGTGTGGGAGCGTCGATCACCGAGTGTATTGGGGATGGACTCGGTGAAGCTGGCGGAGGCGATCGCGTACGCCATCGAGAAGGAGAGCAAGACACCGCACGATCTCGAGCTCAATCACTACCAGACATTCGGCCGCGAGCCCTTCGGGGCCGCCATCGGACCGCTGGCGCCGCGTGGCGGTGCGACGGGCGTGATCGTGCGGAAGGGGTACGTCGTGGCCACCTGGGGGGATCCGAACGCGGTCGAGATCTCGAACAGCGTAACGAAGAGTTTCCTGAGCACGGTGGTCGGACTGGCGTTCGATGCGGGTCGCATTCGCAGTGTTGACGACACGGTGTCGCAGGTCATGCCGCCGATTCTGCGGGCGTATCCCAACAGCACCGGACTCGGCGCCGATTGGCCGGGCGATGCGAAGTGGCTGCGTCCCTTCGACAGTCCGCACAACAAGCGGCTCACTTGGGATCACCTGCTGCGTCAAGTGAGCGACTGGGAAGGCACCTTGTGGGGCAAGCCCGAGTGGGCCGATCGTCCGGCGCCGCAGGTGAACACGTGGACCACGCGTGCGCGCGTGGAGCCGGGCACGGCCTACGAGTACAACGACACGCGCGTGAACGTGCTGGCGCTGGCGGCGCTGCAGGTATGGCGCGAGCCGCTGCCGGAGATCTTGCGCACCAAGATCATGGAGCCGATCGGGGCGTCGAATACGTGGCGTTGGTACGGCTACGACAATTCGTGGATCGTGCTCGACGGCAGGCTGGTGCAGTCGGTGAGCGGTGGAGGCCACTGGGGTGGCGGCATGATGATCAACGCCTGGGATATGGCGCGCTTCGGTTTGCTCACACAGCGCCGTGGGGTGTGGGGCACCAAGCAGCTGCTTTCGGAGGCCTGGGTGGCGAAGGCGCTCACGCCGACACCGGCTCAACCGACGTACGGCTACATGAACTGGTTCGTGAACACCGACCGCAAGTATGTAGCGGCCGCTCCGCCGCAGGCATTCGTGCATGTCGGAGCCGGGAATAACATCATCTACGTGGATCCGGTGAACGATGTGGTCGCGGTGGTGCGCTGGATCGACACGAATGCGTCGGTGAACGGCTTTGTGGAACGTTTGCTGAGTTCGCTCGTGTCGGCCAAGTAGCCGACACGTGCGCTCACACCGACTCGATTAGATTTCCTGTCATGACTACGGATCGAGTTGTGAGCCTCCGCGAGGAGTTGGCCAACGCCGTGACGCACGGCGTTGGGCTCGTGCTCAGTCTCATCGGGATGCCTATTCTGGTTCTCACCGCGCTCAGCCGCGGCGAGCGAATGACGGTGATTGGTGCCAGCGTCTTCGGCGCCACACTGATCGCGTTGTATGCGGCGAGTACGCTGTACCACGCGATCCCGCATCCCACGCTCAAGCAACGGCTGCGCGTGGTCGATCACGCCGCGATCTACTTGCTCATTGCCGGCACGTACACGCCGTTCACGCTCGGGGTGCTGCGTGGCACCTGGGGCTGGACGCTGTTCGGCATCGTGTGGACGCTCGCCGCGCTCGGCGTGCTGTTCAAGATCGTGTTCGGCAGCGGTGCGATGGCGAAGTTGTCGACGGCGATTTATGTGGCGATGGGCTGGGTGATCATCATCGCCATCAAACCGCTGATGGCGTCGATGGATCACGCGGGGCTGATGCTCCTGATAGCCGGCGGCCTGTGCTACACCGGCGGCGTGATCTTCTACGTCGACAAGCGTCGCGCTTGGACGCACCCGGTGTGGCACCTGTTCGTGATGGGCGGTAGCATCTGCCACTACTTTGCCGTGCTCTGGTACGCCGCGCCTGCGCGATGAGCCCTTGCGCACCGCGCGCGTGATCCCGTTGGCTGTGTTTGGTTCGGCGGCCCTTTTTTTCACCGCTGGCGTGCTGCACTTCGTGATGCCGGGGTTCTTCGACCGCATCGTGCCACCGTGGGTACCGAACGCACGCTTGGCGACTTACGCGAGCGGTGCCTTCGAGATTGCGGGCGCAATCGGATTGCTGATCCCCGCCACGCGTGTCGCCGCCGCGTGGGGGTTGATTGCGCTGTTGGTCGCGGTGTTTCCGGCCAATATTCACATGCTGAATCAGGCGAGGGGCGCCGATGCGTCGGCGGGGTACGTCGCCGGCCTTTGGGTACGATTGCCGATGCAGGTCCTGTTGATCTGGTGGGTGTGGCGGGTCGCGATTCGCCGCTGACTGGCGTTATCAGTCGTTGGCAAACCCATGGCCCACGGCCCATGGCGCATGGCTGACAGCCGTGGGCCGTGGGCCGTGGGCCGTGGGTTACATCAGAGTGCGATCACTTCGTCGTCGGCAATCACGAACAGCCGATCGTTCGGCACCGGTTCGTACATACCGGTTCCGGTGAAGCTCGAGAACGCCGGAAGTACGCCCACCGTCGCGCCGAACACGAAGGCGGGGAGTCGTGCATATTGACGGCCACGGCCGCGCACGGAGACGCAGGGGTGCAGGTGACCTGACAGCACATAGCCTTCGGCGTGTGCATCGGGTGCGTGCACACCGAGGAACGGGCCGATCGTCAATGGACCGTCGAGACAGGTGATGTCCAATGATGCCGGTGGGTCACCGGCGTGCGCGTCGTGATTGCCGCGCACCAACGTGATGGCAACCGAGCGGTTCTGGTCGCGCCATGCGTCGATCGTGTCGAAGGTGTCCACGTGTCGGCCGGTCCGGGCGTGCAGCAAATCGCCGAGGATCACGAGTGACTGCGCACGGGTGTCACGCAGAACGCGGGAGAGCCGCTCGAGATCTCGGCCCGTGGTGCCCGTGGGTATCGGCACGAACGCGGCGCGAAAGGCGGCGGCCTTGCCCCAGTGAAGGTCGGCCACGATCACCGTGTGGCGCTCGGGCAGCCAGAGCGCGCGATCGGCAAGTAAGATCACGGTCTCGTTGGCGATCGTGAGAGCGCATGCGCCGAACGGTACCTCTGGAGGTCTCACGGGAGTGGTCACTCAGCGCACTCGCGTGGCGCGACCGTCGCGCGTGCGAAACTCTATAGCGCTTCCCGAGCGCGAGGACTTCTCCGCTGATACCGTCATACGCCGCACACGATCGGCGAGTTTCTCGGACGACACGCGAGACCGTGTCGAATCCACGAGTAGTGGAAACGCGAGCGGCGTCGGACGTTCCACATCGACCACGCGTACGGTGCTCTGCGACAGTCGCTGTAGCACACGACCGAGGCGACTCGACTCGAGTTGACGTTCGAGCACCTCCCGCCGTGCCTGATGCACCAGGAGATTGTCGGGATCGTAATTCACGAAGACATCGTACAAGAGACTACTCGACGCTTGCATCTGCTTGACCGATTTGGATTGTCCGGGATATCCCGTAAAGATGAGGCCAGCGACGCGGGCGATCTCGCGGAACTGACGACGCGCGAGCTCCGCCGCGTTCAGGCTCTGCGTGATGTCGTGGAGCAGATGCGCCGAGGCCAGCAGGCCCGATTCCAGCGCGTCTTCCAGCGGCGCCGGTTCGGCGGAGAGCAACTCGAAACCGTAATCGTTGCAGGAGAACGCAAACGTGGACGGCGTCAACTGGGCCATACGATACGCGAAGAGCGCGGCAAGTCCCTCGTGCACGAGTCGCCCCTCGAACGGATAGACGAACAGGTGATGTCCGTCGCGCGTCTCGCAGCGTTCGATCAGCAGCTCGTCGGGCCGAGGAATGATACTGCGCTCAGCCTGCAGCATCAGCACCGGCTTCACCGACTCCATTTCGTGGCCGGCAAACACGCCTTGACGCGCCTCCTCCAGCTTGAGACGAACCGCGTGCGAGAGCTCCGTGCTGAGGGGCATACGCGCGCCTTGCCAGCGTGGAATCGCCCCCGAGATGCCCTTCGCTCGTCGGACCCAGGCGGTGAGATCGCGTAGCCGGACAAACTCCAACGGAGTGCCGGCGAAGATGAACTTGTCGCCAGGAGAGAGTCGCGACACGAAACTTTCTTCGACCGTGCCGAGGCGGCCGCCTTTGAGATATCGTACCGAGATCGCGGCATCACTCACGATGGTGCCGATGTTGAGCACGTGCCGAAGCGCCACGCGTCGATCGGTGACCTCGTATCGACCATCCACAAGCTGCACGCGGGCATATTCCGGATACGCCTTCAGCGCATCGCCGCCTCGCGTGACGAAATCGATGACCCAGTCGAGCTCCTGCTCGGTAAGGAGCCGATACGATCGCGCGGTGCGGAGCTCACCGAGTACGGCGTCGCGTGTGAAGCCTCCACCCAGCGCCAAGGTCACCAAGTGCTGCGCCAACAGATCGAGGGGACGTTCGAGTGGATCGCGACTCTCGATCGAACCGGCACGGATGGCATCGCGGGCGGCCGCCACTTCCACGAGCTCGAAAGCGTGCGTCGGCACACACAACACGCGCGATACCCGTCCGGGTGCGTGCCCCGACCGGCCCGCGCGCTGCATCAGCCTCGCGACGCCCTTCGGGCTCCCGATCTGCATGACCAAATCGACCGGCGAAAAGTCTACGCCAAGATCGAGCGAACTCGTGGCCACCACCACGCGATAGCGTCCCGTTTTGAGGCCGTCTTCGGCATCTTCGCGTTGTGCGCGCGATAGCGAGCCATGGTGAATGGCCGTGAACTCGAACCACGCCGGATCGGCGGCGATGATCGATTGAAACCAGATCTCGCACTGTGAGCGCGTGTTCGTGAACACGATCGCGCTCTGCGCCGTGGCCAGTCGTTGCATGACCTCGGGAAGCAATTTCGTATTCAGATGACCTGCCCACGGGAAGCGATCCATCGTCTCCGGTGTGAGTGCTTCCACCTCGGTCTCCTTCGGCACGATCCCGCGCACGAGTCGTCGCGGCTGTGGCCGGCCGTCGTCGTCGTATCCGAGGAGGGTGTCGGCGGCGGTGTCGAGATTACCCAGCGTCGCCGACACCCCCCACGTGCGCAGCTGCGGGCAGATGCGTCGCAGACGCGCCAGCGCGAGCTCCGTCTGTGCGCCTCGCTTGGTGGACAGCAGTTCGTGCCACTCGTCGATCACGACGCAGCGAAGATCCTTGAAGATCGCCGCATGATCCTTCCGGCACAGCAGCAACGAGAGTGACTCGGGCGTCGTGACCAGCACCGTCGGCAGCCGTGCGCGCTGCCGTGCGCGGGTGGCGGCCGTCGTATCACCGGTACGCGATTCCACGGTCCACGGCAGTCCCAGCGCCTCCAGCGGCGCGCGCAACGCCTGCTCCGTGTCGGCGGCCAAAGCGCGCAGCGGGGTGATCCACAACACGCGCAGTGGTGCGGCATCGCTCCGTTTGCGCATCGCACGAGGACGCGTCGGCTCCGCCAGTGCTTCCAGAACCGGCCCCATCAACGCCGCGTACGTTTTTCCGGTGCCGGTGGCTGCGTGAATCAAGCCCGATTCACCGCGCGCGTACGCACTCCACACCTCACGCTGGAAATCGAACGCGGTCCACCCGCGCGAGGCGAACCACGCATCCACGCGCGCCGGCGCCGACGACGAACCCTCACCCAGAGCGTCACCGACGATGTCCTGGACTGCATCTCTCACAACAGCGCCTTCACCGTGTCGAGCGTGTCCGCTTCGCTGGCCGGCTTGTCACGACGCCAGCGCGCCATGCGTGGAAAGCGCACCGCGATACCACTCTTGTGACGCGTACTCCGTTGAATGCCTTCAAAGGCCAACTCGAATACCAGTTCCGGTTTCACCGTACGCACCGGTCCGAACTTCTCGATGGTGTTGCGACGAACGAAGCTGTCGACCTCGCGAATCTCCGCGTCGGTCAAGCCCGAGTACGCCTTGGCAAACGGTACCAGAGATTCGCCATCCCAGATGGCGAAGGTGTAGTCGGTAAACAATCCCGCGCGGCGACCATGACCGGCCTGCGCATACACCAGCACCGCGTCGACCGTGAGCGGAGTCACCTTCCACTTCCACCAATCGCCCACCTTGCGTCCCACGCCATACGGCGAGCTGCGACGCTTGAGCATCAAACCCTCCGCCGTCATCGTCCGTGATCGCTCGCGGGCCGCGCGCGCGTCCTCCCACGAAGCCACATCGAGCACCGGAGACAATCCCATCGTCGCGCCACTCGGGAGACGCGTGACGATCGATTCGGCCATGAGGCGCCGCGCGTGCATGGGTTGGTCACGCACATCGACGCCGTCGAACTCGAGACAGTCGTACACCAGCAGATGACACGGGACATCGGCCAGCAGCTTCTTGCCGACCGTTTTTCTACCGATGCGACGTTGCAGTTCGTTGAAGGGAAGTGGTGCGTCGTTGCGCCAAGCCAACAACTCGCCATCGAGCACGGTGCCATCGGGCAACCACTCTGCGCTCGCCTCGACTTCGGGAAAGCGATCGGCCAGCAATTCCTCGCCACGACTCCACAGGAACGTTCGGCCGCGACGTCGCACCAGCTGTGCGCGGATGCCGTCCCATTTCCACTCCAGCTGCCATTCCTCCGGAGCACCCAGTGTTTCCAGCGCGGCTTCGAACGGATAGGCCAGATAGAACGGATACGGCCGACTCCAGTCGGCGTCCGTTGTCTCCGTCGCGATCAGCTGTGCATACCACTCTGCACTCGGTTCCCATTGCCCCATGAGTCGGTGCGCAATCGACTCGGCGCTGATACCACTGACCTTCGCGAGAGCGCGGACGACCAGTCCGTCGGACACACCGACACGAAACGATCCGGTGAGCAGCTTGTTGAACAGGAAGCGTGACGTACCATCGAGCTGTTGCCATGCATCGAGCAGGGCAGCGCGCTGGACGTCGCTCTCCATGCGTGCGAGTGGCAACAGCCGCTCGGTGACCCACCACGCGAGATCGTGAGCGTCGACCGCGTGGTGTTCCGGCACCAACAAGGAGATCGTTTCCGCAAGGTCGCCGGCCTGCGCATAACATTCTTCGAACAGCCACGCCGGTACGTCGGCCGCATGCGCGGCCCACGTGCGCAGGTCGGGAGAGCGTACTAATCGCTTCGGCCGTCGACCCAGCAGAAACGACACGGCCCACGCGGCATCGGCCGCAGGCGCCTGCTGAAAGTACCCGACGAGCGCGGTCACTTTCTCACCGGTGGCCGTCGTGGCGTCGATGGCGTCGTACAGCTCGGCGAATCGCTTCATGACGACGCGTCCGCCGGCACTTCCGACAGCGTTTCCACCACGACGTCATCTCGTTCGCCTTCGTAACGGGTCGCAATGGCCTGCGCGTCGAGGCCGTGGTCGACGAGCCATCGCACCACCGGCCCGGTGAATCCGTGCGTCACCCACACGCGCTCAGCGCTGGTTGCTTCGATGGCGCTCAGGAGCTGCGGCCAGTCCACGTGATCACTCAACGTGAAGCCGGCGTCGACACCACGACGGCGCCGCGCACCGCGCACCAACATCCAGCCGCTGGCGAATGCAGCGCGTGTACTGCCGAATCGGCGCGCCCAGGTGGATCCGTCGGCGCTCGGTGGCGCCACGACGATCGCGCCCGAGGTCGACGACGACTTGGTCGCGGTAAGTGCGTACGTGGTGCTCGGCATCGCGATACCGCTGTCGCGATACACCTGCGTCATGCGCTCCACTGCACCGTGCGTGAGAATCGGTCCGATGGAAGGATCGAGACCCGCCAGCATGCGCTGCGCTTTGCCGAGTGCGTATCCGTACAGCAATGAAACGTGCCCGTCACTCGCGTTCTGCGCCCACCATGCGTTGATATCGGCGAACACGCGCTGTTGCGATGGCCACCGATAGATCGGCAGACCGAACGTACTTTCCGTGATGAACGTGTGGCAGCGCACGGGCTCCCACGCGGCGCAGGTGGGATCGGGGTCTGTCTTGTAGTCGCCCGAGACGACCCAAACTTCGCCCTTATGCTCGAGGCGAATTTGCGCCGAACCCAGAATGTGTCCGGCCGGATGATACGAGACGGTGACGCCGTTGATGTCACGTGTCTCGCCATACGCGATCGATTCGAGGCCGGCGGCGCATGTGCCGAGTCGTTCGCGCGAGACACCGAGTCCATCGCGTGCGACGAGGTAGCGCTCGCATCCCCACGTGAGGTGATCGCCATGTGCATGCGTGATGAGCGCACGCGGCACGGGTGCCCACGGGTCGATGTAGCAATCGGCGGCGGCACAGTAGAGCCCGCGTGCGGTCTCGGTCAGGAGGGACATCAGCTATTGAGTGTCCGCCTATGCGACGAGGTTCCCGCGCTGTGGCACATCGGTCGCCGCTGACGGGCGACATCAGTCGCGTTACCGCCGTGGCCGTAAAACCCATGGCCCACGGCCCACGGCCCATGGCTGACAGCCGTTTGCCCATAGCCTCACGCCCAGGAGCACATAGCC
>JBBQXC010000042.1:0-28522 GCA_038210005.1 Gemmatimonadales bacterium
GTACACCTCGGTCGGGCCGCGACCCCAGAGCGCGCGCAGCGTGCGCGTGGTCGGCGCCGGGAATCGCTCCCACGCCACGCCGTCGTAGCGCAGGGCGGTTCCCGAATCGCCCACCACGAACACGTCATTCGCGCTGGTCCCCCACACGGCGCGCAGTCGGCTGCTGGAAGGTACTATCACTGACTGCCATCGCCCGCCGTCGAAGCGGAGCACCGTGCCGGCGTCGCCCACGGCGTACACGTTCGCCGGATCAGTACCCCACACGGCGCGCAGAAATCGTGGCGTGCCACTTTGCTGCGGTGACCAGCCCACGCCGTTGGAGCGGAGAATCGTCCCGTTCTCGCCCACGATGACGTGCTGTCCGCCGCCGCTCCACACAGCGCGGAGCAGGAACGTCGTCGGGGCCGTTTCGCGCGACCATACGCTGCCGTTGAAGCGCAGCACCGACCCGGTATCACCGACCGCGACGATGTCGTTCGGTCCGTTGCCGCTGATTCCGTACAGATCGTTCACCGACGGCACCGGCTCCTGCAGCCACGAGGTGCCCGCACGACGATACACGGCGCCGCCGAAACCCACGGCGAACATTGGTCCACCGGCGCCACCACTCGCTCCGTACGTCGCGAGCAGGGAAGGATCGGACAACTCGGTGGTAGCGATCGCGGCGGCGCCTGTCCCACGCAGGGTGATCACGGTGCCCCACCATCCCGCCATCCGCACCGTGCCGTCGCCACGCACGGCGATGGCCCGCAAATTTTGTCCCGACCCGATGGACAGCGCGCGCCACGTCACGCCGTCGAAGTGATAGGTGGCGCCACCGTTACCGACCGCATAGAGATCGTTGAACGCGCGACCGCGCATGGCAAACAGATTCGAGCGCCCAGGTGCCGCCATCGGACTCCACTGCACGCCGTCGAAGCGCAGAATAGTGCCGAAGATGCCGACGGCGAAGACGTTGCCGACGCTCGTGCCCCACACATCGAACAGTGGATTATCGCTCGGGTTGGACATGCGCTGCCATGTCGTGCCGTTCCAACGCAGGATCACCCCGCTGTTGCCGACGACGAATACATTCGTGCCGTTCGCGCCCCAGATGCCCCACAGATCGTCGGTCACCGGTGTCGGCTGTTGGCTCCACGCCGTGCCGTCGAAATGCAGAATCGTGCCGCGATCACCGGCAATGTATACGTCGTTCGCGGCGAGTCCCCACACTTCGAGCAGCGTCACGGTTGTGCCGCTCGATACCGGGGCGAAGCTCAACCCATCACCGCGATACAGCACGCCGCCCGCCCCGACGATCCAGATGTCCGTCGGCGACGAGCCCCACACACCCGTCAACGTTTCGGTGGTGTTGAGCGAGACCACTTCCCACGGACCGTTCGCGCGCGATCGCAGCATGATGCCGTTCTGACCCACGGCGTAGCTGCTCCCCGCGCCGTCATCCCACAGTCCGAGTATCGTGACGTCGGAGAAGCCCGGACGCGCGATACGCCATTGACCGATGCCGGGGGTCGCGCCACTCACTCCGACTTGCACCAAGGCGTTCTGTGCTCCCGCTGTCGCCGTGATCCGCGCCGTTCCTGGCGCGATCGCGCGTATCACACCCGACGGGTCCACGGTGGCTGTCGCCGGCGCGTCGCTTCGCCACGCGATCTGCGGGTTCGTCACCAACTGTCCCGTGCTGTCACGCGCCTCGAGCGCAATACTGCGCTGCTGACCCGCTTGCAGATTCAACGACGCCGGCGACGCGATGAGGCTGCTGATCCTCGGACCGCTGGTCGGTGGCGGCGTGACGGTGGTCGGTCCGCTGTCTCGGCAGGCGCTCAGCGCCGGCAGCACGCCACCGAGCGTGAGCAGTAGCGCGAGACGCATGGCATGGGAAAAGCGAAAGCGGTGCGGAGAAAACGCCATAGTTCAGGGACGCTAGCCGCTCGCGCTAGGCGCGCGCAACGGCCAGTCCATAGCTTTCGGAGATCACTTCGCCGTTCGTGCCGTACGCGCTCCCTTCCCGTCACTTCGTATGCGCCCTTTCACGCCCCTCCGTCGCTGGTCCCTCGTGCCGACGCTGCTGTTCGCGTCGGGCGTCTTCGTCCCGTCCCGCGCCGTCGCACAGCTCGCTACCACCCGTCCCGCCGCTGGTGCGCCCGCGCGACCTACGCCGGCCGATCCCGATGTCTATCTGCTCCCACTCGCGGGCCGAGGCGACGCGCTCAAGATCGGTGTGCCGGCCAACGTGTCGCGCCGCGCCGGCTACGACAATCAGCCCGCCTTCCAGCGCGATTCGCGCGCGTTGTACTTCACGTCCAACCGCGGGGATGGACAGAGCGACATCTACCGCAACGACTTCAGCACCGGACTTACCGCGCCGCTGCGTGCCACGAAGCCGGAAAGCGAATACTCGGCCATGTCGACGCTCGACGGAAAATCGACGACCGTGATTCGCGTAGAGGCCGACTCCACGCAGCGCCTCGCGCAGTTTCCTTTCGATGGTTCGGCGCCCACGGTGCTCTTTCCGGCGATCAAGCCGGTGGGATACTTCGCACAGGCCGACGACAGTACGTGGGCCATGTTCGTGCTCGGTTCGCCCGCCACGCTACAACTTGCGCGCACGGGCGCGGGTCGTGAACAGACCACCGGAAGCGTGATCGCCAGCAATGTGGGACGTTCGTTGCATCGCATTCCCGGCACCGCGCAGGTGAGTTTTGTGCAGAAAGGAGGCGCGGCGTGGTACGTGATGCGACTCGATCCTGCGTCACGGGTGCTCGATACACTGATCGCGTTGCCGAAGGGCAGTGAAGACGTGGCCTGGGTAGACAGCACGACGTTACTCGTGGGCAGTGGCACGCAACTCCTGCAGTGGCGGCGTGGCACAACGATCTGGAAGCCACTCGGTGATCTGGCCTTCGCGCATTTGGCGAACATCACGAGATTGGCGGTGAGTCCGAATGGGCAGTGGCTCGCGCTCGTGGCCGAGCCGCAGGTGCGCACGGCGAACCCGTCGCCCGGGTCCGCAGCGATGCCGGTGGATCGCATCGACGCGGCGTCAGTCAAGCGCAACATCGACATCCTCGCCGCCGACTCGATGGAAGGACGCATGACGGGCTCGCGTGGCCAAGAGCGCGCCGCGACCTGGCTCGAGCAGCAGTATCGCGCCGCCGGTCTTGCACCCGCGGGTGACTCCGGCACGTTCCGTCAGCAGATTCCGCTGCGCATCGCGCAGGGCCCGGCCAATGCGCCGGGTCGCACCCGTCCGGCGCCGGTTGCGTCGTGGGCGGCCTGGGATTCGCTCCCAGCCGAACAGCGACTGCGCACCTCGAATGTGGCGGCGATGATCCGCGGCAGCGATCCCGTGCTGCGCGATGAAGTGGTGCTCGTGACCGCGCACTACGATCACATCGGCATTCGCGAGCCGGTCGATGGCGATTCGATCAACAACGGCGCTGACGACGACGCCTCGGGCAACGTGGCGCTGATCGAGATGGCGAAAGCGCTCATGAAGGGTCCGCGCCCCAAGCGCACGATTCTCTTCATGTCGATCACCGGCGAAGAAGTCGGTGGGTTCGGCACCAGTTGGTACATCCGCCACCCGTTGTTGCCGCTCGAGAAGACGGTAGTCGATCTCAACGTGGAGATGATCGCGCACGCCGACTCGCTCGCCGGAGGTTTCGGCAAGGCGTGGCTGACCGGCTATGAGCGCTCCACATTGGGCGACCTGCTGGCCGACAACGGCATTCCCCTCGTGCCGGACCCGCGCCCCGGACAGAACTTCTTCTCACGCAGTGACAATGTGGCGTTCGCACGAATCGGTATCCCCGCGCACTCGCTCTCATCGTACAATCTTGCGACACCGTACCACTCCCCGAAGGACGAGGCATCGATCGTGAATGTCGAACACATGGCGCAGGTGATCTCCGCCACCACGAAAGCCGTGCGCCTGCTGTCGGACGGCCCCAAGCCGACCTGGCATCCGGGTGGTCGCCCTGATGCGCCGGCGCCGCGGCCGCCGCGATGATGACCACGGTGAAGACGATCACGCGGTCGCTCACGCGTTGGGGCGCGCTCGCTGGCGGGGCGCTGCTCGTCGCGTGCGGTGACGGTTCGTCGGGGGTGACGCCGCCGCCTGCGGCCGTCGTGTCGCGGGTGGATGTGTCGGCCGCCACCACGGCGCTCACGCCGTCGCAAACCGTGCCGTTCTCGGCCGTGGCCCGGACGTCGAGTGGCGCCGTGGTGAGCAGTGCACAGCCGGTGTGGACCTCCAGCGCACCGGGTATCGCTTCGGTGAACGCGTCAGGACTGGTGACTGGTGTGGCGGCCGGCACGGCCACTATTCGCGCGACCGCGGGTGCCGTGATCGGCACGCTCGATGTCACGGTCTCGCCGGTCGCGGGTGTGCTTGCTACGATCGTGGTGGACGCGCAAGATCGTACGATCGCGCTCGGTCAGCTCACGCAAGCCACGGTCAGCGGCCGTGACGCGCTGGGCGGAACCGTGGCCCTCGGCACTCGCGTGGTCACCTGGAGCACCAGCAACGCATCGATCGCCACAGTCACTTCGGCCGGTGTCGTGACCGGTGTCGGTGTGGGCACGGTCAGCCTGCAGGCCTCGGTCGTCGACGGGGCCGTACCGAAGACCGGCAGTGTGCAGTTGATCGTGAGCAGCATTCCCAACGCACCGACCACCGCCGATGTGGTCATGCCGGGGCTGACGTTCAATCCGGTCGAGACGGTGGTGAAGCAGGGTGGCACCGTGCGATTCATTTTCCCCCCGCTCGTGCACAACGTGATCTGGGATCCGCGCCTCGCCGGCTCGCCGACAGACATCAATACGACCAGTAACGTCACGGTGTCCCGCACGTTCCCGACGGTCGGTGTGTTCCAGTACAAGTGCACACTGCATCCGGGCATGGACGGTACGGTGATCGTGAGTCCGTAACGCGAGCGCGGTTGCACGCGCACGATGCACGAAGGGCGCACCCGATCATCGGGTGCGCCCTTCGTGCGTCGTTGCGTCGTTGCGTCGTTGCGTGCG
The DNA here is from genome assembly GCA_038210005.1 of Gemmatimonadales bacterium. Taxonomy (GTDB): domain Bacteria; phylum Gemmatimonadota; class Gemmatimonadetes; order Gemmatimonadales; family Gemmatimonadaceae; genus Gemmatimonas. The sequence goes on from JBBQXC010000042.1 coordinate 5,029, forward strand.
TCGTGCGTCGCTACGCTTTGGTGACGTTGCGGAAGCGTGGCGTGTAGTCGGGGAACACGACCGACAAGTTGCTGTTGCCAAGCCGGTTCTGCACAATCTCCGCGAGAATGTCGCGGTGATCGAGCGTGACGCGCAGATCCTGACCCGACTCGAGATTCTCTCGCGCCAGTCCGGGCCAGCCGTTGGTGAGCACGCGACCCCCGTTGATCTTCTTACCCATCGCAAACGCCACGTTGCCGCGGCCATGGTCCGTACCGCGGTTGCCGTTCTCGCGCGCATTCCGACCGAATTCGGAGATCACTACCACGGTCACGCCGTACGACGTCGTGCCTTGAATGAGGTCGGCGTGAAACGCCGCGAGGGCACGCGCGAGATCGAGCATTCGGGTATGCATGAAGCCACCGTCGAGCGTGGCCACCGGTCCCTGCGTGGCGTGCGTGTCCCAGCCGCCGTTGAACGCGTGCACGGCCTCGACACCGACATCGGCCTTGATCAACGCGGCCGTTGAACGCAGCGCCTGGCCGAATCCGCTGGTCGGATACACGGCGCCGTTCGCCGGCGCGTAGCCGGTGAAGTTGATCCGCTGCAACAGCGCAATCGTGTTCGTGGCATCGAGCGCATTCGCCGCCACCGGATTCACCGTGCCTCCGTAGTTTGCCGCCAGCCACTGCGCCCGCGCCGTAGACGTCGCGCCGCTCCCACCGATCGTGAAGTTGGTGGGATTCGGAATGGGCAGGGTCTTCGGTCCGCCCGACAACGTCTGCGGCAGTCCCGACGTGAAGCCCAACCCGCGCAACGGGGCGTCGCTTCGCATAGGCGTGCTGGTCGCGAGATGTCGGCCCAGCCATCCGCCCGAGATTCGCGCGTCACGAGGCTTTCCAACCTCCATGTACCGCTGCGCATCGAAGTGCGAACGCGAGTTGTCGATGGAGCCGGTCGCGTGGGCCACCAGCAAGTCGCCGTTGGTGTACGCCGGCATCAGCGGCGCCATGCCGGGCGAGAAGCCGAAGAAGTCGTCGAGGGCGACCGCCTTGGGACCCGTGCCCGCCGCATCAGGACGGGCGATCGCGATGGTCGGCCGCCCCGTGTAATAGTCCGGATCGCCGAACGGCACGACCATCGACATGCCGTCGGTACCGCCGCTCAGGAAAACCGAGACGATGATGTCGCGGCTTCCGTTCGACGACTGCGCCAAAACGACCTTCGGAATCCATGTCGGCAGCAGGGCGCTCACACCCAAGCCGCCGGCCAATGTCAGGAAATCACGACGGGCCAGTTGCTGGTATTCCTGGCACCCGTCCTCTGTCGATTCATCACTCATGTGGCGACTCGGCTCACGTGAAAAGAGGGCATCAGAACCACTGGTACTCCTGCGCACAACCAGCCAACGAAATTGTTTCGCGCACCCGTGCATCGCTGTAGGCGCCGCCGCGTAGATACGTGAGGAGCTGCGTGCGCAGCGCCGGCGGCAGCTCGCCGCCAAACATGCGCGTGGCGATCTGCGCCACCACCCCATCGGCGGTGTCGGGCACGCGGAACGGCGCCGAATCCACGCGCGTGGTCGTCGTGCTGGCTTGCGTCGACAGGTACTGCATGTACGACCAGCGCGAGATCACGAGTCCGCTCCACCAGTCCACACGATCGGGATAACCGTTGGGCTGTTCCCACTGAAACACCGGCATCCCCATCTGGTCGGCGCGCTGACGCGCCGCTCTGACGTTGTTGATTGTGGCGCCCATACCGCGCAGCGCCGAAATGCCGAGGTGGAAGGGGCGCTTGTACTTGGCCGGTGCCGCCAACAGGTTCTTGCCCGACAGAATCGTGCGGATCATCGCCGTGATGTCGCCGCCCGTCGACAGATACGTCGCGGCCGTCGCATCGACCACCGCTTGCGGTGGCTCGTACGCCAGCAGCCAGCGCGCCATCTTGAGCGAGATGTAGGCGGCCGTGCTCGGATGCTCGATGAGCATCTGAATCGCGGCGTCGCCCTCGGCCTTCATCTGCACGGTCGTCGCGGTGGCGAGCATGGCCGGGAACGACCGGCCGAGGAACGTCTTCGCGTTCCGATCGTGGAAGTTGCGATTGAACGAGAAGGTGCCGGCACCGGCGACGGACCATCCAGTGAGAATGCGCGAGAGCTCCGCCACGTCGGTCTGCGAGTAGCCGCCTGAAACGCCCAACGTGTGGAGCTCCATGATCTCGCGCGCGTAGTTCTGATTCGGCGTCGGCGTGCGGCTCCGATCCTGATCGAGATACTTGAGCATCGCTGCGCTCTCCGACGTGGCACGCAACAGCTCGGGGAACGTTCGCATCGCGTTCGGACGGATCACGTTGCGATCGTCCACCAGCTTCAGGTAGCCGACCTTGTTCAGGCTGATCGTGAAATGGTCGGTCCAGAACTCCACCATGCGCTCGCGCAGCTGCGCCTTCGCAAACGCCGCCCGATACCAAGTGGCATCGGCGAGCTGATTGGCGACTTCATTGCCATCCTGTGTCGCGAGCGTCGCGGCCGCCATCTGCGTCATCGGCAGACGCGCGGCCACGATCCCTTCGATCGCACTATCGTCGATGTCGGCGGCACGAAGTTGATAGTCGAGATAGCCGGCGTATCCCAACCGACGGGCGAGCGCGACTTCCTCAGGGCTCACTCCCATCGTGATACGACGCACGAGACGGAGCACGGGATCGCGCCACGCGGCCGACGGATCGGCGGCATTGTTCGCCGGCTGCCCGTTCGGAAAGGGGCTGCCGCCACGACTCGTTGGGCGCTGGGCCTCGAGCGTCTGCGCCGCGGCGAGACCCACCGCCGCCGATGCGCCAAGTGCGAAGAAGCGTCGACGACTGGGACGGATGTCGTCGATGGTCGCGGCCTCGGTCACTGCGTCCGGATGTTCATTCGTCGACATGTCGGTCTGCGGAAAGGGCGACTGGTGAGAGCTTGCTGCGGGGCCGCGTACATGCACGCCACTCAATGCTCGGGATCGGCTGTACCGCTGTCAACGGAGAATCCTGCTGAGACTGCGTTCTGTAGGTACTGAATGCGATCAGTGTGTGACTTCTGACCAGCGCCATGACGCTTCGCTCGCTTACCTGACGATCAAAAGCTGCTGGCGTTAATCCCATAGATCGCCTGGAGCAGCGCGAGGGCTACGAAACCGACCACGCCGCCGAAGCCGAGGATCATCACGGGCTCGATCAGCGCGACGGCACTCGTGATCACCCGCTGCACCTGCTCGCTCGCCGCCGTCGCCGCGCGACGGGCCAACGGGGCCAGCGCGCCGCCCTGTTCGCCGGCTTCGAGAAGTCGGGTGGCGAGTGGGGGCAAAGACCCGGACAGTGCCTGTGATACCGAACCACCGTCGCGCACGATCCCTTCGGCGCGGGCCAGCCGCTCGGCAAGGTCGTCGTTACCCACGGTGCCACGCGCCAGCGACATCGCGCGCAGCAGCGGCACACCCGACTCGAGGGCCACCGCCAGCGTGCCGAGATAACCGGCGGCCGCTTGCTCCCGTTCAAAGCGACCGACCAGCGGCCAGCGCAGGCGTGCGGCGTGCCAGCGCCGGCGACGCGAGGCCTCCCGCAGCGACCGGCGCGCGGCGGTTCCGGCCAGCACGGCCGCGACCGCCAGCAACCAGCCGAATCGGGACAGCAGGGTACTAAGCCCGATGAGCAGCCGCGTGCTGGCCGGCACCGTGCCGCCCGCGCCGGCGATCAGATCGGCGAAGCGCGGCACGACCACGACCAGAATGACCAGTGTGCCCACCGTCGACGCGATCGCCAGCAGCGTGGGATAGACCAGCGCCGCGCGCACGCGGGCGCGGAGCTGACTCCGTTGCTCGAGATCGTCGGCCAGCCGGGCGAACGTGTCCGCCATGCGTCCGGATGCCTCTGCAGCGGCCAGCAATGGGGCATAGGCGCGCGGAAGGGCCTCGACGCGGCTCGCCGCCTCGGACAGCGACTCGCCGCGTGTGATGGCCTCCTGGAGCCCGCCAAAGATCCGTTGCCAGCGCGGGTCGGTCTCCCCCGAGGCGGCGAACCCGAGGGCGCGCTCCAACGGCACCCCCGATTCCAGCAGGGTGGCGATCGACCGCGTCAGAATCGCCAGCGACTCGTCACCATCCGTCGTGCGGCGCGCGAGGCGATCCAGGAATCGCGCGGGTGACGCCACCGCCGTATCCGCCGTCGCCGCCGCGCGCGTCGGTTCGAGCTCGATCACCCAGAGGGAGCGTCGGCGCAGGAGATCGACCGCTGCCTCCGCAGTAGCGGCATCGACCTCACCGCGCGTCATCGCGCCTTGGGCGTCGGCCGCCTGATAGCGCCATTTCGTCGTAACCGCCGACGCCGCAGGGCGGCCACTCACGCGCCGTCGTCCTCGCTCACCATGCGCACCACTTCGTCGATCGTCGTGTCGCCCGCCGCCACGGAGCGCCAGCCATCCTCGCGCAACGAGCGAACGCCGCGCGCCCGCACCATCGCCCGCAATGCGACCAGCGACGTGCCCTGCGTGAAGGCACCGCGCAGCGCATCGTCGAGCACGAGCAGTTCCGCGATCGCCACGCGACCGCGGAATCCCGTGCCGGCGCACGGCGCACACCCCGCGCCCTCGCGCAGCCGGATGATCGGCACGCGAGACTCGGCGGTGCGTATTTGCTCGTGCTCGGTGAGTGTGCGCCACGCCCCGCAGTGGGCGCACACCCGACGGACCAGGCGCTGCGCCAGCACACCTTGTAGCGTCGCACTCAGCAGGTACGGCGGCACACCCATCTCTTGCAATCGCGCCAGCGCGGCGGTGGCATCGGTGGTGTGCACGGTGCTCAGCACCAGATGTCCCGTCAGCGCGGCCTGTACCGCGATGTCGGCCGTTTCGGCGTCGCGCAGTTCGCCTACCAGGATCACGTCGGGATCGTGACGGAGAATGGCGCGCAGTGCGTTCGGAAATCCGAAGCCGGCGCGCGTGTTCACCGGCAACTGCACGATGCCGTCGAGGCGATACTCCACCGGGTCTTCCACCGTGACCACCTTCACGCCGGGCGTACTGCGTTCGCGCAGCGCCGCGTACAGCGTGGTCGTCTTGCCCGACCCGGTCGGACCGCTCACCAACAGTAAGCCCGACGCGCGTTGCAACAGCGCTCGCCACTGGATGAGCACGTCGGCACTGAGGCCCAGCGCTTCGAGCGACGCGGGCTGATCGGCGTGCCCGCCATCGAGCAATCGCAGCACCACACTCTCGCCGTGCAACGCAGGCAGCGTGGAGATGCGCACGTCGAGTTCACGGTCGCCCACCCGCACGCGCGCGCGACCATCCTGCGGCAGGCGTCGTTCCGCGATGTCGAGACCGGCCAGCACCTTCAGTCGCGAGATGACGGCCGTGCGGAACTCGGCACCGAGTTGCTGCGCGTCGCGCAACACGCCGTCGAGTCGCATACGCACCCGCAAGCCATCGGGGCGCGATTCCACGTGGACATCGCTCGCACCCGCTCGCGACGCTTCGGCCAGCATCGCGTTGACGACCTGGATCACCGGTTCGCGTGACGCGAGCGCTCGCAAATCGTCGAGCGACTCGGCGAGCTCGACGCGAAGCAGCTCCCCGCGAAGCAGCTCGCCGCCGCTGGTCGTGATGACCGCATCGGTCGGCGTCGCGCGCGGAGCCGACAGGATCGCGGCGCGGATGTCGCCGGCGCCGTATGGCACCACGCGTACCTCGGCGTCGAAGGCGCGCTCCAGCGCATCCTGCACGGCGGCGGCGATCACGCCATCGGCCGCGACCTGCAGCGTTCCGCTCTCCAAATCCAGCGGCAACACGGCATGCTCCTCCAGCCACCGCGCAGGCAGGCGCCCCGCCAGTGCACCGGCCGCTGCCACCCGCAGATCACGGGCATCGCCACTCATGCGGGCGGCTTCCGGGTGAGGGGCGTGCCGTCGAGCGCGCCCGGCGAGCGGTCTTCCAGGCGCTTCTTCACCCGTTCACGGATCGCATCGGCGTCGGCGTCGGAGCGCACGAGATACGGCGTCACGAAGATGGCGAGTTCGGTACGCTGACGCGTCGTCGTCTGCCGCTTGAACAGCGCACCGAAGAACGGGATGTCCATGAGCAGCGGAATACCCTGTTCCTGCGTCTGACGCGTCTCGCCGATCAGCCCTGCGATCACCACGGTCTGCCCATCGCGCAGAATGGCGCGCGTCGAGGCTTCGCGCGTGGAAATCACCGGGGCGCTCTGGGCCGCAGCCACGGTCTGCGACGTGAGCGAACTCACTTCCTGCAGCAGCTGCACCGAGATGTAGCCGTCGTCGTTGATGGTCGGGATGATCGACAGCTTCGTGCCCACATCCTGATACTGAATCGCGCGGTCGATCGAGATGTCGTTGCCCAGACGTGTGGATGCCACGAACGGCACTTTGCTGCCCACCAGGATCGACGCTTCCCGGTTGTTGGCGGCAATGATCTCTGGTGTGGACAGCACCCGCACATCGCTGGTGGACGCGATCGTGCGCAGCATCGCGCGCACGCCCGTTCCGTCGAGGCGCACCAAGCGCAGCAGCGCGGAGGTGGAACCGGTGTCGGGGATCTCGGGGTTGCCGAACTGCGCTTGCACGTCGCCGCCACGATTCACCGCCGACCAGTCCAAGCCGAACTCCGACCCGCGGCCCAACGCGATCTCCGCCACAGTGACTTCGAACAACACTTGCGAAGGGCGCGTGTCGAGCGCATCGATCGTCTCGCGGAGCAACGGATAGTTCGGCGGTGCCGTGCGGATCACCAGGGCGTTGGTGGGCGCGTTGGCCACGATGGTCGTGCGCCCCACCAGCAAGCCCGACGCAGAATCGCGCGGCGTGGCGGCCTGCGTGGCCCCCATCTGCTGTGTGATCGCGTTGGCACCACTCATCCCGCCCGAGTTCCGCGAACGGAAGGTCTCTGCCTCACGGGCTCGGAACGAATCGAGTGCGCGCGACAGCGACCGATCGGCCAGCGAGCCACCACCGGTGTTCGCGACCTGCGCGCCGTACAACTGCCCCAGCGCACCCGCCAAGTCGTCGGCGGCGGCATACTTGAGATTCACCACGTACGTGCGGAGTCCCGACTCACCCGCCGGTGCGGCGTCGAGCGTACGCAGCAGCTCGAGATACCGCGCCACGTTTGCACCGCGATCGGTGATCAGCAGTGCGTTCGAACGCGTCACCGTTTCGATCCGCGCGCCCTTGCCCATCAGCGCGCGCAGTGCATCGGCCCCCTCGTCGGCGCGGATCGATTGCAGTGGCACGAGCTGCGTGACCAGACCCAGCGGCGGAGGATCAGGAAACACGAAGCCGGTGCGCAACGCCCCGGTGGCCGGTGCCTTCGCACTCGGCAGCACCTGTGCCACCGTACCGCTCGGTACCAGCATGAGTTCATGCGATTCCAGCAGCGCCTCGAGGATGCCCTCGAGCTCCGCGTTGGTCAGCGGCGCCGGCGTCGCGAAGGTGACGCGCACATCCGGTATGTCGCTCATCAGCACCGTGCGTCCCAGCATCGTGGCCAACGTTCGGATCACATCGGCCAGTCTCGCGTTGGCGAAATCGAGCGTGTTGGTGCGCGACGCGGCAACCGGTGCTTTCACCGGCGGTTGCGCCTGAACCGCGTGGCTACTCAGCGACAACGCCACAGGACCAAGCAGGACACCGAGCGCGGTGCGGCGCCAGGTGTGTCGAAGCGGTCGGACGATCACGGCGCGTTCTCGCTGGAATCCGGCACGACGCGGGACAGACGCAGAGTGCGCGTCCCGCTGGAACTTGAAATCACGACGCGATCACCGGCAATGCGCACCACGCGCACACCGCCCGACGATTCGCCCACACCGAGCAAGCGTGGCGGCTCGCTCGCCGAACGCACCTGCAGCAACGCGCGAAGCGAGCCGTCAACGGACACGATCCCGAACAGCCGTGGCCCGGCGTCGACCTCCGCTGGAGCAAATGCGCCAGCGCCCGCACCCTCACCCGCGTCGAACGCCGACGGCATCGGTGGTGTCGCCTCGGATCCCGGCGCGACAAAGCGCGCCGTCGGCGCCTTGCGACGGGCGCTGAACGCGTTGGTACGTACGATCTCGCGTTGCACGGAATCGATTGCCGCGCCGGTGCTGTGCGAAGAACGCGATGGCACGCCACGCGCGGCCGACACGCGTATCTCGGCCGGCACGACGGTCGTTGACGCCGGCAGCACCAGCATGACCACCGTGAGCACCCCGCACATTGCCGCCAGCGCATCCAGCACGCGGGACCCGCGCCATCCGTCCATCCCGCTCATTCCAGCACCATCGGCGCGCGGACCCCGAGCGTCACGCGCAGCACATCGGGTGCGCCACGCAACGCCGGATTGATCTGCACCGTGAGGCGCTCCACCGCCGTGATGCGCGGCGCGCCGGCCAGCTGCGCGAGCAGGGCCGCGAGCCCATGAATGTCACCATAGCCCGACATCGTGGCCGTCAGGTCACCATCGCTCGTCAGGTCGGGACCGACCTCTACCCGATCGACCACCAAACCGCTCGCATCGGCCGCGCCCTGCAGCAGCGTTTGCAGCGCACTCGCTCCCAGTGCAATGGATCGCGCGTGAATCACGCGACGCGCTCCGCCGGCCAGCAACGCTTCCGTAGACGACGCGGCCGATTCGAGCTCGCTCGAGTGCACTTGCAAGCCCTTCAGGTGCGCCACCTGCGAGCGGACGCGATCGAGTTTGAGCTCACGGTCGCGCCATCGCGTGACGGCGGGCAATACGCCGTACGTGACCAGCAGCGACAGCGCGAGCACGACAATGCCCCCCATCACCACGCGGCGTTCCCGCGACGCTGCTCCATTGGTGCTCATCGGGCACCTCGCGCCGCGACCGGCTCGCTGCCGGTCTGGAAGCCGATGGAGAAGGAGCTGCGCGAGCGACCGTTCTCGAGATAACGCGTACTGGGAGCCGCCGCGCGGACCCCGACGAATAGTGCGTCGGCATCGAGCAGTGGCACCAAGGCCGCCGCATCATCGGCGCTCCCGTCAATGCGCCACTCGCTCCCATTCCACTCCAAGCGCTGCATGAACGCGTCGCGAGGGAGCAGGGCACCGAGTCGTGCCAGCACGGCCGATGGCGCATCGGGACGCACGGCGCGACGATCCGCGAATGCGATCGCGGACTGCTCGCTGTCCGCGCGCCCCAACCGTTCCTGCGCGGCGCGGGCGCCGGCCGTGGCCAGCTCCAGCGACTCGGCTTCATCCTGCAACGCGACCAGCTGCCGCTCACGCCAGTGATCTACACTCCATGCCAGCATGACCAGCGCGGCCGCTGCGAACGCCGCCGATTGCCACCAACGCCGGGTGCGCTGCCGGTGAATGCGCGCGCGCATCGTGCCATCGAGCAACTGCAGGTCGAGTGCACCCGTCGCGGCCCGCCTGGCACCGCCCGCCAACTCGGTGATCGTGAGCGTGCGCTCGGTGTCCGCCACGCGGCCGCGCGTACGGCGGGCCTCGTGCACCCGTCCCTCGCGAATCGTGAGCTGGCCGGTAGAACCCGGACCGGCCGGCACGATCCATAAACCGTCCTGTCCGGCAAGCGCGGCCGCTTCGCCTACCGTAACCACCGCCTGCACCGGACTCCACGCTGACAGCGCGTCGATCCACGACGTCAGCAACGCACTCGGCATCGCAAACGCGACGCGACCATCGGTGGCTACGGCTGCAGTCTCGCGCAGCGCGAAGTAGCGGTCGCTGTCGCGCTGCAGCATGCGGACGCGAACGTCGTTCGGAACCGGTGGTAGCTGCGGCTCCGCGATCTCCAGAAATGCGAGTCCAACGATCACCACCAGCGCCGTCGGCGCGCCGACTAGGGCCCGGATGGCGTCCACCATGGGTACCGGTGCCTCAGGATTCCACGCGATGCGTGACGCACCGCCCGCGCCCTCACGAGCCAGCGCGTACACCGCGTCCGGTTCCAGCAACAGACACAGCGGACGGCTCATCGGTCCTGCTCCCGCCACCGCACGAGCCGCAGCTCCGTGCTGTTCACATCGAATACCGCCTGAATTTCGCGGCTCAGCACGTGCCCGAGCCGCCAGCCGCGTGAGATCAGCAACAGCCGCGACGGCCGATCCACCAGCGTGCCCGTGGCCGCCGCCAGCACCCGCCTCGACGCCGTGCGCCGATTCACGCGACCGTCGCCATCAACGGTGAGATCGGCGGCGAGAGCATCGAGCCATTCCGCTTTCATACCGGGCACGGTGAGTAGCTCATCGAGCGATGTGAAGGGCTGCATGGTGCGTGACGTGTCGCCGCGCACACGGGCGGCAATCGACTCCGCTACCCGTCGCGCTTCATCGGGTGGCGCCACGGTCGCCAATAGCTGCTGCAATCCCTCGGCGCCGGCCAGGTTCACGTCGAGTCGCGCGCTGACGTCGACCACCGCCGTCGCGAAGGCACCCTCGCTGATCGTATCCTGCACCACGGCTCCGTTGCCCGCGGTCAGCGCATCGAACACCAGATCGACGCGCGCTGAGTCGGTCCCCGCTTCCCGCTCGGCTTCGCGCAACTCCGATTCAATGCGGGCACGTGCCGCCAGCACGCCACTCTCGGCCATCGCCCGGGCCGTAACCTGCGATCGTCGGTTGTCCACCACCGACGCCGCTTGACGCGCGTGGCTGCTCGCGATCGCCGTGACGCTCGCGAGCACCGCGATGGTGACCAGCGCCACGACCAGCGCCGCGCCGCGGCGACCACGCCGACAATAGGTCGTGCTCATGAGCGCGGCCGCTCCAATGGCGCGAGCACCACCCGCAGCGGCATCGGCGCGTCGTTCGAGGAAAGCTGCCACGTGAGTTCGATCGCGCGCGGACGGTCCTGCGCGATCGGCCAGTCGGCGCGCCACGTTGGCGCGTCCAGCGCCGACGCGTGCTCCAGTACGCGCACCTCGAACCCGCTCACCGGCGAGAGCATCGCGGTGAGCGGCGACGCCCCGCGGTCACGACCCGTCGGGGTCGCGCGCACCACAAGCACCGAGTCGCGTACGGTGACCTCCACCCGCCAGGTACCGCCGGTGCCGTACGGCTCGCGGACGCCGTTCGAGAGGAAGCGCAGCGCCGGCGTACCGCCCGAGCGCTCGACCATCAGCAACGGCTCATCGACCTGCTCGGCCGCCGGTGCATGGCGCAGCATGTCGGTGAGCAGGGCACGAATGCGACTGTCGGCTTCCGTGCGTGCTTCGTGCGTCTGAATGCGCGCCGCCGTGTTGCGCGCGGCCGTCAGCGCCATGCCCGCCGTGGTGAGCGCGAGGCCGGTCACCGTGATCGCGACGATCACTTCCAGCAAGGTGAATCCTTGGCGCTGGCGCATCACCGCGTCCGCTCCACGAGACGCGTCAGCCGAAAGCTCGCGCCGCCCGCCATCGGGACATCCACTTCGATCAGCTCGAGGCCATCGCGCCACGGACGCCGCGAGATGTGCGTGGTGCTCAACGCGAGACCTCCACTGCGCACGGTCGCCAGTTCCGACTCGGCGCGTGCCACAGCCTGCGTCCACGCCGCACTCTTGCGCTGCAGGGCGGCCGCGCCGCGGGTCGCATCGAGACAGACCACGGCCGTGACCGCGAGCAGGAGGCTGGCAATGATCGACTCGAGCAGCGTCACGGGGCCACGCCATCCGTCGCCGCATTCGTCGCGACGTAGCGGCAACTGAGCATGTCGAACGAGGCGCCGGAACCGGCCATTTCGCTGCCGGGGCGGCAGGTGCCAAGGGCGTCGACACGCAGCGACACCGGCGCTACCGGCGCCGCAAGACGTCCGGTCTCGAGGATGTCGGTGCCGTTGCGGGCCGCGAGGACCCAGGCGCCGTCGGCGTCCACTCGCACTCGTAACTCCTCGCCGCGCCGGATGGCCTCACGGCGCACCGTCTGTGTCAGCCCATCGAGTGCGCTCCCTTCGGTGGCGCGCGGGGGCCGCCATGCCAACGGCACAATCGCGGTGGTGATCGCGAGAATCACGATCACCACCAGCAGTTCGAGCAATGTCAGTCCCGCTCGGGGATGGGACAGGAGGGTACGCACAGTGCCTCAATCTCGGAGGCGATCGGGGGAAGTCAACAAAAAGACACCTCCCCCGGGTACGCTCCGTCACTTCTTGATCAATGGCATCACGGCAGCGGGAATGTCGAACGCGGTCGCCGGCGCCCCGTTGATCACCACGTTCGTGATCGTCATGAGCATCTTGTTCGCGCCCATGTTCACCTCGGTCTTCGTGGGGAACTTCACGCCGCCGAACTCCTTGTAGTCGGAGAGCGTCGACGAGATCTGCAGCGTCCCCATCTGCGACTGCTGCACCGTCTCGGCGCCCACGATCAGCCCTGTGGCGACGGAGAAGTACTGCGTGGTCTCGGTTCCCGAATCCTTGCGGACCAGCTTGATCTTGTAACTCTTCTCGCCGTTGAAGTCGGCCACACCGAGATTCTCCATCTTGGAGAAGCGGTCCGCCGGGTAGAGCATATTGCCGTAGAAGTCGGCGCCTTCGAGCGTCTGCGCCAGTTCCTTGTCACTCAGCAGACGCGCTCCCTGCATGGGGTTCGCATCCCACGCGATCTCGCCGTTCGTGCCCTGTAGCATCTCGCCGACACCCGGGATGCTGCTCTTGGTGGCCATCTTGTTGGGCGCCGCCTGATACGCCTCCACGTCGGCCGTGAGCCCCATCGCCGGCACTTGCATCGTGGACGTCTGCTTGAGCGACGTGATCTTCATGATCGCGTCCTTACCCCCGATCGCGGCCACGTACTTCGCGAGCACGTCGGCGGCCGACGGCGTCGCCTGAGCCGAAAGCGGGGCCGACGACAACACCAGGGCCGCCGCAGCGACCGCAAAAGAGCGCAATGCCTTCATGTGCAGCATCTCCAAAAGACGGGAGGTGAATGACGAACCGGTTGAGTCCAACGACTACTTCCTACTCCCTACTCCCTACTCCCTAAGCACCCACACCATTGCCGCCTCCAACGCCGGATCGCGTCCCGCCAACAACGCCGAGCGCGTCAGCGGGACCACTCGGTCCGGCGTCACGCCGGCCCCTTCCAGCGGCTTGCCGAACGGGTTCAGGAAGTCGGCGATGGCATGATATAAGATATCGCCATTGGGCAGCCGCTCGGGCACCGAGGGCAGTGCCTGTCCGGACGTCTGTACCCCAAACACCTGCGCCCGGCCGAGCGCCTGCATACCGCCGGCAAAGATCTCGGTCGTACTGATCGACAGCTCGTCGACCACGATCGCCAGCGGACCCGCATACGGCGACACACCGCGTGAACGCGTGTCCACACGCCGGGGATTGGCGACGAACTTGAGCGTCGCGCCGCGCTGCACCATCGTGCCGATCGTGCGCGTGCTATCCAGGAAATGGCCCGCGATCCCCATCGACATGCCGCCCACGCCGCCGAAGTTGCCACGGAGGTCGAGCACGATGGCGTCGGCATCGCGCAGGGAATCGACCGCGGCGTCGAACTGCGGCGACAATACCGGCATCCAAATGTTGAAGCGGATGATGCCCACCGTCTTGCCGGCCGACTTCACCTTCTCGAACGTGAGCTGCGCGTTCATGGCGGGCAGGTTGCCGAACTTGGCGACCATACCAAGCTCGGGCGCGCGCACCATCCGCACCGTCCGTTCGGCCCCTCCGGCATCGGCGAACAGCACTGTGGCGGTGTCTCCCACCGCGCCGGCGAGTGCCTGTGTGGCAATCGAGTAGGCCATCAGCGCTTCCCGCCGGGCGTCCGGCTCCTTCGGCATCCGGGCCAGTCGAGCCGACAGCGGGCACCCGTTCACCGACTGCACGCGCCAACCGGTCTGCACGCCAGCCCGCGCCGCCGGTCCGTCACGATCGATCTGGGCGATCACAATCGTGCTGTCCAGATAGCGGACCTCGGCACCGATCGAGCCGCTCCGGTCGGGCGCCGCCGCACCACCGGGGCTCTTCGCGGAGCCACTTCCCGAAGCGTCGGCGATCTCGCGCGGGATGATCGAGAAGTGCGACTGATTGAGGCGGGACACCATGTCCGACAGCACCGCCCGCAGCTGGCCGGTGGTGGTGGCCGCTGCTGCCTTGGGGCGAAGCTCGGCCCGCACCGCCGTCCAGTTCACGCCATTGTACGTCGTGTCCCAGTGCGTGCGACCGATGATGGTCCAGGCGCTGTCGAACGTTACCAGCGGGTCCGCCACGGGCGTCGCGGCCAGCGACGCGGACACCGTCCCCGCCGCCGGGCCGCAGGCGGCAGGCATGGGAGGCAGTGCGACCGACGCATCGGATGCGCCAACGGTCCTGCGCCGTGACTCGTCAGGTGTGGCCGGCGCGACCGTGCCGCGGCAGCCAGACAGCAATGACGCCGCCAGGAGCGAGGCCGACAACGAGAGGAGAGGCGCGGGGCGCCGGTTGCGCGAAATCAGACGTCGGGAAGCGAATGGGTGCACGGAATTCGGAAGCAAGGTGAGCAAGCACTCTGGACGAATACGACCAGCGGTGAGGAGTGTTTCATGCAAACGGGGTGTTCTATATTCAGGAACAGGCCGAGAGCGGCGAATCCGCGTCGATCCAACATCCGGCAGCCCTCGGCCTCGCCGGAGAGCGGTGTGGCACATTACCATAAAAGGTTGTGCGGTCACTCTATGTTCGCGCCTCATCCAATACCATGTCCACTCGACTCCACGCGTTGCATGCGGCCGGGCAATCGCTCTGGCTCGACTATATAGACCGGGCGATGCTCTCCAACGGCGATCTGTCGCGGCGTATCCGCGAGGACTCGCTCACCGGGCAGACCTCCAACCCGACGATCTTCGAGAAGGCCCTTGCTGAGGGAGCCGCCTACGATGCGCAGCTCGCAACGCTTGACGGGTCCCGTTCCGATCGTGAGGCCTTCGAGCTGGTCGCCACCACCGACGTCCGCGACGCGTGCGATGCCTTCCGCGCCGTCTATGAGAATACCGACGCCATCGATGGCTACGTGTCGCTCGAAGTCTCGCCCGATCTCGCGCGTGACACGGCCGGCACGGTGGCCGAGGCCCGACGCCTCTGGCAGATCGTCGATCGTCCGAACCTCATGATCAAGGTGCCGGGCACGCCCGAAGGCGCCGACGCGATCCGCCAGCTCATCGCCGACGGCCTCAACGTCAACGTCACGCTGCTCTTCTCGATCGACGCACACGCCCGCGTTATCGAAGCGTTCATTGCCGGTCTCGAAGACCGCGCCGCCGCCGGTAAGCCGGTCGCGCGCATCGCGTCGGTGGCCAGCTTCTTCATCAGCCGCGTGGACTCCGCGATCGACAAGCAGCTCACGGCGATGGCCGCCGCCAATCCGGCCGCTGCCGATACGTTGCACGCGCTACAGGGTCGCGCCGCGATCGCCAATGCGAAGCTCGCGTATCGCCTCTTCACCGCCAGCTTCTCGAGCGCCCGCTGGACGGCGCTCGCTTCGCAGGGCGCGCAGGTGCAGCGTCCGCTGTGGGCCAGCACCAGCACCAAGAACCCAGCGTATCGAGACGTGCTCTACGTCGAAGAATTGATCGGCGCCAACACGGTGAACACGCTGCCGCCGGCCACGCTCGAAGCCTTCCGTGATCATGGCGAAGTCCGTGCTTCGGTCACCGAGAACGTTGCAGACGCCGATCGCGTGCTCTCGGCGCTCGAATCGCAGGGCGTGTCGCTGCAGGCGGTGACCGATACACTGCTGGCCGAGGGGCTGGCGTCGTTCGAGCACTCGTTCGTGACGCTCTTGTCCGGCCTGCATCGCAAACGCGCCGCGCTTGCGTCCTCTGCTTCTTCCACCGGAGCCCCCGCTGTTGCCAGCCTCTGAAGATGTCCTGACGATCCCGCGTACGGGACCCGAGCGCGCCGCCGCGACGACGACTGGCGAGTCTGCCCCGTCGACGTTCCGTCGCGTGCATGTGCCGCGCACGAAGATCGTGGGCACGCTCGGTCCCGCTAGCAACTCGGCCGAGGGGGTGCGCGCGCTGATCGAGGCCGGTCTTGATGTCGCGCGTATCAACTTCTCGCATGGCACGCACGAGCAGCACGCCCGGACGATCGCCACGGTCCGCGAAGTCGCCGAACAACTCGGTCGCCCGGTGGCCATCCTCGGTGACCTGCAGGGCCCACGTATCCGCATCGGCGTGCTCCCCGAAAAGCGCGAACTCGAACCCGGCACGTCAGTAGTGCTGGTGCCCGAAGAGATCGCCGCGGGTGACGAAATCCCGATCACGTATGCCGATCTGTGTCACGACGTCTCGCCGGGCAATCGCGTGCTGATCAACGACGGGCTTTTCGAGCTGGTGGTCACCAAGGTCGAGGCGCCCCGTGTCACGGCGACCGTCGTGCATGGTGGACTTCTCTCCAGCAACAAGGGGATGAATCTCCCCGGCATCGCCGTGTCGGCCCCGTCGCTCACCGAGAAAGATCGCGCCGACCTCGCGTTTGCCGTGGAACACGATCTCGACGCCGTGGCGCTCAGCTTCGTACGCAAGGCGCAGGACATCGAAGAACTGCGTGTGCTGATCCCGAAGTCGATGTTGATCTGCGCGAAGATCGAAAAGGACATCGCGCTCCAGAACATCGAAGAGATCATGAAGGCCACCGACGCCGTGATGGTGGCCCGTGGTGATCTCGGCGTGGAGCTTCCGTACGAGCAGGTGCCGAACGCACAGAAGGACATCATCGCGCTCGCCAATCGCATGGGCCGCCCGGTCATTACGGCCACGCAGATGCTCGAGTCGATGATCGACAACCCGCGTCCCACACGCGCCGAAGCCAGCGACGTCGCGAACGCCATCCTTGATGGGACCGATGCGGTGATGCTCTCCGCCGAGACGGCAGCGGGTCACTATCCGCGCCTCGCGGTCGAAGCGATGCGTCGGATCATCACGGAAATCGAAACGCACCCGCGTCCCGGCATTGCCAATCGGGCCGACCGTCGCACGACGAAAGGCGTGAACGCCGAAGAGGCCATCGCCGCCGCCACGGTTGCGGCCGTGCGCATGCTCGAGTCCCCGCTCGTCGTGGTCTTCACGAAGAGCGGATTCACGGCGCGTATCGTGTCGTCGCACCGGCCCAGTGTGCCGATTCTTGCACTCACCGATGAGCCACGCGTATGCCGCCAGCTATCGCTGGTCTGGGGCGTCGTGCCTCGCCTGGTGCCCACCGCGCGCGGATACGATCACATGGTGGCGATGGCATTGCGTGAGGCGCTCGACATGAGTCTCGTCACCAAGGGTGATCGCGTGTTGGTCACCGCCGGCGTGCCGTTCGACGTGCCGGGCACCACCAACCTGCTCAAGGTCGAAACGGTGTGACCCGGCGTACCGGCGTACCGCGCGGGTGCCGTCTCTGACCACATCTGTGCGCCTCACGTTTCTGGGAACCGGCACGAGTTTCGGCGTGCCGCAGATCGGTTGTGGCTGTGGGGTGTGCCGATCCACCGATCCGCGGGACAAGCGCACGCGGTGCGGTGCCGTCATCGAAACGGGAAACGGCACCCGCCTGCTGATCGATACGCCACCCGAGCTGCGCTTGCAGCTTGTGGCGGCGGGAATCGACGACATCGATGCCGTGTTGTACACGCATGAACACGCCGATCACATCCACGGCATCGACGACCTTCGCGCCTTCACCATCCGTCGCGCCACGTCGCTGCCGCTGTACGGTGAAGCGGCCACGCTGAGCACGTTGCGCGCGCGCTTCCCGTACATCATGGACGAGCAGTGGCGTCCGTTGCCCGGCACGACGCGGCCGGAAGGTACACTGACGTCGATTCAGCCCGGCGTGCCCTTCAACGTGAACGGTACTGACGTGCTGCCGATCGCGGTGCCGCACGGGCGTGCGTCGGTCGTCGGCTATCGCGTGGGCGACATCGCGTACATCACCGACGCGAAACTGCTTCCCGACACGGCGCGTGCCGCGCTCGTCGGCGTTCGCGTGCTGGTGCTCAATGCGTTGTTGCGTCACCCGCATCCTACGCACCTCTCCATCGCCGAGGCGGTGGCGGTGGCACAGGATATCGGCGCGGAACGCACGTTCCTCACGCATCTCACGCACGACACCTCGCATGCCGCCCTCGCCGCCGAGTTGCCTGCCGGTATTGCGCCGGCGTACGACGGGTTGGTGGTGAGCATCTCGTAGCTTCGTTCGTTTCGTCATTCGATCTCACGCGTTGTCGGGAGTGTGTTGCCATGGCGTTGTCGCTCGATTTCACCAACATGATGGGAGCGGCGCTGCCGCACGGTGCCGGTATCACCGCCGCGCAGCTCGCCGATGCCGCCGGTTCGTTCGCCAAGGCGCACGCTCGCGTGCACGGCATGCAGCAGGAGCTCGGTTTCCTCACGTTGCCGGGTAACGATGCACTGTGCGACGCCACACTCGCCGTGGCCAATCAGGCGCGCGGTCGCTTCGACGATGTGTTGCTGCTGGGTATTGGTGGCTCAGCCTTGGGCCCGATCGCCCTGCGCACCGCCCTGCGGCCGCCTTCCTGGAACGCGCTCAGCGATGACGCGCGCGGGGGCGCCCCTCGCCTGCACGTGCTCGACAACGTCGATCCGGCCACCATCGCCGCGACGCTCGCCCGGCTCGAGCTGTCCCGCACCCTCGTGCTGGTGGTGTCGAAGTCCGGCGGTACCGTGGAGACGATGGCGCAGTACCTCATCGTGCGTGAGGCGCTGGCGCGCGCCGTCGGTGAAGTCGAAGCGCGCGCGCACCTGATTTTCATCACCGATCCCGACGTCGGCGCGCTCCGCAAGATCGCGCGGGCGGAAGGCATCACGACGCTCGACGTGCCATCCAATGTCGGTGGCCGCTTCTCGGTGCTGTCGCCCGTTGGTCTGCTGCCCGCCGCGCTGATCGGCATCGACGTGAAAGCCCTGCTGGCCGGTGCGGCCGATGTCATGACGCGCGCCGCGAGTGCCGATCTCTCCACCAACTTGCCTGGCACTTTTGCGGTGCTGCAGCACACGGCCGACAGTTGTCACGGGCGTTCGGTGCAAGTCCTCATGCCGTATGCCGACCCCCTGCGCGATCTCGCCCTCTGGTTCGTGCAGCTTTGGGCCGAGTCTCTCGGGAAGCTGCGCAGCGATGGCACACCCGTGGGACCGACGCCGCTGCCGGCCGTCGGCGCGACCGATCAGCATTCGCAGGTGCAGCTGTTCATGGAGGGGCCGCTCGACAAGACCGTCACCTTCATCACGGTGAAGGGGCGCCAGCAGGAGGGGGTGATCCCCGCGCGTCACGCCGACATCCCGGAGCTCAGCTACCTCGCGGGGCACACGCTCGGTGAGCTGATCGACATCGAACAGCGCGCCACCGCCGGCGCCCTCGCGGCGCGTGGGCGGTTCAACGCGACCCTGGCCATCGATACCATCGATGCGTTTCACATGGGCGCGCTCATGCAGACCTTCGCCCTGGCCACCGCCTACGCCGGCGTGCTGTACGACGTCAACGCCTTCAACCAGCCGGGTGTGGAACTGGGCAAGAACTTCGCCTACGCACTGCTCGGACGCGCGGGCAGCGAGCAGGCGCGCGCGGAGTGGGACGCCCTGCCCAAGCCGGACCCGCGGTTCACGGTTTGATCGGAAAGCGAATTCCGGACTTGCCGCACCTGTCCCTTTGGTGGGAACTTTCACCAGCAGACGCGGCGTATTCCGGCAGGCCGGGGGCGTCGCTCACTCACCTTGACCCGCCCCGGCGCGCGCCGGGCCGGATTCACGACACGAATGTCCGATACGACGAAGCTCACGACGTCCTTGTTTGGCGGTGCCGTTACGGTGGAAGGCGGACGCGTTCAGCTGCATGACGCCGCCGTCCTCACCTCTGCGCACATGGATGCGCTGGTGCATCAAGCGGTCTTCGGCAACGAAGGCGAGCGCACCTTCGCCCGCTGGCTCGTGTGGGAGCTGGGTCAGACGGTCGGTGTTCGTACCGCGTCGATTCACGAGTTGTATGTCGCCCGCGGCCATGGCAAGTGCAGTGGATTCACGGTGCCCGCGATGAACATCCGCGCGCTCACGTACGACACGACCCGCGCCATCTTCCGCACGGCCATCACTTTGCAGGCGGGCGCGTTCATTCTCGAAATTGCCCGCTCCGAGATCGCCTACACCGAACAGCGCCCCGACGAGTACGTGTCGGTAATTCTCGCGGCCGCGCTGCGAGAAGGATATCGCGGACCGGTGTTCATCCAGGGTGACCACTTCCAGGTCAACCACAAGAAGTTCGCCGTCGATCCCCTCACGGAAGTGAACGCCGTGAAGGCGCTGGTCACCGAAGCCGTCGCCGCCGGCTTCTACAACATCGACGTCGATACGTCCACGCTGGTCGACCTGTCCAAGGAAACGCTGGCCGAGCAGCAGCGCCTCAACTACGAGGTGTGCGTGGACATCACACGGTTCGTGCGCGCGGCCGAGCCGGCCGGCGTCACGATCTCCATTGGTGGCGAAATCGGTGAGGTCGGCACCGAGAACAGCACACCGGAAGAGCTCGAAGCGTTCATGGACGGCTTCAACGCCACGCTCGAGGCGCAGGCGTCCGGCACGGCGGGGCTCTCCAAAATCTCGGTACAGTCGGGCACGTCGCACGGCGGGATCGTGCTCGCCGACGGCTCCATCGCCGACGTCGCCCTCGATTTCGATACGCTCGAGAAGCTCTCGAAGATCGGGCGTGATCGCTTTGGCATGGCCGGTGCAGTACAGCACGGCGCGTCCACGTTGCCCGATGCCGCATTCAGCAACTTCCCGCGGCTCGAGACGGCGGAAATCCATCTCGCGACGAACTTCCAAACCATGATGTTCGATCACATCCCGGCCGCCCTGCGCGCCGATATGTATGCGTGGCTGGACACCAACGCGAAGGACGAGCGGAAAGCGAACGACACCGACGAGCAGTTCTACTACAAGGCGCGCAAGAAGGCGATCGGACCGTTCAAGAAGCAGCTGTGGGCACTACCTGCTGCCGTGCGTGGCATGCTCGGCGAGGCGTACGACAAGAAGTTCACGTTCCTGTTCGAGCAGCTCGGCATCGCCGGAACCCGTGCGATCGTCGAGCAGTTCGTCACGATACCTGAGCAGCATCGCCCGTTTCCGACGGGAGCCAGCACGATCGTGGCGGCCCCGGACGACGCGGATCTTTCGGACTGAGTTGTCAGTATGGTGTCGTGGGTGGTTCGCGCCGGATCGGCGTGCTCACCACGCACGACACGCAACTCATCACTGCTTGTGAGGTGTGATATGGCCCGGTACGACGAGTACGACGATGACCGCGTGGTGGTGATCGACCGTGACAATGGCACCAGTGGCATCGGCACCTTTCTGCTCGGTCTCGCGATCGGGGCAGGGGCCGCGCTGCTGTTCGCGCCGGCCAGTGGCGCCGAAACCCGGCAACGTCTTCAGGACGAAGCGCGGCGCGCCGGACGCAAGGTGAAAGACATGACCGATGAGTTCGGCGAGAAAATGGCCGATTCCGTCGAGAAGACGCGCTTCCAGTTCGACGAACAGGTGGGACGCGCCCGCGATGCCGTGAGCTCACGCGTGCAGGCGGTCGGTGATGCCGTGTCCGCCGGTCGCGACGCTGCTTCGCAGGCACGCGCCGACCTCGAGCGCGCCGTCGCCGACAGCAAGCGCGCCTACGCCGACAGTCGTCGCGCCTACCGCGAGCACGGTCGTCGTCACGGAGCCGATGACACGAGCGCGCCCGACGATATGGTCGCGAGTTCCGGGGACGAGTCACCTGACGCTACGAGCGAAGGCTGAAAGCTGGTGGGACATTGTCCGACGCGTCTGGAATCAGGGCGCTGAGGACAATGTGCTGTTCCTGGCGGGCGGGCTGGCCTTCAATGTCCTGCTCGCCCTTCTGCCGTTTGTGCTCTTGCTCATCTCCGGCCTCTCGTTCCTGCTGGGCAGCGAGACGACGGAAGCGGCGAACACCGTCACCGCCCTCGTCGATCGCTTGCTGCCGAGCGGTGCCAACGCGGCCGGGGAACTGCTGCGCGGCATCGTGGCTGACGTGCTCAACACCCGCGGCGCCGTCACGGCGTATTCAGCGATCGGCTTCGCCTGGTTCTCCACGCGTCTGTTCGGATCGTTGCGTAGCGTCCTCGCGCTGATCTTCGACGGCACCGATCGCGGCATCGTCGCCGGCAAGGTCTTCGACTTCTTCGCGACGATCATCGCCACCGTCGCCATTGTGGTCTACGTGGTGATCTCGACCTACGTCGATCTCGCCACCACGCGCGGTCTGGCGCTGCTGCAGGAAACGGGACTGCGCACCGAGGCCATGGGGGGCGTGGGGTATCTGCTCGGCCGGCTGATGGCGCTCACCGTCGTCTTCGTGCTCTTTTACGCGATGTATCGCGGTCTGCCGCGTCGTCGGCCCAGCGTCCGCATGGCGTCGGTCGGCGCGCTCACGGCATCGATTCTGTTCGAAATTGCGCGACATCTCTTCGGGATCTTTGTGGCGCGCTTCGATCCGAGTTCGCTGTACACGGGCACGATCGCCGCCATCGTCGCGGTGGTCTTCTGGACATATTACGGCGCGCTGCTCTTTCTGATCGGCGGCGAAGTCGCGCAGGCCTACGATCTGCGACGGAGCGAGTTGGCGGCCCTGCGGCAGGCAGAGGAAGCGGTTCGCGCCGCCGCCGCCGCCACGCCGACACGCGCCAAACCGAACAAGCGACCTCCAACCAAACGCCCATGACCGATTTCGCCGTTCCGCTCCTCGATGTGCGCAGTGATACCGTGACCAGGCCCACGGCCGCGATGCGTCGCGCGATGGCGGAGGCGGAGGTCGGCGACGATGTGCTCGACGGCGACCCGACCACGCGCCGACTCGAAGCGGTGGTGGCCGAGCGGCTCGGCATGGAGCGCGCGCTGTTCTTCCCGAGCGGCTCCATGGCCAATCAGGCGGCGATCTGGGTACAGAGCACGCCGGGCACCGAGATTCTGCTCGACGCTGATGCGCACATTATTCACTGGGAGATCGCGGCGACCGCTGCCCTGTGCGGGGTGCAAGTGCGTTCCATCCAAGGCGCGTCGTCGGTGTTTCGTGCCCCCGATCTGCTGGCCGGTATTCGTGCCCCGTCGATACACGCCGTCGAGCCGTCGATGGTGTGCCTCGAAAACACGCACAACGGTGCCGGCGGCGCCGTCACACCGCTCCACGACCTCCGCGACCTCACCGCCGTCGCGCGCGGCGTGAACCTGCCGGTGCACCTCGATGGTGCGCGCCTCTGGAATGCCGCCGTCGCGACCGGCACGTCACTCGCCGACTTCGCCGCGTGCGCCGATACCGTCATGGTCTCGTTCTCCAAGGGACTGGGTGCACCGGTCGGCGCATGTCTCGTCGGATCGGTCGATGTCATCACGCGGGCGCATCGTGTGCGTAAGCGCTTCGGCGGCGGCATGCGTCAGAGCGGTATTCTCGCGGCCGGTGCGCTGTATGGTGTGGAACATCACTTCGATCGGCTCGCGGAAGATCACGAAGCCGCCAAATATCTCGCC